>CAZFSE010000082.1:0-18327 GCA_964521805.1 uncultured Verrucomicrobiota bacterium
ATCCCGCGGCGGGCACGCTGGAGCAGGAGATGGCGAAGAGCAAGAAGGAAAACATCCGGACGGAGTACGCGATTCCCAGCGATGTGGAATTGGTGACGCAAAACGGCGCGCGGCTGGCCAGCCTTTCGGTCTCCGTGTGCGTGTCCAAGGGGAGCGACGCCCGCGCACCCGAGGAGCTGAAGAAGATTGAGCAGATGGTGAAGTCCTCGGTGGGGTTTGTGGACACCGAAACCCGGCGCGACCAGATTGACGTCAGCGAGATGGTTTTTGCGCCGCCGGAGGCCCTGCCGGTGACGCCGTGGTACCTGACCCTGCCGGTGGACTGGGGCGCCCTGGGGCGCGGCCTGCTGGCCACCCTGCTGGTCTTCATCATTTACCGGCTGAGCCGCCGCGTGATTGCCGGGCTGGTGGTGCGCCGGGAGGATGCGGGCGTTCCCGTGCAGGCGCTGACCGATGAGTATGGCGAGGACGGGGTGCGCAAGATGAAGCCGGAGCTGACCGGGGTGGCCGCCAACCTGGCGGAGATCACGCAGATTGCCGAGCAAAACCCGAAAGTGATTGCGGCCTGGATTTCAACGATTGCCAAGCCGGGCAGTTGATCGAACCTGGAGATGGAAGCATGGACCATCCAATGACCATAAAAAGAGAGCTGGCGCCGGAAGAAAAGATTGCGGTTCTGGTGGCGAGCATGGATCAGACCGTGGCGGCCTCCATTCTCCAACAGCTGGACCCGAAGGTGATGCTGAAGGTGGCCAACGCCATCAAGAAGCTGGGGGTGGTGCCGGGGCCCTTGCGCGACAAGGCCATTGCCGAATGCCTGTCGGAAATTCGTGAAATGGGCAATGCGATCCAGGGCGACGATGGGCTGGTCAACTCCCTGCTGTCGCAGGCGGTGGGGGAGAAGAAGGCCGCCGCCATGCTCTCGGACACGCGGACGGAAGAGGGGGGCGAGGCCTTCTCCGGGATGGCCCAGATGGGGCCGGAGCAGATTGCCGGCCTGCTTTCCCGCGAGCAACCGGGGGTCATTGCCCTGGTGATGCGGCATTTGCCCAGCAACCTGGCCTCGGAAGTGATGGAGGTATTGCCCAGCGAGACCCGGCGGCGGGTGATTGTCTTTATGTGCACCTCGGAGGCGCCTTCCGAGGAGGTGGTGGCCCGCGTGGAATCGCACCTGAGTTCCAAGACGGGGCCGACCAAGAAGAAAAAGGCCAGCGAGAGCGACAAGCTCGACGCGGTCACGGGCATTATTCAGCACGCCAAGAGTTCGGTGGAGGAAGACCTGCTGGCCGCGATCGAGGAGAAGTCCGAAGTGCTGGCCAATGCCATTCGCGACCGGCTCTTCACCTTCGAGGATATCGTCAAGCTCAGCGATGTGGCCATGCGGCGCGTGATGCAGGAGATTGACATGGGCGTGCTGGGGATTGCCATGCGCAATGCCAACGCGGAGCTGAAGGACAAGTTCTTTGGCAACATGTCCAAGCGCGCGGCGGAGGGCTTGCGCGAGGAAATGGAGTATGCGCAGAAGGTGCGCCTGACGGATGTGGAAGCCAAGCAGAGGGAAATCGTCAACACCATCCGGGCCCTGGCGGGCCAGGGCCAGATTGCGATTGGCGGAGAGGACGAATATGTCTAGGCCGATCATCATGACCCCGGGGGTGAAGGATTTCGTGCCGGCCGGCACAGCCTGCCGCATGGCGGCGCCCCAAGGCCCCGATCCCGCCGAGGTGCTGCGCCTGGCGGTGGAGCGTGCGCGCCGGGAGGCCGCCGCCGAGACGGAGGCCCGCTTGCGCGCGGAGTTTGCCAAGGCTCAGGAGCAGGAGCAGAGGCGGTGGGCGGCCTTGGAGCAACGCCTGCAAGAGTTGTTGCGCTCCATGGAAAAACAGATTGCGGAGCAGTTGATCCGAACCTCGGTCAAGGTGGCGGAAACCCTGTTGCGCCGGCCTTTGCCGGATGCGGCCATGGTGGAGGAAATCATCCGCGAGACGCTTTCGCCCATCAGCGATCTCCAGGGGGTCAAGGTGCGCCTGCATCCCGTGGATGCCGCGCGGGTCATCGCCCAGCGGAACCGGTCCGATGTGCCGGCGGTGTATGACCGGATTGAGATTGTGGCGGACCCCTCCCTGGCGGCGGGCGATGTGATGATGGAAAGCCGCAACGGATATTTTGATGCGCGCCTGGCCGAGCGCCTGAGCATGCTGGAAGAAAAATTGATGCAACGCCATAGGAGCCGCGATGCCGGAACTGTTGGACATTGATCTGGAGCCGTTGTTCAAGGGGCTGGGGGAGGAATGCCTTGCCCGCCCTGAGGGCCGCGTGTACGAGGTGGCGGGGCTGACCGTCAAATCGGTGGGCCCCCACATCTCGATCGGCGACATGGCCTGGATTCACACGGAGAGCCAGCAGGGGCCGAAGCAGATTCCCTGCGAGGTGGTGGGCTTTCGCGACCGGTATGTGCTGTTGATGCCCGTGGAGCGGCTGGGCGGAATCCGTCCGGGCGCGCGGGTCATCCCCGGCGGCCGGATGAGCGTGCCGGCCGGACGCGGCATGCTGGGGCGGGTGGTGGACGGCCTGGGCCGTCCCATTGATGGCGGCCCCGAGCTGTATGGAACCCGCCAGGTGGATTTGGAGCGGGCCGCGCCTTTGCCCATGACGCGCAATCCCCTGACCGAGGTTTTCTCGACCGGCGTCCGCGCGATTGACGGCCTGCTGACCTGCGCCAAGGGACAGCGGGTGGGCATCTTTGCCGGGAGCGGGGTGGGCAAGAGTGTGTTGCTGGGCAGTCTGGCCCGCAACTCCTGCGCCACGGTCAACGTCATCGCCCTGATTGGCGAGCGGGGCCGTGAGGTGAGGGACTTTGTGGAAAACGCCCTGGGCCCGGAAGGGCTCGCCAAGTCGGTGGTCGTGGCGGTGACCTCGGATGAGTCGCCGCTGGTCCGGAGCAAGGGGGCTTCCACGGCGATGGCCATTGCCGAGTATTTCCGCGACCAGGGCGAGCATGTGTTGTTGTTGATGGACTCCGTGACGCGCTTCGCGATGGCCCAGCGCGAAATCGGGCTGGCCGTGGGCGAGCCGCCGACCACCAAGGGGTATCCTCCCAGCGTGTTTGGCCTGCTGGCCCGCCTGCTGGAGCGCTCCGGCGCCTCCGATACGGGCAGTATCACCGCCTTTTACACCGTGCTGGTCGAGGCCGATGACATGAACGACCCGATTGCCGATTCCGTCCGCTCCATTCTGGATGGCCATATTGTGCTTTCCCGCGCGCTGGCCGAGCAGAACCACTATCCCTCCATTGACGTGCTGATGAGCATCAGCCGCCTCATGAGCGAAGTGGTGACGCCCCGCCACCGGGAGCTGGCCGGCAAACTGCGGACCCTGCTGTCCACCTACCGCAAGGCGGAGGACTTGGTCAATATCGGCGCCTACGTGGCGGGATCCAATCCGAAGATTGATGAAGCGCTCAAGAAAATCGAAGCCATCCAGGCCTTTTTGCGCCAGGCGCAATTTCAGGCGGTGGCCTGGCCGGCCATGCTGGCGGAATTGGAGGCGGTGCTCAAATGAAGGTGTTTGAATTTTCCCTGCGAAAACTGCTGGAGGTGAAGGAGGCTCTGGAAAAAGCCGCCGAACTGCGCCTCGCGGACCATCTGCGCCGGCTGGAAAGCGCCCGGCGCCTGCTCAAGGAGCTGTCGGGGCAGTGCCAGCGGGCGGTGGCCGAGATCGAGGCGCTGGACGGGATGAAGGCCCACCGGCACAAATTTACGGTTCATTTGAGGTACCTCGAGCGCCTGCAGGCGCAGGCGAGCGCCCAGGTGCAGGTGGTCCTGGAGCAGGAGATGGCCGCCGAGCAGGCCCGCCAGGAGCTGTGTGAATACGTGCGGGAGCGCAAGAGCCTGGAGAAGCTTCAGGATCAGGAGCGGAAGCGGTGGCTGGTGGAGCAGAGGCGCAAGGAGCAGAAAGAAACCGATGAGTATGCCGCGCATGGCTTTATCCGCCAGCACGGCCTGGAGATGATCGCGGAGGGCGGTTGAGACCCCCGCGGAGGACACAATGAAAGCCCTATTTTTTACCATGTGCGTGGTGTGCGCGATCTCGCTGAGCCTGCTCAGCGTGATCATGAAGACCGGGCGGATTCCCTTTCATGCCGCCCCGCCCGCGCCCGTGGCGGCCGCCCAGCCGTCGTCGGAATCCCTGACGGTCTTTTCCGACAGCAGCAAGGCGGTGGAGGAGTTGATTTCGGCCCTCAAGGCGGAGCGCGCCCAATATGAAAAGAAGCTCGCGGACCTGGGCTCCCGCGAGGAGGAGGTCCGCCTGCAGGAATCCGTGGTTCAGCGGTTGCAGTCCGAACTCAGGGAATTGCAGGCCCAGCTGGATGACAGCATTGCGCGCATTGCCGAGGCGGAAAAGACGAACCTGCGGCGCCTGGCGGAGGTCTGTGGCAAGATGGATCCGGCCGGCGCCTCGACCTCGCTGATGCAGATGGAGAAGGAGCGGGCCGCCATGATTCTTTCGCTCATGAATGAACGGCAGGCCGCCGGCATTCTGGATGCCACGGTGGCGCAAGGGGAGAAGGGCGCGGTGCTGGTGGCGGAATGGACCGATATCATGCGCCGCATGGCGCGCGACGAAAAACCCAAAGCCAGAAGGGGGGCTTAGCATTATGTCCATCAGCTCTTTAATGGGTGTGGAAAAAGCGGATGTTCGGGATCCGGTTCCCTTGGTCCGGCCCGTGGAAGCGGGCGACAAAAAGAATTTTGGCGATTTGATGCGGGGGATGTTGAAGCCCCGGAAGGAAGCGGAGGCCCGGCGGGAGCCCGTGCGGGAGAAATCCTCTTTCCAATCCCCTCCCTCCCGGCCCAAGCCCTCAAGAAAGAGGGAATCCCTTTCCGCTCAAGAAAGGGAACAGGCCCAAAAGGCCCGGAATGAAAAATCCCCAGAGGCGCAGGAGGAGAGCCGGGATAGCCGTCCGGCGGACACAGCGCCCGTCGCGCGGGAAGAGGCGGAGGCGTTGAACGAGCAAGACGTTCCAGCCCCCGAGCGTGTTGTGGGTGAAGACGTGGAACCGGTGGAGGAGCTCATCCCGCAGGAAAATATCCAGGCGCCGCCGAAGCCGGAGATGATGCTCCCGGAAGACCGGGTGGAGGTCCATCCGGTTTTTGTGGAGGGCGCGGAAGAGGCCGTGGAGAGTGAGTGGCAGGAGGCCCTGCCGAGCACCTCGGCGGTGGCCCCGGCGGAGTGGGCGCAGGTTCAAGCCCCTGGCCGTTCGACCTCTGAGGCTCCCCTGGCTTCGCCGGTGGAAGGTGCGTCGGCCGGCGAATCACACGTGGTGTTTCAGGAGCCGAAGGCTGTCCAAGCGCCTCAACAACCTCCAACCCTGGAAAAAGAGCCGGTCCGTTCCGAAGCCCCCCCGCTTGAATCCACGCCCATTGAAGTTGCTTTGCCCGAGGCCTCGTCGCCAGAGCCGGCCCAGCCAGAGCTTGTCCGGCCGGAATTGAGCGCGGCGGAGGATCAGGAATCCGTCGTGGCATCGGAAACCATGGAGGACGGAGATCCCGTGTTCCCTGTGGAAAAACAGGAGACCCAGAGAAGCCCTGAAGCGAAGGCTGACGTTCCTGCTCCCGCCTCGCGGCCGGCACTGGCAGAGCCCTCCGTTGCCGCCGTTTCGGCGGAACGGGCGCCCGCGGCGCCGGTTCCCGCACCCGTGCCGGAAGAGGTGCGCGTGGAGGCTTCCGTTGTCGCACCGCCGCCGTTGCCCCCCGAGCACACAGAACTCGCGGCCAAGCCGGAGGCCCAGGGGGCCCGGCCCGAACCGCCTGCGCGCTTCAGCGAGGCCAGCAACAAACGGGAAGCCCCCGTCGTGGAGCCAGGCGCGGAGCCTCGCACCCAGCAGGAGCAATCTTCCCTGCAGGATGGCCAGAAAGAGGGATCGCAGGACTTTGTAAAGGCCGGCCCAGGAGGGGCGCCTGAAATCTTGCGCGCGGCCCGCCCGGCCCCCGCGGCCTCTGCCGGGGGGGACTCGCCGGCCTTTCGTGTAACGGCGGAAGCCCCCGTTCCCGCTCCCGCGGCCGCCGCCCCGGCGGCGGGCTTTGCGGGATCGCTTCGCACCGAGCGGTTGCATGAATTGATGGAGCGGCTGGACCAGCATGTGCTTTCGATGGTGAAGGGCCATGGCCGGGAAATGTCCATCACCCTGGAGCCCGCCAATCTGGGCAAGGTGACGCTGAACTGCCGGGACGATGGACAGCGCCTGGCGGTTGAAATCGTGGCGGAGACCCAGGTGGTGCGGAATCTGCTGGAACAGCAGGAAGCCTCCTTGCGGCAGGTGTTGGAGCAGAATGGCTACAAGATGGGCTCCTTTGATGTGGTGACACAGGAAGAGCGGGATCAGCACCGCCCGTTTGAACGGCAGGCCGCGCCAACAGAAGAAGGCCGGCAGGCGTTTGGCGCCGGGCGCCGCGGCGCAAAGGCGCCGGCGTCCGAACCCGTGGAGGCCTGGCGGCCTTCCGGGTCAAAAGGAATCTGGGTGGTGGCATAAGGCCGTTCCGCCCAACAAAGAAAACAGAAAAATTTGAAAGGAGAAATCCCATGGAAGTAAATGAAGCATCCGCGGTGGGTGGAGTTCCCACCGCCGCCCGGAATTCGCCTGCCAGCACGGCCTCCGCCAATGGCCTGAGCGACACCGGCGCGGGAGGCGCGCTTGGAAAAGATGAGTTTTTGAAGCTCCTGGTGACGCAGATGAAGAGCCAGGACCCTCTCAAGCCCATGGACAGCACGGCGATGATTGCCGAGCTGGCGCAGTTCAGCTCCCTGGAGCAGATGCAGAATCTCAACACCCAGTTTGAAGGCTTCCGCCAGGACAGCGGAATGGCGATGTCCTTCATGTTTGGAGGAGAAACCGTGAACCTGACCCTGAATACCGGCGAGACGATTTCAGGGCCTGTGGAGAAAGTGGTCTGGCAAAACGGTGAAAGCATGCTGGTGATCGGCGGGCTGGCCTATCCGTTTAGCTCGATCTTCAGCCTGGAAAAACTGGCGTTCGCCACCCCGGGCGCTGAAGGCACGAATTGACAAGGATGCAGTAAAAGAAAAGGAGTTCGATATGTTAAGAGCCATGATGAGCGGAGTGTCGGGTTTGCGGACGCATCAAACCCGGATGGACGTGATTGCGAACGATATCGCGAACGTCAACACCACCGGATACAAGCAGAGCGACGTGACCTTCAAGGAGACGCTGGTCAGCACCATCCGTTCTCCGGCCCCCCAGACCCCTGGCATGCAGGTGGGCATGGGCGTGCAACTGGGCAGTATCAACAAAAACTTCAGTGACGGCATTCTGTTCCAGACGGGGCAGGCCTCGAACCTGGGCATTACCGGAAGCGGCTTTTTTGTGGTGGCCGATCCCGGAGCCCCGGCCGGCAGTGTGTACTACACGCGCGCAGGCGACTACATTCATGATGTGGACACCGCCACGGGGGACATCTACCTGCAGAACTCCAGCGGCAAGCGCCTGCTGGGGGTCATGGGGGCCAATCCGGATCCCACCGGCCTGACCCCGGCGGATCTGGTGCCGATCGTTCTGCCGGCCGCCACGGAATCGTATTCCATTGCGTTGGATGGGCGGATTTACGCCACCATCGCCGGCGTGCAGGAAGTGGTGGGCATGGTTCCCCTGACCAAGTTTGCCAACAACGGAGGCTTGCTGGCGATCGGGAACAACCTGTTCCAAAGCACGGCGGCCGCCGGAATCCGTCCGATGACGATGCCCGGTTCGGATGGCACCGGCCAGCTCTTCCAGGGGTACCTGGAAAACTCGAATGTGGACCTGGCGCAGGAATTTACGGAGATGATCATTACCCAGCGCGGCTTCCAGGCCAATTCCCGCTCCATTACGACCTCGGATGAAATGTTGATAGAATTACTGTCGTTGAAGCGGTAAGATAGGCGCGCCTTGAATGGACGCTGAACAAACCGGGGGTGGGGGCGTATGATTGCGATCACGGAATTGAAGGGCAGTGTGCGGTATATCAATGCGGATTTGATCGAGATGATCGAAACAAATCCCGATACGCAGATTGTGCTGAACAACGGGCATCGCTATTATGCGCGGGAAAAGCCTTCGGTGTTGATCGAACGGGTGATCGCCTTCCGCCGGCAGTGCCAGGCCCTGCCGGAGGTGGCGGCGCCGGAAAACCGCGGGCAGGAGTCATAACGTATGGATATTGGATCAATCATAGGCATCAGCATGGGATGGCTGTTGGTGATCATCGCCATCGTGATGGGCGGCGGCGCCGGCTTTCTGAACATCCCGTCGGTGATGATCACCATCGGCGGCGCCATTGCCTCCACGTTGATTCATTTCCCCCTGCCCAAGGTGCTGGCGACCATGGGGGTGGTGCGCAAGGCGTTTATGAGCCGGGAGCACGATTCCATCAAGCTGTTCGAACAGTTGTCGGATATCGCGGTGCGCGCCCGGCGCGACGGGATCCTGGCCCTTGAAAACGACATTGAGCAGATGACGGACCTCTTCATGAAGAAGGGGTTTCAGATGGCGGTGGACGGCAATTCCACCGACATCATCCGGCATGTGCTGGAGGAGGACATCAACTCCATGATGGCCCGTCATATTGTGGGGCAGGGCATCTTCAAGGCGCTGGGAAACTATGCGCCGGCGTTTGGGATGATTGGGACCCTGATCGGGCTGGTGCAGATGCTCCGCAACATGAGCAATCCCAGCGCCATCGGAAGCGGCATGGCGGTGGCCTTGATCACGACCCTGTATGGCGCCATGGTCGCCAATATTTTCGCGCTCCCGATCGCCGGCAAGCTGGAACAGCGCAGTGGCGAGGAGGTCGCCATCAAGACCATGGTGCTGGAGGGCATCCTCTCCATCCAGGAGGGCAACAGCCCCCGCGTGGTCCAGGAAAAACTGCGCAGTTTCATGCCTCCCAAGATTCGCCTGCAGACGGAGGAAAATGAGCGCAAAGCCAAAACAGCCTGAGGAGGCCTGTGCTCCGCTGTGGATGGTGTCTTTTGGGGATTGCATTTCCCTGCTGGTGACCTTTTTCGTCATGCTGATTTCGTTCTCGGATCTTGAGGAGGCCAAACTGCTGGAATTGATGGGCGCCATGAAGGGCGGCTTCCGCATGACGCAGGCCTCCAATATTACTTTGGGCACCAGCATCAATTCGCGCAAAGTGGAAAAGAACATCGGGGCCTCGGAGGGCCAGACGATGGTGGCCAAGCACCAGGCCTCCAAGGTTGCGGCGCACGAGGTGGTGCCCCAGAAGCGCTTCTCATCCAATATCGTCGGGAGTTTTGACAAGGGGTATGTCCTGCGCCTGCTGGACGAGGGGCTTTCCTTCATCATCAAGACCGAATCCTTATTCGAGCCGGGGACGGCCAAATTGATTGAAAAGAAGGACGATGTGCTGGGGGTGGTGGCGGATGTCGCCGCCGACCTGGAAAACGAGGTGCGCATTGTGGGCGTGGTGCCCGAAACGGCGAAGGTGATTTCCTCCAGCATCCGCACCCCATGGGGCCTGGGCACGGAGCGGGCCATGGTGCTGAAAGAGGGCCTGATCAATAAGGCCGAATTCAATCCCGCCCGGTTCAGCCTGGGCACCCGCGTGGAAGGCCGGGAGGGAGATTTGATCCATCGCCGGGAGGTTTTCCCCCCCGAGCGGATGGAGATTATCATTGTGGGATTCCGGGATCTCTCCAAGGTGAAACCGGAGGAAGCCATCATCAAGGACCGCTGGAAATAGGCGAAAACAACATGGGAAAAAAGCCAGAGCCCCCCAAAGAAGCAGGCGCGCCGGTGTATTTTGTGCAGTACTCCGCCCTGTGGTGCCTGATGCTGGCCTTCTTTGTGGTTCTGCTCTCCATGGGCCATGAGCGCACGGCCGCCTTCAAGTCAGGCATGGGGTTTATTCGTGATGCCTTTGGGCTCAAGGGCGGATTGGGGATGCTCCAATTCTGGCGCAAGACCACGCAGGGGCATGGCGACAACAACCCCAGCGTCAAGAAGCCCAAGGAGGAGGGCGATGTCATTGGATTCTTTAAGGGCATGCTGTGGAAGGAGGGGTTGTCCAGCGTGACGATTTTGCAGACCCGTTTTGATGAGCGGGGCGTCAGCATTACCCTGGCCACCCCGGTGAAATTTGAGGATGAAAGCGCCTCTCTGGACCGGGATTCCCAGCAGTTTCTCAGCCGCCTGGGCGCCGTTTTGTTCAACGTGCCCGAGATGGTGATCGGCGTCTATTGCATGGAAACGGCCGGCGAGGAGGAGGCCCGGTCCTTGCTGGCCACCGAGCGTTCCGCCGCCATCACCCGTTACTTGCAGGACGAGGCCCGCCTCCCCGCCAACCGCCTGGAGGCGGTGGGGTATGCGCACCAGAAGTATTTGACCGCGCTGGGAACCAACCCGGTTGAGCAGGTGGTGCTGTTTTCTTTGAGAAAGATGCATGAAAGGAAGTCGGACCGCCCGGACGTTCCGTCGTCCTGACCCAGGAAGGAGATACGACCATGGCTGAAGAAACAAAAACTGAAACCGGTGGCGAAGCCCCGGCCGCCGCGCCCGCTGAAAAACCAAAATCCAATCTCATGCTGGTGATTATCATCGGCGTGGTGATTACCGTGGCCACGCCTGCGATCACCTTTTTTGTGGTCAAGGCGACGGTGCCGCCGCCTGTGACCATGGAGGAGAAGCCTTCGATGGAGGCCACCTCTTCCTATGACCTGAAGGAAATGTATGTCAACATTGCGGAGACGAAGGGCACCCGCATCCTCAAGATTCAGCCCGTGCTGATTGTCAGTGATGCCAAGCTGGCGGCGAAGCTGGAGGGGATTGATCCCCTGCTGAAAGACCGGGTCATCATGGCCATCAGCACCAAAACCATTGACGAACTGGAGGGGGCCAACGGCAAGGAGTCGCTCAAGCGGGAGATGATTTCCGCCTTGAATGCGGCCATCAAGGATAAAATGGCCGGGGCCATAATGGATGTGTACTTTACACAGTTTTTGATACAGTAGCTTCTTCAACCGCGGATGGTTTTAGATGGATAAAACACTTTCACAAGAAGAAGTGGATGCCCTGCTTCAGGCCATGAAGACGGGCGACGTGAAGCTGGAGGGCGAGCCCGCGCAGGTGGGGGGGGGCGCCCAGGACGTCAAGGTGGTGGCCTATAATTTCCGCAAGCCCACCCTGGTTTCAGGCGATCAATTGCGGGGCTTTCAGGTCATGCACGATCTGTTCGTCAAGGGCCTGCAAAGCGCCCTGTTTGTCGCCTTGAAGACGGCCGTGGAGGTCAAGCTGGTCGCCGTGGACCAGTTTACCTATGGTGAGTTTGTCCTTTCGTTATTGCGCCCCACCTATATTGGGGTGCTGTCCACCACCCCGAATATCGGCGAGATCGCCATTGAGCTGAATCTCCCGATCGTGCTCTCCATGATTGACATCCTGCTGGGCGGCGATGGCAATACCGTGCAGGAGCCCCGCGAGCTGACCGCCATCGAGCTGTCGATCTCCAGCGACATCATGGACGTGGTGGTGGGCGAATTGAAGTCCGCCTGGTCCAGTGTGGCCGACCTGAGCTTTTCCGTGCAGTCGTATGAATCCAATCCGGAGTATATACAGCTGGCCACTTCGGAGGCCCAGGTGTTGAGTGTGACCCTGGATTTGCGCATGGGGGAAATCTCCGGCATCATGAACATCTGCTATCCCTACCAGATGTTGCAACCCATGCTGGGGCGCCTGTCCTCGCGCATTGGCGGGCGCAGGGACGTGGCCAAGAGCGACCGAAAGCATGATGACATGCTGACGGCCATAGGGCCGGTCACTCTGGACGTTCATACGGTGATCGGGCACAGCACCATCATGACCAGCCAGCTGGCCTCCTTGAGGCCGGGCGACGTGATTTGCCTGGACCAGACGGTTCGAACGCCCGCGGAGGTGTATATCGGGGACCGCCTGGCGTTCAGGGGGGTGATGGGCCGGTGCAACAACCGCGCCGCGGTGCGGTTGATTACCGGGGGATTGGGGCCCAACGGGAAAAGCGCGAACGGCGAGGGCGTGGAAAAGAAATAGGCAGTTGAAGAAGGCGAGGTTTTTATGGCAGACGAGAACGAACAAGAGAGCAACCGAGAACAGGAAGCCGCCGGGAAAAGCGCCGAGGAGCAGGAGCTGGCGGAGCTGTACAAGCAGATGGAGCAAGAGGTGGCTCAACAGCAGAAGGTGACCGCCCAGCCGGTGGAACTGCCGCCCCTGGAAAAGCCTGCCCAGGCGCCGCAGGTGGACCAGAAAAACAAGGACGTGAATCTGTCCATGATTTTGGACATTCCGGTGGATGTCCATGTGGAGCTGGGGCAGACGCAATTGTCCATTCAGGATATTTTGCGGCTGGGCCCGGGGTCCATCATGGAGCTGGACCGGCTGGCGGGCGGATCCGCGGATATCGTGGTGAACGGAAAGCTGGTGGGACAGGGCGATGTCGTGGTCATCAACGAAAACTTCGGCATCCGCATCACGAAGCTGGTGGACCCCCAGAAGCGGGTGGAAATTCTGTAGGCCGGCGCCCCGGCTCTTCAGGCCTGGCCGGGTGTCTGGTTCCTTCCACTCATGAATGGAAGAGTCCTCTTTCAAGGGTTCCAGCATGGTTTTCCCTTTCCTCCAAAAGGCCGGCACCGGGGCTCTCCGTGCGCCTTGACCCTCCCTTCCCTGGAAGGGTTTGCCTGCTCATGCGATACGTCGGGGCCAGAGTCTTGTAAATGCCGGGTTCGGCGTTTGCCTTCTTGTGTCGGTCTTGAAAATTTTGTACTCTCCGGACGGTTAATAGAGGGAAACGTGTGAGGGTCCATCATCATGAATCGCATTAAGGTCAGGACAGTGCCCCGAAAACGACATCCTATGGTTCGCTCACAAGCCCGCTCTTTTAATTTTGTCTCCGGTTTCATTTATGCCGGAGCGGTCATTGCGGCGATCACGCTGGGCGCGCTGTTTTACAAGGGCTATCGCGAGGCGGAACAGCAGGTTTCCAGCGCAGGGCTGGGGTCCGAACTTGCTGGCGACCTGCCGCCCGGCGCCCGGGTCATTACCAAGAGCGGACGGCCAAAAATTGTCGCCCCGCCTGCGTCCCGCCCGGCTCCCCCGTCGCGGCCCGGCGCCCACCCTTCCCCGCCGGCTTTATCGGAAGAGGCCGAGGCCGAGGAAGACGTGGCCGAGGCCGGCGATGGGGAGAGTGCTCCCCTGGCGCCTGCCGTGGCGGAGTCTGCATCCGCAGAAGAAGACTGGCCCTCGCTGAAGCCGCTCCCCCGCAGTCCCTGGAGTTCCTCGTATAGCGAGATGCTTTTGCCACAGCAAAAACGGCTGATTCCCTCCTCCCTCTCAAGCTGGCCTGCTTTGTCCGAGGGTTCGCCGGACGGATTGCCGCTGAAGGGGAACGAGGCCTTTATCCTGGCCCGCCTGGACGTTTCTGACCTTCGAGGCTGGACGTTGAAGCGGGTGGTCTGGCATGCGCGAATCGCCAAGGGCGCGCCCCGTGACGTGAGTTTCAGTTCGTTGTCTTCAGATTGGGACGACTCCACCGGTGTTTTCCGGGATGGGGTGGATTCCACCTGGTTGTTTGAGGGGCTTGAGGAGGTCCCGCAGACAGCTCCCTGGCCGGGAAGGCTGTTTATCCGGGGGAATGGCGGATCGCTGGTTTCCTATGGCCGCCCGGCGGAAACCAATGTGGGCCCGGGCCAATGGATCAGCGTGGAGGTGGATCCCCGCGTGCTCCAGACGCTGGTTTCCGGAAATGGCTATGGGATTGCCATCGCGGACGAGAAGGGGCAGTTGAATTCGATCGCCTCCATCCTGGGGATGACGGAGCCTTCCAGCTCCCCGTATTTCGATGTGGAGGGGGGCGTCGTGGATGTTGTCCCCCCCGGGCAGATTTCTGATTTGCGTGCCTATGCGCATCCGGACCTGGCGCGCCGGGAAAGCGTGGGCATGCTGTTGACCTGGACGGCCACGGGGGATGATGCGCAGGCCGGGCAGGCTTTCCGGTATGATATTCGCTATGGAGTGCCCGGCGGACGTTTTGAAGAGGCCCGGCCCTTGCCGGTTTCCAAGACCCCCTGGCCTCAGCCCGCCGGACAGAAGGATCAGGTGGTTCTTGAAGGATTGGATCCTGGCGCCCGCTATGTGTTTTATGTGAGGGCCGTGGATGAGTCCGGCCAAGGCGGCCCCATCAGCCGCGTGGAGTCCCGCACAGGGGATTGCCTCCCGCTGGTGGCTTCCGCGCCGCCTGCGTTTTTTGATGCAGACTCCATTGAGGTCGCCTCTCGTGCGGCAGGGTTTTGGATTCTGGACGAGATGGCTTCCGTGAATCCACAGAGCGGACAGGTGGCAGACCGTCTGCCGGGCGCCGGCGGGGCGGCTGCCACAAAATCCATGGCATGGGACCGAGCCAGCCGCACCCTGCATTTGAAGGCGGCGAAAAATGAAACCATTGGGTTTCAAATGGTGTTCCAGAAAAAAGAGGGGGCATTTCCTGAGCTGGCCATCAGCGCGGAGCCTTTCACCAGCTCAAAGGGCAATCTTGCGCAGACCGCTTTTTCATTTTTTCGGACTTGGTATGGCGTGATGGAGCTGGCGCGTGGGGTCAAGGCCTGGGTTGGGGATGCCTTGGTGCCCTTGGATCGCCCTCTTTCCATTCCGTGGGAGGGCAATCTGGTGCCGGGCCAGTCGTTTCAAACGGTTTATACCGAGCTGAAGATTCCCGCCAGCGCCATGGAGGGTTTGTATCGCAGTACGCTGGTGATCAAAAACCCGGCAGGAATCCGGGACACCGTGAATGTCTTGCTGGAGGTTCTTCCGCCGGCCCTGCCGGCCCGGCCCTCCTTTGTGTGCGAATTGCTGTTGCCGCCCACCTTGTCCGCCTTTTATCGCCGGGATATTTCCAACAGCTCAGATGCCGGGCCCATCGAGCGTTTGTACCAGGAGCTGGCGGCGGAGCATCGTTGCGCCAGCGCTTTTCTGCCGTATGCGCCCAACGGGAATTGCCCCCAACCTTTTGGGCCGGCCTCCTCTGGGCTGGGCCAGGAATGGGCCGTACGCGATTGGAAGGAATGGGATCTTCGCTTTGGACCGATGTTGACCGCCCAATCCTCCGCATTTTTTGTTCTTCCAATCTTCGAAAATTGGCCGGTTCCCTTTGGGGATGGCTATTTGTGCAAGGGGGACGATCTGCGCCAGAACGGGACGGGGTATGCGGTATATGGCGGCGTTCCGGAAACCCTGGAGGCCTGCTTTTCGTCCCCCTATTGGAGAACCTTTCGGTCCGCCCTGCAACAGTTTGGCGAGCATCTTCGTGTGGGCGGATGGAACCAGGTTCCGGCCGGCCTCTGGTTGGTCAACAACCCTGTCTCCAATTACACCGGGCGCGCTCCGGCCTGGTCTTTTGGGCGGCCCTTGTACCGCGACGACTTTTTGGCCTTGGATGCCTACGCCCGGTTCGCCTCGACGGAGGCCGCCTCCTCCTGGACGCCTGGCCAGTTCAAGTTCCGCGTCAGTGTGCCGGAGGCCGCCTGGCTGGCGGAGCACGGGGGCGCTCGCTTCAGCTTGCTTTCCTCCAGCGATCCCACGGCCGAAGGCTGGGCCCTGTTGCGAGCTCGCGCCCAGCGGCATGACTCCATGCTCTGGCGCGAAAGCGCCACGGCGCCTTTGTTTGAAAGCCCGCTGGCCATTTATGCCTCCGCCATCTTCTCTTACTTGGAGGGGGCGGACGGCTGGAGCATTCGTGAAGCGGCCGGATTGCCCGTGCCTTGGGCCCGGGTCCGCGAGCAAAACCTGATGGTGTGCGGGGCGCCGCTGGGGGAGGACAAGCCCTTTCCCTCCATGCGCTTGAAATCTCTGCGCCGGGCCCAGCAGGATATCGAGTTGCTGGCCCTCCTGGGCGCACAAAAGGGCTGGTCCCGCTTGCAGGTGAAGGAATATGTTCTGGGTTTTTTGGCCCGCCAAAAGGAGGCGGGACGCCAGGCGCAGGACTGGGCCTTGTTGCGGAAGAATGTGCGTGACTTGCTGGCCGACAAGACCGCGAAGAGCGACAGGGGCTCCCCCAAAAGCAACGAAGGAAATGCGCCTTGATGAGATGGAACGGATGGGGGAAGGCGGGCCGTTTGGTCTTTATGGGGTGTGGGCGTTGAAGTGCAGGGGGATGGAATAGACCAGCATGAGCCATTCGGTGCCGGGATTGCGCTCGGCGATGCCCCCATTGGAGAGATGTCCCAGGCAGAGCCCCGCCCTATGGCCGTTGTTGAATTGGTATGCGCACTCCAGGGAGGATCGGAACTCCAACTCGTGCCCGAGGTCCAGGATCTCGCTGGGCTTGAAGTATCCCACGCCAAAACTGGGGGTCAGAATCCAGTGGGAACCCAGATGAAGATTGAGCAACAGGCCGCCGCCTGCATAGAGGGCTTGGTCAGGGCCATGCCCCAGGAACAGCCAGGGGCCCGCGTTCCACAGCCGGAAGGCGGGCCGGTACTCAATGAACAACCCTCCCTTTGGATGGTCGTCAAAAACTTCGACCATCCCGGCGCCCAGGCTGATGAAGGGAGGCTCTGTTTGAAACAGCTCCGCGGCCTGTGAAGAAAGGCTCCAGAATACCAGCCCTGCCACCCAGCATAAAGAGACCCGCGCCATGCCTTTCGCCCTTCCTTTAATTTTCACGAGGGGGATGAAGCCACAACCGGGTTTCCAGTTCAAGCCATTTTGTGGGGGATAGTTCCTCCGGGCGGGCGCGGGGTTCGATGGCGCAGGCGTTTAAGAATTCCTCGGCCAGGGAAGGGGCCAGGTTGTTGGCGCCCAGCCAGGCCTTGAGGGTGGTTCCCAGTTGCTTTCGCCGGGCGGAAAAACAGGCCTTGAGCAGGGCCTTTAATCGAAGCAATTGGGCTCTGCCAGGGATTTGCTCCCGGACTCGGAGGTGTACGATGGAGGACGTGATTTCGGGTGGAGGGTAAAAGCAGGTGGGGCTGATGTTCTTGGGCCGGGTGACCTCGTACCGGGCCTGGGCCAGAATGCTGAGTAGCCCATAGTCGCCTGAGCCGGGAGGAGAGGCCAGGCGGCAGGCCACTTCTTTCTGCACCGTCACCACGATTTGCTTCACGGCCCGTTCGGCTTCAAAGAGATTGACCAGGAACCGGCTGGCAATCGAGTAGGGGAGGTTGGCCACCACCTTGCCCACGCCTTCGTTCAGCAGGGCGTCCAGATCCACCTCCAGGATGTCGGCCTGGCGAAGCTCCAGATGGGGGACGCCCGAAAATCGTTCACTCAAGCAGGCATACAGCCGGGCGTCTTTTTCGATGGCGATGACACGGGCGGCGTGCTGGAGAAGGGCCTCGGTCAGCACACCGAGGCCGGGCCCCACTTCCAGGACGATATCGCCGGGCTCGAGGTTGGCTGTTTCCACGATGATGCGCAGGATATTGGCGTCGATGAGGAAGTTTTGGCCGAGCACCCGGCTGGGGGTGAAATCGAGTTCGGCGAGCAGGGCCCGGACTTCGGAGGGGCGGGTCAGGTTCATGGGCGCCTCGTCATGTCCAGGGGTTTGGGCGCAGGGCCAATTGCTGGGCGCAGGTGATGGCGGCGCACAGGCTGGAGGGATTGGCACGGTTTTTTCCGGCGATATCGAAGGCGGTTCCATGGTCGGGCGAGGTTCGGACAATGGGCAGGCCCAGGGTGACGTTGACGCCGGTATCGAAGGCGATCATCTTGAGAGGGGCCAGGCCCTGGTCATGATACATGGCGATGATGGCATCGT
Source organism: uncultured Verrucomicrobiota bacterium (assembly GCA_964521805.1). Taxonomy (GTDB): domain Bacteria; phylum Verrucomicrobiota; class Kiritimatiellia; order CAIQIC01; family GWF2-57-35; genus CAZFSE01. The sequence continues at coordinate 17,793 of CAZFSE010000082.1, forward strand.
ATCGGCCTTCCACGGCCTGCCGGAAGATGGCATCGGCGGGGATGGGGCCTTCCACCTGGAAGCCCTCCCGGCGTGCGCGCTGGACGGCGGGGGTGATGATGCGTTTTTCCTCGCCGCCCAGGATGCCGCCATCACCGGCATGGGGGTTCAAGCCGCAGACGCCGATGCGCGCGCGGGGACACCCCAGCCAGGGCAGGGCTTCGCCGGTCAGGTAAATGGTTTCCAGGAGATCTTTTTTATTGAGGGCGGAGGGGACTTTGGAGAGTGGCAGGTGGCGGGTGGCCAGGACAACACGCAGGGGTCCACCAAAGAGCATCATGGCGTAGGTTTTGGTGCCGGTGAGTCCCGCCAGCAATTCGGTGTGGCCGGGAAATGGGATGCCGGCCTTGTGAAAGGCTTCCTTGCAAATGGGGCCGGTGACCATGCCGTCCAAGCGGGTGTCAAGGCAGGCTTCGGTGGCGGCGCGAATCCAGGCCAGGGCGGCGCGGGCGCTGTCGGCCCGGATTTGCCCCGGCCGGCGGGCGGGGGTCAAGCC
>CAZFSE010000083.1:0-13268 GCA_964521805.1 uncultured Verrucomicrobiota bacterium
GGTCATTGTCAGTTCCGGGGTGGGGGGCTTGCAGGTGTTGCAGGAGCAACATGGCAAGTTCATGGCCCAGGGGCCGTCGCGCTTTTCGCCGTTCATGATTCCGCAGATGATCACCAACATCGTTGCCGGACTCATTGCCATTGAGCATGGCTTCAAAGGGCCTAATTTTTGCATTGTTTCTGCGTGTGCCTCCGGCACGCACTCCCTGGGCGAAGCCCTGCGGATTATTCAGCACGGCGAGGCGGATATCATGCTGGCCGGCGGCACAGAGGCCCCGATGTGCGATCTGGGCGTCGGCGGTTTTTGCGCCATGCGCGCTCTGAGCACCCGCAACGACGATCCCCAAAAGGCCAGCCGCCCATTTGATGCCGGGCGCGATGGTTTTGTCATCGCCGAAGGTGCCGGTGTATTGGTGCTGGAAGATTTTGAACATGCCCAAAAACGCGGGGCGCGAATTTATTGCGAGCTGGCCGGCTATGGCCGCACCTGCGATGCGTTCCACATGACGGCACCCGACGAAACGGGTTCTGGCGCCGCCCGCGGCATGAAGCTGGCGGTGGAAGACGCCGGACTGACACCGGAAGGCATTGACTACATCAATGCCCACGGCACCAGCACCGAGCTGAACGACAAGTGTGAAACCAAGGCTATCAAGCAGGCCTTGGGCGAAGAACGCGCCCGCAAGTTGATGATCAGTTCCACCAAGTCCATGACCGGGCATCTGCTCGGCGCGGCGGGGGCCATAGAGTCGGCCATCTGTGCGTTGGTGCTGAAAAATGGCATCATTCCGCCGACCATCAATCAAGAAACGCCCGATCCGGATTGCGATCTCGACTACGTGCCCAACACGGCCCGCGAAGTCAAAGTGCGCGCCTGCCTGAACAACTCCCTCGGGTTTGGCGGGCATAACGCCACGCTGTGCTTCAAGGCCGTTTGATTCATCGGCGCTGATAAAAAGCCATCCACTACAAGCTGGACGGATTTTTGTGTTGACAAATGATACCGATAACAATATGGTCTTATTCCATGAAAAATGCTGTATATATTTCTAAATCTTTTCGGCTTGGGGCGCTTTCTCCTGCACAATCCTGCTGTGAAAAGTTCCCAGAGTTTTGTGAATCACCGGATGCGGTGGACGCGCTCTTCCTCATGGCGGATGGAGGACGGGTTCTGGGATGCACGGGGCTGTCTCCTCTGCGTCCCGTGATGCGTGCGATCTTGAATGATCCCCTGACGGCGAAATACGTTTGTTCCGCACTGGCCGGGGATTCCGATGGGCTCATGGTGTGCGGACAGAAAGCGTTCAAGCTGTTCAAGCGGCGGGGTGATGAAGTGGAGGAAGTGGCGGTTCCCGCCAGGGAGCGCACGCGCATTTCAAAAATACTGCGGACCAGCTCTTCCTGGGCTGGTGCGTTGGATGAAAAGGGCGATTATGTTTTTGATCCCCGGTCGCCTTCGCCGGGCACGCATTTTCGGGCGAATCTGCTGATTGGGGACCGCGCCGGATTTGGAAATCCACTGATGACCACCCCCAAGGCGCTGGTGGATGAGTGGGGGCGGGGGAGCAGTCGCTCGCACGCCGACAAGCAGATCCTTGCCACCCGCTGGGACGTGGTGCCCGAGGAAAATGGCTTCCCGGCCAACCGGCAATTTTACCTGGTCGAGAATCACCGGCAGATTTTTTATTCAGCCCAGCCGGATGTCCGGGCCAAGGTGGCCACGCGTCATGCGGCCAATCATACGGTCATCCGTTATGAATTGCCGGATGGTTTGTGCCTTGAGCGAACCTTTTTCATGGTGCCGGCGGAGGAGGGGCTCCCCCTGGCGGTTGAGGCGCAGATGATCAGAATTCGCAACGGCGGCAAACGCCGCCGAAATCTGCAGTTGGTGTTGACGGGGATGTTTGGATGTCCCTTCCCCGATGCGCTGGTGGTGGATGTGGTATACACCTGCGTCACCACGGAGCCCCGTATTTTTCAAGCGGAGGGCGGGGCGCCCTTGATCGTGGCGCCGCGCTACTCGCAGGGGTGGTGCCAGGATGACCATCCCTTTAATCTGAGCGTGCTGTACACACCCGATGGCCGGGCGCTTGGCCCGCAGAGCTTCTGCCTGAACTACCGTGCGTTTGTGGGCCATGGGACCTTGGAGCACCCTCAACATGTGGCCTGCCTGGACAACGTTTGCGCGAAAAAAGGCCCGGCCTTTTTTGCCCTCCAGCTTCCGTGTGTGCTGGAGGCCGGCGAATCGGCGGAAGGCCATTCGTTCAACGGCTCCGTGTCACGGCACGAGGGGTCCCCTGTCACCCAGGAGGTGTTGGCGGAGAGGCTGGCGTGGATGGCCTCCAAGACCCGGACCCCAGAATGGGGCCGGGGCGTTTTGCGCCAGGTGATGGCCTTTCAGGACCGCTATCGGAGCGCCGTTCAGATCGAGACGCCCAGCCAGGACGTCAACCAACTGGTCAATGTGCACCTGCCTTTTCAAATCCGCTACCAAACGTATGCCAGCCGCTCCTTTGCGCTGACGCAAAAGGGATTTCGAAAAATCGGATTTCGTGAAATCCAGGACCTGTTTGCGGCGCTTCCGTTCGAGGTGGCGGCGGGGCGGCAGGAGCATATCCGCGATCTGATTGGTTTGTGGGCCAGCCATGTGCACCGCTTCGGGTATGCAAATCACCAGTTCTATTGGGAGGGCTTTGAGCCGGGCCGCTATTCCGATGATGCGCTCTGGCTGTTCCAGGCGGTGGGCCATTATGTGGACCTGACGGGGGATGCCTCGATCCTGGGCCGGGAATATGCGGTGGCGGGCGGGGAGGGCACACGGTCCCTCTTCAATACTCTGGCCGCGATTCTGAACTACAGCGGGCGCATTTCCATCGGCAGGAATGGACTGCCGTTGATTGACCATGCGGATTGGAATGACACGCTGAACCTCGACGGCGAGGGCTTGCATGGGCCGGAGAAGGAAAAGCTCTACCGCGAGCAGGTGGCCCAGGGGCTTATCCGCGAGGGCGAGGGGCTGGTGTCTGATCTTTCCGAAAGCGTGATGAACGGGTTCCTGCTGGAAATGGCCCGTGCCTGCATGGTGCGCTTCGCGCGTTTGGCGAATCGTCCCGAGATCGCGCAGGAATGGACGCTCTTCGGGGCCGTTCTGCGCGAACGCCTGCATAAGGCCTGGAAAGGGGATTTCTTTGCGCGGGCCTTTTTGAACCGCCCGAACGAGGCAAAAACCTCGTATTTGGGTGGGCAGGGGGACCGGCTGTCCGCCGATCCAAACCTGCCGGGGACATATTTCGTCAACAGCTTTTCCTGGGCGGTGCTGAGCGACACGGCCACCGAGGAACAAATTCGGATCATGTTTGAGCGGCTGGAGCAAGTCCTGCTGACGCCCTATGGCCTGCGGCTGGCCACGCCGACGAATTACCGCCAGATCATGCCGCAATGCGGCTCTGGAGATTACTTTTATGGCGATCGCGAGAATGGGGCGGTCTTCAAGCATGCCACCCTGATGGCCGCGCGCGCGCTGTTCCATGCGGCCCGCACCGTCGCGGATGCCTCGCTGGCCGAGCGGCTCGCGGGCATGGGGTGGAAGGTTCTGCGGGTGACCGCACCCTTCAAGACCTTTGAAGATCCCTACCGGCTGGCGGGCAATCCACGCCTGTGCACCCAGTATGCCAACCCGGCTACCGAGGAGCACATTGGCCCCCTGCTGAGCGGCACGGCGCCCTGGATGTGGATGACCTACCTCAGTCTGCTGGGTGTGAGCTTTAAAGAGGGCCGCGTGGTGTTGGATCCGCTGTTGCCGCCCGAATGGAAAACAGCCACCTTGCGCTTGCGGGTTCCGGCGGGGCAGTATGCGATCCACCTCTCGAAGCCCGGGCGGTTTGTGCGGAGCCGCGACAGGGCCCCCGTCATCCTGGCCGCGGGCCGGAAGGCTTCCTCCGAATTGCCGCCGGCGCCGGACGGCCTGCCCTTGGATGTAACCGTGCAATTCTGAAGATCACATGTCAGGAGTCCATCATTGACGGTCCTTTTGGTTTGGCTACAATCAAGGGCCTTGTTGAAAAGGCATGGATGCGGTCAATGAAAAGGAACTGGGTGTGCGTTCACGTCAACTGGCGATCTTGGGGTTGATTCTTCTGGCGGGCATTTTCCTGCGTGTCTATGACGCGGGCCGTCCGCTCCTTTGGATTGACGAGATCACGATCCTGGGTTTTGGCGGGCCGGACCGGACAGCCGGCCAGATCATAGGTGGCATCTATCAGGCCGCCTTCAAGGGGCCCACCGGCCAGCACATGCCGTTCCAGTATGTTCTGCTGAATATGTTCTTGCGTGCCTATGCGCAGATGGGGATTGCTTCCAGCGAGTTTCTTGTCCGCCTGCCCTTCATCCTGATGGGCATTGCCACGCTTCCCGTCTTTTTTGCGGGGATTCGCCGTCTTTTTTCTGCAGACACATCGCTTTGGGCAACGGCCTTGCTGGCGGTTTCGTTTTTCCATGTGTATCAGTCCCGGGATGCGACGGGCTATGCCCCGCTGTTGTTCTTTCTCTCCTTGCATGGGTGGGGGGTCATTCGTTTCGTGGATGGAGGCACAGCCTCTTTTCGTTCCCGGCTTGCCTCGGGGGCGCTGGTCTGGGCGGGCGCCTCGGGCATGCTGTTCACGCACATGACCGCCTGGATCTATCTGCTGGCAGAGGGCGCTCTGCTGGGGGTGGTCCTGCTGGCCAAGCTCTGGAAGGCGCGTCCTTCAAACCAGCGGCAATTTTTTTTCATCGCCGGTCCGTTTCTCTGGCCGGCTCTGCTCATGGTGGTGAGCACGTTGCCCTTTATTTCCCTGGTGTTGCGGGGGATGGACAGCTTTAATGCCTCCACGGAAGGCAGTGCGGCGGACCGGCTGACGTTGAATTTGTTGGTGTATCAGTTCGCGCACTTTGGATGGGGCCGGGGTGGGGGACGTCTGGCGGCCTTTCTTCTGGCAAGCCTCGCGGGGGTTGCCGCCGGGCTCTCCCGCAAGGAATGGAGAGCGCCAACCCTTTTTCTGCTGGGGCTGATCCTGCTTTCTTCCGCCCTTTTCTTTCAGTTTCTGCAACGGGATTTTGCGCCGCGGTATTTGAGCTTTGCGTTTCTTCCTTTGCTGATTCTTCCCGCGCTGGGCGTGCAGTTTGTCACAGAGCAGGCCGTGACCCGCTTGCCTTTGCGGAGCTGGGTGCCGGTTGTTCCGGCGGTCTTGTTTTGGGGACTGCTGGCTATGGCGCTGGCGGCGCCTTATCGGTCGCTCTTTGGCATGAAGGACAAGCTGTCCCCATTTTCAGAAATCCGCGACTGGCTGGTGTCGCATCTGCCGGAGGGCGGGCTGTATGTCTGGCGCAACGGCTACAACCTGCGCGAATTGCCCCAATCCTACCCGGTGCCCGGCCGCCAGCCGGCCTTTGCCAGCTATCCGAATGCCGGCATTCCGGCCAGCGTCCTCACCCGCGAAATGAACCAAGCCAGGTCCATCTTTGAACGGTTTCCCTTCTCCGTCATGCTGGCGGATGCCGGTGATGAAAAAGAGCCCTATTGGACCTGGATGCGCGACTTTTTTGCCCGGCGCGAGGTCTTTCGAAATGAAGCGGTCAGCCGTCTTTGGCGATGGGGGCTAAGCCCGCATGGCATGAAGGTCGTGGAGTCGCCCACGTTTGTGGCCTACCATAATTCCGAGGCGGATGTGCTGGGGCGCCTGGCCGCATCGCCCCAAGCCGTGGTTTGGCCCGTGGGGCCGTCCTGGCAGTATGTGCAGACACGGGACGGACAGCTTTTCATCATGCCGTTGGGCGCGGGCACTCTTCGGGTTTTGTTGCCGCCTGGGCCTCCGCAGACCGCTTCCCTGGCGCTTTTGGGCGTCGCCCTGGAGGCCGGCTCCTTCACCGCCAAGCCCGTGCCGGGAACGGGCGCTTCCGGATCCCTCAAGACGGCTTCTTTCACCAAAGGCGGCCAGGTTGAGCTCAAATTGGGGCCGTTTGTCCTGCCCGGCGGGGAAAGCCAGTTGGAACTTTCGCAGTTTCCCGTTGACAGGCCCTCCCTGCTTCTATATGCGTTTTCGCTTTCTCCCGTGGCGGAGGCGGAAGTGGGTCTGGATAACCGGAGATGAGGAATAAGCATGGCCACCCAAAAAATTGTTGAATTGGACCGGCTCGCGGAAATGGTCGAAGAGCTGAAACAGCAGGGCAAGAGGGTGGTGCTTTGCCACGGGGTCTTTGACCTCTTGCACGTGGGGCATGTCCGGCATTTTGAGCGGGCCAAGGCCTTTGGAGATGTTTTGGTGGTCACCCTGACGGTGGACCAGTATGTCAACAAGGGGCCGGACCGCCCGGTTTTTCCCCTGGATCTGCGCATGGAGGTGATTGCCTCCCTGGATATGGTTTCCTATGTGGCGGCCAGCCACTGGCCCCAGGCCGTGGAGGTGATCAAGCACATCAAGCCCAGTTTTTATGTCAAGGGCATGGATTATAAGGATGCGAGCAAGGACCACACCGGCGGCATCATTTTGGAAGAAGAGGCCGTCCATTCCGTGGGGGGGCAGTTGGTCTTCACCGACGACATTGTCTTCAGCTCCTCCAACCTGATCAACCGCTTCATGACCGACTATTCCAAGGAGGTCAAAGATTACCTGGCCGGATTCCGCGAGCGCTACCAGAAGGACGATTTGCTGAAGTATCTCAGGGAAGCCCGCAAGCTCAAGGTGCTGGCGGTGGGCGAGACCATCATTGACCATTACCAATACTGCGAGTCCATCGGGAAATCCTCCAAGGAACCCACCTTGGCCGTCAAGGACTTGTATGACAAGTATTTTGCCGGCGGCATCCTGGCCGTGGCCAATCATGTGGCCAATTTTTGCGGCCAGACCGGGGTGGTGAGCTGTCTGGGCGAACATCACACGTTTGAGGAGTTCATTGAACAGCATCTCAACCCCTCCGTTCAACGGATGTTCCACCACCGGAGCGATTCCCCCACCATTGTCAAAAAGCGGATCATCGAGCACTATTTCTTCACCAAGATGCTGGAGGTGTACACCATCAATGATGCGGCGATGGACTCCGCGGATGACGACGCGGTGTGCGCCCTGCTCGAGAAGGCCCTGCCGGAGTTTGACCTGGTGATCGTGGTGGATTTCGGCCACAGCCTGATGACCCCGCGCGCCATTGACCTGGTGTGCAGGAAGGCCCGCTACCTGGCGCTGAATGTCCAGACCAACGCGGGCAACATGGGCTACAACGTGGTCTCCAAATATCCGCGGGCCGACTACATCACGCTCGCCGAGAAGGAGCTGAAGCTGGAGGCCCGCCAGCACAGCGGCAACTTGGAGCAGATGCTGGAAACCGTTGCGGCGCGCATGAACTGCCCCCGGGTGGTGGTGACGCGCGGGGCCAATGGAAGCCTGTGCTATGACCGGGATGAAGGCTATTTCCTGGTGCCGGCGCTGACCCGGCAGGTCGTGGACCGGGTGGGCGCGGGCGATGCCTTCCTCTCCATCTCGGCGCTGTGCTCCTACCTCAAGGCGCCCATGGAGGTGGTGGGCTTCGTGGGCAATGCGGTCGGCGCCTATGCCGTCTCCACGGTCTGCAATGAAAAACCGGTGGAATATGCCAGCCTGTGCAAGCAGTTGGAAACCTTGATGAAATAGCGGAGGATACGCATGTCGTCCAATGTATGGAAAGACCATGTTCAACAGTTGCAAAACGTACTTTCAGGCTGTTCCTTCCGGGACCGCCAGGGCGCCGAACTGGAGGCGGACCGGGGGTTTCAGGAATGGAAACGGCTGGCGGATGAGATTCGCGCCGCGCGGCTGACCATCTATCTGGTGGGCAACGGCGCCAGCGCGTCCATGGCCAGCCATTTTGCGGCGGATCTTGCCAAGAACGGAAAATTGCATACGCAGGTCTTTTCCGATTTGTCCCTGATTACCGCGATCTCCAATGACATGGGATATGAGCATGTCTTCTCGGAGCCGCTGTCGCGCCGCGCCCGCGCAGGGGACATGCTGGTGGCCATCAGCAGTTCGGGCCGCTCGCCCAACGTGCTGGCCGCGGTGCGGCTGGCCCGCGAGATGGGGGTGAGAATCATTACCCTCTCCGCCATGAAGCCGGACAATCCCCTCCGGTCCCTGGGCGACCTGAATCTCTACGTCGGGGCGGATGATTATGGATTTGCCGAGACGGCGCATGCCGCGCTCTTGCATCACTGGATGGATACCGTTCAGCTCCCGGTGGGCTGACAAACCGTGTGAAATAAGCAGACAAACTCAAGGATGGAATACAATGGCTTCTACTAAACGGGTGTTGGTGACCGGCGGCGCCGGTTATGTGGGTTCGGTGCTGGTGCCTCAATTGCTGGCCAAGGGCTATGCCGTCCGCGTGCTGGATTTGTTCATTTATGGGGAGGAATCCCTGGCCGGCGTCAAGGGGAACCCGGCGCTGGAATTGCTCAAGGGCGACCTCCGGGACGAGGCGCTGGTCCGCAAGGCCGTGCAGGATTGCGAGGCCGTCATTCATCTGGCCTGCATTTCCAACGACCCCAGCGTGGAGCTGAACCCAGATCTGAGCCGGACCATCAACTTCGAGGCGTTCAAGCCGCTGGTCGCGTTCAGCAAGCAGAGCGGCGTGAAGCGCTTCGTCTTCGCATCCTCCGGCAGTGTCTATGGCGTCAGCGACGATCCCAACGTGACCGAGGAGCACCCCTTGGTGCCGGTTTCGCTCTACAACAAGTACAAGGCCCTGTGCGAGCCGGTGTTGTTGGCGGCGCAGTCGCCGGACTTCACCACCGTGATTGTCCGCCCGGCCACGATTTGCGGGTATTCGCCCCGCCAGCGACTGGACCTGACGGTGAACATCCTGACCAATCATGCGGTGCATACGGATGAAATCAAGGTCTTTGGCGGCACCCAGATGCGCCCCAATCTCCACATGCAGGACATGGTGGATTTGTACCTGCTGTTGCTGGAGGTTCCGTCCGCCACGATCGCCGGGCAGATCTTTAATGCCGCCTACCAGAACTTCAGCGTGGCGGAGACTGCCCGGGTCGTCAAGGACGTGGTCCAAAAGGAAATTCCCGGCAAGGACCGGCTCTCCATTGTCACCACGCCCTCGGATGACATCCGCTCCTATCACATCTCCTCCGAGAAGATCCGGAAGGTGCTGAACTTTACGCCCAAACGTACGATTGAAGACGGAAGCCGGGACTTGATCCGGGCCTTCCAGCAGGGCAAATTGCCGGCGTCCATGACGGATATCCGGTATTTCAACATCAAGATGATGAAAAGCATCGACCTGAAGTAGGAGCCTTCCCATGAGCGTGGAAAAAATCCTGGTCATCGGCAGTAACTCGTTTTCAGGCGCCACGTTTGCGGCGCATGCGCTGAACGCCGGCGCGGAGGTGGTGGGCATGAGCCGGTCCCCGGAGCCCTCGGACGTGTTCCTTCCCTACAAGTGGGTCCCGCATGGCCGGTTCCGCTTTTATGCGCTGGATTTGAACCGGGATCTGGACGGGATCATGAAGGTGGTGAATGAGTTCAAGCCGGAGTTCGTCGTCAATTTTGCGGCCCAGAGCATGGTGCCGCAGAGCTGGCAGAATCCGGAGCACTGGTTCATGACCAATGTGGTCTCCATGGTCAAGCTTCATGACCGCCTGCGGGCCTGCGATTTCATTCAGAAGTACGTCCAGATTTCCACGCCGGAGGTCTATGGCAATACCAGCGGGCTGGTGCGCGAAGAGGCGCCCTATCATCCCAGCACCCCGTATGCGGTATCCAAGGCGGCCTGCGACATGAGCCTGATGGCGTATTTCAAGGCGTATGGCTTCCCGGTGGTGTTCACCCGGGCCGCCAATGTCTGCGGGCCCGGACAGCAGTTGTATCGCATTATTCCCCGTGCCGTTTTCTGCATCCTCTCCGGCGAAAAGCTCAAGTTGCAGGGGGGCGGACATTCCATCCGCTCCTTTATTCACATGAAGGATGTCTCCGAAGGCACCCTGCGCGCCGCGCGCCTGGGAAAGCCCGGCGAGATTTTCCACCTGGCCACGCACCGGCAGATTTCCATCCGGGACTTGGTCCAGAAGATTTGCGACAGCATGGGTGCCTCCTTTGAGGATTGCGTGGAGGTTTCCGAGGGGCGGCTGGGGCTGGATGCCGCTTATCTGCTGGACTATTCCAAGGCGCGGCGGGAGTTGGGATGGGAGCCGGTCATTTCCCTGGAAGGCATCATTGCCGAAACGGTGGAGTGGATGAAAAAGCGCTGGCCCGAGATCCAACAACAGCCGCGCGACTATGTGCACAAGCCGTAAAAAATAAAAACAGGCTTGACCCTGGTGGCGCGCGTGCCGGATCATGACGCGCCTGAAAGCGAACCCAAAAGCGGAAAGGAAACAACATGGCCTACGTGGATTTTCTGACGAGTGTGCATACCAGCACCAAGCGTGATTACCTGGCGCGGGTGATGGAGCGCCCCAAGGCGGAAGTGGCCCGGATCGCAAAGAAATTTGATGTCGAATACTGGGATGGCGACCGGTCCACGGGGTACGGCGGCTACAAGTATGATGGCCGCTGGCGCAAGGTGGCGCAGGCCATGGTGGACCATTACGGCATCAAGCCGGGCGACCGCATCCTGGATGTGGGCTGTGGCAAGGGGTTTCTGCTGTATGATTTTACCCAGATCGTGCCCGGGGTCGAGGTGGTGGGCCTGGACATCTCCCGCTATGCCATCGAGCATGCGAAGGAGGAGGTCAAGGACAAGCTGGTGGTGGGCAATGCCACCCAGCTCCCGTTCCCGGACAAATCCTTTGATTTGGTAATCTCCATCAACACGATCCATGTCCTGTATTGCTATGACTGTTTTGCGGCGCTGAAGGAGATGGAGAGGGTGGGCCGGAAAAACAAGTACCTCTGCGTGGAGGCCTACCGGAACGAGGAAGAAAAGGTCAACCTGATGTACTGGCAGTTTACCTGCGAAATGTTCTGCACCCCCGAGGAGTGGCAGTGGTACTTTGACATGGCAGGTTACACGGGTGATCATTCCCTCATCTTTTTTGAATAGGAGGCGGACGTGAAATGCCGTGCGGCCATTCTGGTGGAGCTGAAGAAGCCCCTGGTCATCGAGGAAATTGAGATCCCGGCCCTGGGCTTTGGGCAGGTGTTGGTCCAGGTGGAATGCACCGGGATCTGCGGCTCGCAGATCGGCGAAATCAAGGGCGTCAAGGGCCCGGATAACTTCCTGCCGCATTTGCTGGGGCATGAGGCGTATGGCCATGTGCGCGAGGTGGGGGAGGGCGTGCGGTTCGTCAAGCCGGGGGATCCCGTGGTCCTGCATTGGCGCCCCGGAGCCGGCCTGCCCTGTGTGCCGCCCAAGTTTTCCTCCCGGCTGGGCCTGATCAACGCCGGCTGGGTGACCACCTTCAATGAGCTGGCCGTGGTGGCTGAAAACCGCGTCACCAAAGTTCCGGATGGCCTGGATGCGGAGTCAGGCGCCCTGATGGGCTGTGCCGTGACCACCGGTTTTGGCGTGGTGAACAACAACGCCCGCCTGCGCATCGGCGAGTCCATCCTGGTGGTCGGAGCCGGCGGCATCGGGTTGAACATCATTCAGGCCGCGGCCATGGTTTCCGCGGATCCCATCATCGCCGTGGATCTGCTGGACAACCGCCTTGAACTGGCGCGCAAACTGGGCGCCACCCACCTGATTAACTCAAAGACCTGCGACATGGAAGCCGCAGTGCGCGAGCTGATGGGGAAGGATGGCGTGGATGTCGCCGTGGACAACACGGGCAATGTCAAAATGATCGAGGCCGCCTACCGGCTGACCTCCGCGCACGGGCGGACCGTTCTGGTCGGCGTGCCCCCAAAAGGCTCGGAGGTCTCTCTCTACACCCTGCCGTTGCATTTTGAGAAGGAACTAACCGGCTCGCACGGCGGTGAATCCCGGCCTCATTTGGATATTCCGCGCTATGCATCGCTATGCCTGAAAGGCAAACTGCGGCTGAACGAGCTCGTGGGCCGCCGCTACCGCCTGGAGGAAATCAACCAGGCGATTGAGGACATGCAGGCCGGCACCGTGGCCGGGCGTTGTTTGATCCACATGTGATGGAGACGAGGCGCCGGGTCAGCTGGGGAACAGGCAGTTCATGACGACTCCCTTTCGGGGCTCCGCCATCCAGTCCTTGACGGTGTCCCTCCAGGTCTTGTAGTAGGCCGTTTCCTTGTGAGCGGCCACATCTTCCGCGCTGTTGTACGCTTCATAAAAAATAAAGGCGCAGGGGTCTTCCTTGGATTGCAGAATGTCGAAGCGCCGGTTGCCGGGCTCCTGGATGGACCCCTTGTGATTCGCCTTCGTGGCTTGGATGAAATCTTCGAGTGACTCGGGTTTGACCCGGATGTGAACCATGGTGACATGCATGAGCGTTTCTCCTCCCGGCGGACAGCCCTCACATGAGCCCTCCGCAGGCTGGCCAAACTATAGCGCAGGACAGGCGGCGCATCCATGGTTTTGTTTGCGCCGTGACAAATCAGGCCCGGCGTCTTATGCTCTTCAGGCAGTTTGGTGTGCGGATGTCGTTAGAAAGGAATCATGCAACCATGACAGGCCGGAAATTCTATGACTGGCAAACAGCGGGGGGGGCGGATGATGTGATGCGCATGGTGGATGCGCTGGAGCGCGCTGAACTGCCCTGGTGCGCCATTGGGGGGGTGGCGGTCAACCATTGGGCCGCGGAACCCATGGTCACAAGGGATGTGGATTTTGTGGTGGCGGTGGATGCGGTTGAGCAATCTGTTGCGGCGCTGGCCGCCGTGGGGTTTAAGCCCGAACGGCACGAATGGTCCATTAATTTCACCGGGGTTTCGCAAGTGAGTTTGCAACTTAGCACAGAAGCGTTTTATCGAGAATTCCCTGCACGCTCCGTTCCGGCGGATGTGCATGGAATCCTCATGCGCGTTGCGTCGCTGGAGGATACGCTGGCGGGTAAAATCAAGGCGTGGAGTGATCCTTCCCGCCGCCCCAGCAAGCGCCTTAAGGATTTGGGCGATATCGCCCGCCTGGTGGAGGCTCATCCCCAGCTTCAAGAAAAGTTGACTGAACCGGTGCGCAAGGCGTTGGCGTCGTCGTGATCAACAGCCTTTTCCAGATGAATCATTCAGGACTGAGTCAGGAGAATAGGATAGTCCAGCATGGGTTGAGGAGCGTATGAGAACAGGCCGTCGCAGAACACATTTTGACAAAAATCTGTCCATGCCGGTTTCCTCTCGA
>CAZFSE010000083.1:13368-18316 GCA_964521805.1 uncultured Verrucomicrobiota bacterium
AATGCTTGAGCCGTGACAAACAAGGCCCGGCGTCCTATGCTTTCCCCGTATTTCAACCAAGCGGAGGGTTACCATGAAGAAGACGATGCTGTGCATGCTGGCGATGGTGGCGGGGATGGCGGGGGCGGATACATCTGTGCCCCTCAAGCAGGTGGTGTTGTACAACAGCGGCGTGGGCTATTTTGAGCGGCAGGCCCAGGTAGAAGGCGACAGTTCCGCTGTCCTGCAGTTCCCGTTGTCGCAGATCAATGATGTAATCAAATCCCTGGTGCTCTCGGATGAGGGCGGGGGCTCCATCGGGGCCGTGACGTATGATGCGCGCGATCCGGTTGAGAGGACGCTGAAAACCTACCGTGTGGACCTGTCCGACAACCCCAACCGCGTAACCCTGTTCAACCGCCTGCGCGGCGTGGCGGTGAAGGTCAAGGTCAGCGGGTCGGATTATGATGGCCACATTCTGGGTGTCGAGGAGCGGGCGATCTTCAAAGGGGACGATCAGGTGGTCCGGGAGGCCTGGCTGAATCTGTCCGGCGCCAGCGGGCTCAAGAGCGTGCGCTTTGAGGATGTGCAGAGCCTGCAGTTCACGGACGACGCCATCCGCGACGATTTGGCGGCGGCCTTGAATACGCTGGCCGGGAGCCTGGATCGTGACAAGAAGAACCTCAAGCTGACCTTCAAGGGCAAGGGAAAGCGTCCGGTCATGGTGGGCTACATGCTGGAGACGCCCGTCTGGAAGACCAGCTACCGCATGGTGGTCGAGGATCAGAAGCTATTCTTGCAGGGCTGGGCGCACGTCGAGAATGTCACGGATGAAGATTGGAACGAGGTCCGGCTCTCGCTGGTGTCTGGGCGGCCCATTTCCTTTATTCAGAACCTCTACGATCCCATCTATGTTCAGCGTCCGGTGGTGCAGATGGATTTGCATGGCGCCGTGGCGCCTCAGCAATATGGCCGCGCGATGGGCGGTGCGGGCGTGGCGGATGCAGACTTGGAGATGATGCCTGCCGAAAGTGAGCCGAATATGGTCATGGCGTTTGCGGCGGCTCCGGCTCCGGCTTCGCGGCGCATGAGTATGAAGAACCTGGCGGAATCTGGAGTGCAGGCCGCCGCGGAAGGGGAGTCCGCCGGCGAATTGTTCCAGTACGCCATTGAGGATTTGGTCACCTTGCCGCGCCAGCAGTCGGCCCTGATCCCGATCGTCAACGCAGGGATCAAAGGCGCGCCCTTGTCCATCTTCAGCCGGAATGCCGGCTCGAAGCACCCGCTCAACGGCATCGAGGTGGAGAACAGCTCCAAGCTGTTCCTCATGCAGGGGCCCGTCAGCGTGTTTGAAGAAGGCATCTATGCCGGCGATGCGCGCCTGCGCGATACGCGGCCCCTGGAGAAGGTCCTGATTTCTTACTCTCTGGATCTGGCCACGGAGGTTCGCGTCGAGACGGAGAGCGAGCCGGAGCAGATCACCAGCGTCAAGATTGACCGGGGCACCATGATTCTTCAGAAGCGGTATGTGAGCACGACCAAGTATGTCGTTTCCAGTCAGCGGGAGGACGAACGGGCTCTGTTGATTGAGCAACCCATGCGCACCGGTTGGAATCTGTTGGAGCCGCAAAAGGACGTGGAGAAGACGGTGGACTTCTATCGATTCCGGCTTCAGCTGGCGCCCGGCAAGACGCGGGAACTGCTGGCCAAGGAGCAGAGGGTGGGGGATCAGCGGGTCCAGCTCTCCAATCTGAATCAAAACTTCATCGGCGTGTATCTCCAGCAGAAGGACGTCCCTGAAAACATCAAGGTGGCTCTGCGAAAGCTGTCAAACCTGCAGGGCCAGCTGGCGGCGATACAGGCGGAAAAGACCACGGTGGACCAGCAGATTCAACGCATCACGCAGGAGCAGGTGCGCATCCGGGAGAACATGAAGACGGTGGACCGCACGTCGGAGGTGTATGGCCGCTGGGAGCGCAAGCTGGCCCAGCAGGAGGATGAGCTGGAGTCCCTGGCCGCCCGCCTGGAACAATTGGGCCAGAACGAGCTGAAAAAACAGCAGGAAATCAACGAGTACCTGTCGGGTTTGACCGTCGGGTGATCCCCGATTCTGCTTGCGTTGGCCGGAAATTTGCCTAGAGTCTGGACACTTGCGGAGGAGAGATCGGCCGGGCCGAGTGCTTGGGCTGGATCCTCCTCCTGTTAAACGAGCCAGCGAATCTTGCAACACAACAACCAATGGAGGAATAGTTACATGAGTAGAACCATCAAGTCAGTCAGCGCCATGGAGATTTTGGATTCGCGCGGCAATCCGACCTTGCGCGCGTTTGTCACCTTGGATAATGGAATCAGCGCCTCGGCGTCGGTTCCCTCGGGCGCCTCCACCGGTGAGCATGAGGCGGTTGAATTGCGCGATGGCGACAAGAAGCGCTATGGCGGCAAGGGTGTGTTGAAGGCCGTGGCCAATGTCAACAAGCTCATTGCCCCGAAGCTGGCCGGGATGGACCCCATCCGCCAGGTGGCGATTGACGAGCTGATGCTCAAGATTGACGGAACCCCCAACAAGGGCAAGCTGGGCGCGAATGCGATTCTCGGCGTCTCGATGGCGGTGGCCCGGGCGGCGGCGATCGCGGCGGATCTACCGTTGTATGCCTATCTCGGCGGCACGGGCAGTGTCCGGTTGCCGGTCCCGATGATGAACATCTTGAATGGCGGCAAGCATGCCGACAACAGCGTGGATTTCCAGGAGTTCATGGTCATGCCGGTGGGCGCCCCGACGTTTGCGGAAGCCCTGCGCTATGGCGCGGAGACCTTCCATGCCTTGAAGAGCATCCTGAAGAAAAAGGGCTATGCCACCAGCGTGGGCGACGAAGGCGGCTTTGCGCCCGATCTCAAGAGCAATGAGGAAGCCTGTGATGTGATCGTCGCGGCCATTCAGGCCGCGGGCCTGAAGCCCGGCAAGGATGTTGCGATCGCTTTGGATCCCGCCGCCAGCTCCTTCTTTGAGAATGGCAAATACAACCTGGCCAAGTCCGGCCAGGGCAAGAAGACCACCGCGCAGATGATTGAACTCTGGCAGAAGTGGGTCAAGGACTACCCCATCATCTCGATCGAAGACGGCTTGAACGAGAATGACTGGAAAGGCTTCCAGGCCATGACGGATGAGTTGGGCGACGAGATTCAGATTGTCGGCGACGATCTGTTCGTGACCAACACGCAGTTTGTGGCGCGCGGCATCCAGGAGCAGTCGGCCAATGCGGTGCTGATCAAGCTCAACCAGATTGGCTCTGTGACTGAGACGGTGGAGACCATTCAGATGTGCCACCAGGCTGGCTGGAACTATGTCATTTCGCACCGCTCCGGCGAGACGGAAGACGCCTTCATGGCGGACTTCTCCGTGGCGATGGGCGGCGGCCAGATCAAGACGGGTTCCGCCTGCCGCAGTGAGCGCATTGCCAAGTACAACCGCCTGCTGGAGATTGAGGCGGAGTTGGGCAAGGCCGCGGTGTTTGGCTGGTAAGAAAGCCAGCGGCATAAAAAAGGAGGGGCCCCGCTTAACGGGGCCCTTTTCTTTTGGGTATACTCCTCTTTCATTCAACCAAAGGAGAGAAGCGCATGAGCAACAAGGCAACCCCGGAAGTGGTATCGAAGATCAAGGCCCGCGTAACGGAACAGCGGGAAGACATTATTCGCTTTATGCGCGAGATTTGCGCCATCCCGAGCGTGATGGGGCAGATTGGTGAGGTCGGCAAGCGCATCATTGAGGAGATGAAGAAGCTGGGTTTCGAGGAGGCGCGCTTCGACCGCATGGGCAATGTGCTGGGCCGCATCGGCAACGGGCCGAAGATTCTGCTCTACGATTCACACATTGACACCGTGGATGTCGGCGACCGCTCCGCCTGGGAATGGGACCCCTTCGAGGGCAAGATCGAGAAGGGCATTTTCTATGCGCGTGGCGCGGGTGACGAAAAGCAGTCCACCCCCGGCATGATTTATGGGCTGGCCATGGCCCGTGATTTGGGTCTGCTGGACGGCTACACCGTGTATTATTTCGGCAACATGGAGGAGGATTGCGATGGCCAGTCCTGCCAGGTGCTGGTGGAGGTGGAAAAGATCAAGCCGGATTTTGTGGTCGTGGGCGAGCCCACCGAGATGAACGTCTATCGCGGGCACAAGGGGCGCGTGGAGCTCAAGGTGACCGCCAAGGGGCGCTCGATTCATGCCGCCTCCAACCAGCTGGGTGACAATGCCGTGTACAAGATGCTTCCGGTCATCGCCGGCATCCGCGATCTCAATGACAAGCTCCACATCGATGACTTCCTGGGGCAGGGGCGCATCACCGTCAGCAAGATTGAATGCAAGACGCCCTCCATCAATGCCGTGCCGGATGAATGCACGATCTACATTGACCGGCGGCTGACCTTTGGCGAGAGCAAGGAAGAGGCGATCAAGCAGGTCGAGGCCCTGGTCCCACCGGAGCACAGGGGGGCCATCAAGGTCGAGATGCTCTTCTATGACACCCCCAGCTACACAGGCTTCACCTATCCCGTGGAGAAGTATTTCCCCGCCTGGGCGCTGGACGAGGATCACCCCCTGCTTCAAGCCGGCCTGGCCACCCATCAGAAGCTGTGGGGCGGGACGCCCCAAACCGGAAAGCTGAACTTCTCCACCAACGGCATCTACTGGATGGGCAAGGCGGGCATTCCCACCATCATCTTTGCCGCAGGCGATGAAACCACCGCGCACGGCATCCGCGACCAGGTGCCCCTGGACGACATGGTGCGCGCCACCGAGTTTTATGCCCTCTTGCCGGCGCTGTTGAAGTAGCCGGCCATGGAGGTTCCAATGCTTGGAACTTTTTCAAAAAAAAGTTCCAAGGGTTGGAAAAACCAGGGAACCTTTTTCCAAAGCTTGGAAACTGCCCGAATCTTTGGGCCGCACTCCCAGCAAGAAAGGATGGTGGAGGCCC
>CAZFSE010000084.1:0-17954 GCA_964521805.1 uncultured Verrucomicrobiota bacterium
AGTAGCGGCCCGGCCATGATTTTCCAAGCCTTATTGGACTTCCATGGAGGGCGCCTGCTGGGCAGGCACCCTCACCCGTTTCATGGCCTGGCCCGCGTCAGGGCGAGGAGGACCAGTGAATATGGTCGAACAGATTGCTGGTGGAGGCCCCCCAGGTGACGGCGAACGGGCAGTAGACCTGCCCGAAGTTGATGCCGTTAAAGTTGGTCAGGGCAATGGAGATCTCCTGCCAGGCGCCGTTGCCCGCCGTGACGTTCAGGGTTCTTTCCGTGCCCTGCGGCCCCTGCATGGCCAGGGTCATGGTCTGGCTCTGGTTGTTCTTGTACCAGAACTTGAGATAGCCGTTGGTGTAGGCGCTAAGGTTCAGGTTGCCGCCGGTGGCGAAAATGCCCCAGCCGACCCACTGGCTGTTCATGGTGCGGAAGGAATAACTGCCTTCCGGGGGATTGTCGCCCGCATACGAGCCATCCAGCAACGGCGATCCACCGCCCCACGGATACACATCACTGCCCGCGAACAATCCGGCATCGGAATAGATGTCAAAGGTGTTGGTGGTGGGCGGAGGCGTATTGATGCCAATCACGGTTTCCCGGTAGAAGGCATAGGTGGTGGAGGGGTCATAGTTGAAGGTGTCGTCCGCGCCGCTCCGGGCATTGTAGGGTTCCGGGGAATTGGTGGGATAGACATAGGCCAGCCAGACATAGTCGTTGTGGGCGGGAATGTTGCTGGAGATGGTGACAGGGATCCAGGCGGACCCGTTGACCGTCGAGATCATGCCGGTGCCATGGCCGCGATTCAGGCCATTGAAGGCCTCGTTGAGTTCCACGCGCAGAACCGCGGGCAGATTCGTGAAGTTCTCCCATTCCACGGGCACCTGCACCACCGTGCCCATGTTCATGCGCACGGGGAAGTTGGTCAGCTCGATCATCAGCCGCGGGGTGAAGAGGACATCCACATCCAGGTGGCCCTGCACGCCTTCGCCCTTGAAGTAGGCAAACCACTCGTTGGGTCCGCCGAGGGTGGCGCCTTCGTATTCCCACCAGTTGGGGTTGATGTCCGGCACAAACGGCAGGAAGGTGGGCTGGGCGTCATTGGTGGGAACAAACACGCCATTGATCGTTTGGGTGGCGAAGGAATAGATTTCGTCGCAGACGCGGAAGTTATCCCATTCGCAGTAGCCATTGGTGTAGGCGCTGAGCAGGCCGGCGCCGGTGGAGGTCCAGTTGGTCGAGGGCAACGGCTGGTTCATGAACACCGCGGCGCCATTGACGAAGAGGTCGCTGACCAGGTTGCTCTCGCCCTCGCGGACGCTGAGCAGGACGCGATTCCAAACCGAAGTGGCGACGCCGGGCCAGCCGACAAAAACCTCAATGCCGCCGGTGACCACATACGAGACGCTTCCGTCGGCGTTGGTGACCAGTCCGGAGAAGTTGGAGCTGGAGTTTCCACCCAGATTCAGGGGGTTCACGCCTGTCCAGGCGATGCCGCGCGGGCTGATTTCGAGCACGTGCCCGCGGTAGACCAGGCCGCCCTTGGTGGCGCCGTTCATATAGCGCACTTCATACTCGACCGTGACGTTCTTGTCCGCCACGTTCAGGCCATCCTTCGAGAGGACAGAATAGCCGCCTTGAGGGCGGGAGGTGGCGCGCAGATGCCCATTGGAAAGGCTCCACTGATTATTGGGCGAGGGGTTGACCGTCCACCCGGTCAACGAGGCCCCCGCGAAGGCGTCTTCGCTGAGGAGGGCGCCCTTGTCCTTGATGCCGTAGGTGATTTCCAAGGGTTGTCCCTGCGTGTTGTAGGCGCACCAGATGTCCCAGGCGCGCCCGCCAAAGACCTGGCCGCGGGGCTTGTCTTCGCCCAGAATCTGCAGGCCGATGCCGGCGAGCGAGGCCTTGGGGCCAATGCTTCCATCGTTGCCCGAGGTGTAGAAGCCATCGTGCGCAATCCAGGGATCCAAGGCCTCCCAGGGATAGGCGTACATCACCCAGTAGAGGTTGGTGCCGGTCATGATGTTGCTCTGGGGGATGGTGAAGCTCAAGGTGTTGCTTCCCGAGCCGCCCAGCATCCAGAAGTCCCATTGCTTGAGCGTCAGGTCAGCATCCGGCAGGGCGGGATCAATCATGTACTTCAGCAGGACGCGGACCTTGTGGGCCTGCCCGCGCGACCACTCAAAGGCGCGCGTGGCAATCTGGCTGAATTGATTGGTGAGCTGGCCCTGGGCGGGCACGGCAAAGTTGAAGCAGAAGACATTGCGCGGCGAGAGCGGATCGTTGGTGAGGGTGTTCACGATCAGCGCCGGCACGGAGGCCTGTCCGGCGGAGAGCTGTGCGAGCGCACGGCCTTCGGTGGTCTCCGTCCAGGCCACGGAGGCGCCCGAGGCGGCGATGGAATCGCCCTCCGCGTAATCCAGCGTGACGTAGTGATCCAGGCCGCCCACCACCAGCGAGGAGGGTTGGAAGTTGGTCACCACGGCGGACTCGACACCGAAGAGCGGCTCGATGCGGCCGAGGTCAAAGGCGCCGGTTTCATTGCGCATGGCGATGCCGCCCTCGGTGGCGATGAGGTTGTAGTAGCCCAGGTTCAGCCAGGTCACGACATTGGAGGCCTCGATATCGCTCATCACAAACGTGCCGGGCAGGATCAGGGTGGGGTAGAAGGTGTTCAGATAGCCCCAGTCCAGATTCAGGGGTTTGGAGGCCTGCACAATCTCGCCCTCGTTGGGGGAGTAGTAGCTGTATTCATCGTCATCAATGAAGAAGTAGCCCTTCTGCGGCTCCCAGATGCCGAGCTGGACGGCGCGGCATCCCACGCCGATGCGCCCGGTGGAGAAGTTGGTGACGGTGAAGGATCCGACTTCCTCCTCGTTGAAGAAGACGGTGTACAGCGGCCCTTCGGCATTCACGGCGAGCGTGTTCCAGACGCCTTCCACCGGGCGGTTGGTCTTCGCGAATTCGCAGATCCAGCCCTGGTCCACGTTGCTTCCCTGGGTGCGCACGGTGTATTTCAGGCGCCAGAAGCTGTAGGAATTCCGGATGCCGACCTTGACGAAGTTGTCGCGGTCCTGGTAGCGCAGATAGAGTTCGGCGTCGTTGAAATACTCGTCCTGCTGGTTGTAGCGAATGTCCACGCTGGCGGTGTAATTGCTCCAGGCAGAACTGCCGGCGAAGAGGATGTTGTCATCGTTGCCGATGCGCCACGCGCGCAGAACACCGCCCGTGACGGCCCAGTTGGCGGCACCGGCGGCGCGGGTCCAACTGGCGGCGGTTCCGGAGAACTCGTCCTTGAAGAAGACCTGCGAGCCAATCATGCTGACGGAGATGTCGTCCACGTACCAGCCCCGGAAGGCGTTCAGAACGCCATCCATGGTGTCGAAGAAAAAGCGGAGCTTGATCTGCTGTCCGGCATACGCGCTGAGGTCGAAGTTGCAGGGCTTCCACTGGTTGGGGAGGCCGGAGATCTGCATGATCTGGGACCATTGGGCGCCATCGGTGGAGACGAGGACGGTCTTCTTGTCCCAGAGCACGCCCATGTCCTCGGTCTGATGCCAGCTCTTGAAGGAGAGCATGGCGCTGGAGGCGGCGGAGAGGTCAATCCACGGGGAGGTCAACGACCCGCTGTTGCGCGCGCCGGTGTTGTAGTTGACGCCATTGTTATAGGCCCAGCTGTGCGAGGGGCTGGCGGAGAGATCGCCGGCCACATGCCAGAGGCCGGTGGCGGCCCACCCGTTGGTTCCGGATTCGGCGTTTTCATTGAACCCACCGCCGGGGCCTTTGACCGTGGTGATGGCCACGTCATCCACATACCAGCCTTCATACTGGTTGTTGATGGCGTCCATGGTGTCGAAGAAAAAGCGCAGGTAGAGGTTGGTCCGACCGGCGTAGGCCTGCAGATCGCAGGTCTGGGTGGTCCACGCCTGGTTGGGGCCGGTGACTTGAAGCAGGCGGGTCCAGGTGGCGCCATCGAGGCTGATTTCGACCAGCTTGCGGTCCCAGGCATTGGCGATATCTTCGGTCCGGTACCAGCTCTTGAAGGTCAGAATGGCCGAGGAGCATCCCGAGAGGTCTATGCGGCGGGAGACAATGGCGCCGCTGTTGCGCACGCCGGTGTTGTAGTTGGAGCCATTGTTGTAGGCCCAGCTGGTGCTGGGGCTGGCAAAACGGTTGGTGGCCAAACGCCACAGCCCGGACGCGGTCCAGTTGGTGGTGGCGGTCATGTTATCCGAGAAGAGGGTTTCGACTTCGCCGGGAATGATGGTGACGCGGACATCATCCACGTACCAGCCCTTGAACTGGTTGAGCACGCCATCCACGGTGTCGAAGGTAAAACGGACACGGACGCTCTGGCCGGCATAGGCGGCGAGATCGCAGGAGACCGGGGTCCACTGGCGGTTGGGCCCGGTCACCTGGGCGACCTGCTGCCAGGCGCCGCCCCCGGCGGAGATATGAACAGTCTTCCGGTCCCAGAAGGCGGCGGTGTCTTCCGTTTCGTACCAGCTCTTGAAGGTGAGGATGGCACCAGAGGTGCCGGCGGGCACTTCCAGGGCGGGGCTGGTGAGCGACCCGCTGTTGCGCGCGCCGGTGTTGTAATGGAAGCCATTGTTATAGGCCCAGCTATGCGAGGGGCTGTCGGATTGGTCGCTGGCGACATGCCAGAGGCCGGAGGCCGTCCAGCCGTTCGTGCCGGATTCGACATCGTCGGAGAACAGCAGTTGCGGCCCGGCGCCGCCGCTATTGGTTCCGGAGGCGACGAACACCGAAACGTTGTCATACGCGATATCCAGGGGGTTTCCGCTGGAATAGCCCATGCTTTCGAGCCAGTCGCAGACCTGGTTGATGCGCTCAAAATGGCTGGGATAGAGGGCTTGCGTCTTGGTGGAGCGGAAGAGGCCGACGCGGGCAGGGAAGACCTCGTTGCGCATCATCGGGGTGTTCTGCCAGGGGAGGGTTTCGTAAAGGTTCTCCCACGTCACCGGCAGGTCAATGGCCTGGCCCTTGACCAGATTGGTGGGCGTGGGGCTTTCGGGGTAGACGCTCCAGTTCAGCGCGGTATCCTGGGTGGCGGGCAGGCCCACCGGGTGGCCCTCGGCATCTTCCAGCCAGACCATGAACTCATACTGTCCTCCAGCCGTGGAAGAAATATAGTCGGGATCGGTCAGATCAGGATCTGGAACCCAGACATAGAGGTTGGTGGAGCCAATGCCGCTGACCGTGGCGCTGACCATCTGGATGATCTCATTGGTGACGCCATCGCCGTTGTCGCCCTTTTCCTTCAGGACAACCTTGAGGATAAGGCCGCTCATGCCGAGGGTGTCGTACTTCATGGTCAGGACAAAGCCCTTGTCGCCAAAAGGCTTGATGAGGGAGGGCGCATCGGCCAGTTGCACGATGGGCGCGTTGCTGGCGGAGGTGTACGCATGGAGCAGTTCCATGCCGTCGGGCTCCAGCGTCAGGGTGATGGTGCCATCGCTGTTCTGCTCGACAATACGGGCCTGCTCGTAGGCGCGGATGGTTTTGCCCACAAACAGGTCGCTGGTGAGGGTGAAGGAGAGGGCCGGCCCGCCGTTGGGGTAGTTGGTGTCGTACTGGTAATTCTTGATCTGCCAGAGGGTCGAACCATCGGCGCAGGTGCGGTAGTCGGCCAGGCACAGGTAGGCGTTGGGGCCGGAGACGCGGATGCGCGGCTGAACGCCAAAGTAGTCGCGGATGACCGCGCCAAAGACGTCATACCGCCAGAGCCAGTTGTAGGTGTCCGGCATTTTATCCAGGTCGCCATCGGGCTTCATGTCACCGGCGGAATACAGGAAAATGGCGGATTTGGCGGCGCCATGATTCTTGGTGACGACGGCGGGGACTTCGTGGTGATTGTCCGCGAACACCGAGCCGGCGCCGCGGGATTCATTGCGAAGGAAGAAGCCATCGGCCAGAAAGCGGCCATCGCCCGAGGCGGCGTTGTCACAGCGGACAAGCACGCGGATCTTATTGGCTTGGGCGGGCACCGTGGCGGAGGCCTCTCCAAGAATCCAGGTGTTCGGACGGCTGGTGGCGGTGAGGGCGGGGCTGGCCAGCTGGGTTTGCAGGAGGGTGCTGTCCTGATAAAATTCCAGGGCGATGGTCCCCTGCTTGTCGCCATTGCGCAGACGGTCGCTTCCAGGGGTTTGCAGGAAGCCGCCAAAGCGGACGGTGTCGCCCGCGGAGAACCCGGAGGTGACATCCTGGTAGAGCCCGCCCTCCCACCAAAAGGCCCAAGCGTTGCCTGAGCTGGTGAGCTTGATGCCGGTGTCGGCATCGTGCGAGTCGTTGTTCGAGGAAGACCACCCGGCCGGGGCGTCGCCGGAGCCGGTGAGTGTTCCGTTGGAGAGCAGGTTGGCGGGGCCCACGCGGACGACGCGGCGGGCGGTCCAGGCATTGGATGGAGCCACGGCATCCACGCGATAGCGGACCCAGGAGTCGGACGGCGTGGCGCCAGCCAGGCGGGGGCTTTCATCCGCGCCGAGATAATAACCGTACTCGTCGTACCACTCAAGGGCGAGATGCGCGGAACTGCCGTCCCGCAGGGCGTCGCCGGCATTGCTTCGCAGGTACATGTTGTGGGTGTAGCGGCCAAAGGGGACCACGGGCAGTTCCATGTAGAAGCCCGCATCGCCCCAGAGCTGGACCATGTTGGTGCCGGCCAGGGTCCACGGCTCGGTGCTGACAATCGGGGTGTTGCCCCAGCTTCCTTTCCAGCGGGCGACCTCGTTGGTGCTGTCCTCGAACCCGCGGTTCTTCAAGGTGTTCATGGTGGCCCAGAGCTGGCCATCCGTCACGCGGACTTCATCGCTGAATTTCCACACAAACGGCCAGTAGTGATAGCCGCCGGCCACGGAGCCGATGGCGTTGGTGGTGAAGTCCACCTCGATCAGGTCAAAGTACCAGGAGACGTAATGGCGGCGGCGCTGGGGCGACTCAAAGCCGCCGGCATCGCTGACATCAATGCCGAAGAGCGCGTTATTTTCCGCCTCGAAGCTCGCGAGGGGGCGGCCGAGCTCATTTTGCATGCCGGGGAGGTCCGCGGTGGCCATCACATGCACACCGGCGGGGATCACAACCGTGCGGAGAAATTCCAGAACGCCTTTTCCGCCAGAATTTGGAACGACGGCTTCCATGCGCATGTTGCGGGGGAGGATGATCAGCTTGTAGTTGGTGTAAGCGCCCGAGGAAAGGTCGTTGAGGTTCATGAAATAGGGGGCGTAGCCCAGGCGCTCGAGCGCGCCGGCGATCTGTTGCATCTCGCACTCGTAGCGATTGTACTGCGAGTCGTTGGCGTCGGTCCACAAGAAGGCGATGTCCGGCTCCGGATCCTGCGAATTCATCAGCAGGCTGTGAATGTCCATCTGCTCCATCAGCATGTAGGCATTGCGCGAGACCCAGAAGGCGGGCTTGATGCCGCGGTTGGCGTAGAGGATGCCGAAGCCTTTTTCACGGTCGGTGATGAAGGGCCGGTCGTGCCAGGCGAAGATGTGCGTGCCGATGGCGCCGGCGGTGAGGCTCTCCCACAGCGCGTTGCGGATCAACGGCCCCTGCCGCTGCTCGTTCATTCCGGGCCACATCGTTTCCGAGCTGGTGAAGCCGGTTTCCGAGTACAACACCGGCACCCCGGCGGTTTTTTTGGTGTAGGAGATGCCCCAATGGCCATTCTGCGACTCATGCCCCAGCACGGACCAGGGGTAGTTGTTGACCGAGAAGAAATCAATGGGAGCATTGGCCGCCAGGCAGGCCACCGTGATCTTTTCGCGGTCTTCCGCGTGGTAGCGCCAGTCTTCCTCGCCCCATTGCATGCCTACCGTGGAGTAGGAGATCAGGTGGTTGGTGTCCGCCGACTTGGCCGCCACCGCGCCCAGCGCGGTGAAACTGCCGATGGAGTCCTCGCGCCATTGCACCATGTCCGCCCAGATGGCGCCTTCCACGCCGTAGGCGCGGTACTGATCCACAAAAACCACATTGGAGAAGGAGGTGAAGCTGGTTCCCCAAGCACTGTTGGCATTGGCGATGGCGCCGTACTTCGTCTGGCACCACTGCCGGAAGGCCGCCTCAGATTCCGGGTCGTACCCATCGAGCAGGCCGCTCCACAGTCCGAGATAGCCGGATTCGTTGCCGATGATCCACCCCACAATGGCCTTGCTGTCCTTGTAGCGGGAGCAGACGTTTTGAAACCATTCCGTGTATTGTGCGCGCGCTTCGGGATGTTCGTAATTGATGATGTCCGACTGCCAGCGGTTGGTGTGGGCAATGCCTTCAGAGTCAATCTCGGGGGGATGCTGGGTGTACCACTCATCCGGGAACCAATTCGGAGGCCACTGGTAGCCGATCAAGGCGAAAATCCGCAGGCCGCGCTGTTCGGCGGCTTGGACGAGGTAATCGTAGTTCTCCCATTTCCACTGGTTGTCGCCATCCTCCTCGATGTGCTGCCAGACAAAGTCCACGCGGATGGAGTTGGCGCCCATCTTGACCATCTCGTCGAGGTCGTAATCAATCTGGTCGAACGTTTGCCAGATGCCCAGCGGGCGGTTCCATGTTTGATAGGCAATGCCGTGCGGGACCCAAGGCCGACCGGTCCCGGAATCATAGAAATAGCCGTTGGTCATCGTGATGAAGCCCGTCAGCTCTGCCATGGCCGGGGAAAGCACGGCCAGGAACAAGAGAGCGATGACGAGGAATGTTCGTGTTTTCATGAGCAGGACTCCTTCTAGTTCAAAAAACCTAGATGCATACTAGGTTTATATAATGGGAAACGAGATGGGTCAACATCAAAAAAGAGAGATATTTCTCCTTGATTTTTTGTCGGTATTCCCCCCTTTGGCGAACAACAAGTCCAATGATACCCCAATCAGCCGTTGTTGTTTTGCCTTTCTGAAAAAAAAGAGGGACCGGTCGCAACCAGAAGTCGGGCGTCGTCTGTGGATGTAATCCCGGCTTTCAAAACGGTGTAGATTGTGAAGTTTTGTCAAAAAATCATTAAATATTTGTATTTGACATCAAAAATACGATTTCTTATTTATTGCTATTGACAAGGTTTATCATCCTCCTGTAAGACTTACACGCGAAAGGGAGAACTCGCACGATGGGTGCGCGTGCTCAAGGAAAAGGGGGTGTACGGCAAAAGATTCGCGGATTGTTTAGGGTTAGGACTTTTTTCAAAAGAATAGCATTAACAAAAAGGAGTTTTTCATGAAGAAGTCAGTTGCAGTTTATCTGGTGTTGGCTGGTTTGCTGGGGCTCTCCGCCTCGGCACAGAATCTCTCGCTGGACTATACGATCACCGTCCGGGTGGCCTCAGACCCAATTGATCTGCAGGGCATCACGGATACCGTCAGTTTTGGCGTGGTGGGTTTTGGGCAGTCTGTTCTGTCCAATGGCCCTGGCGGCCAGCCCCGATCCACGATCAATAATGATGGCTATGCCACCATCAACTATACCGCACGCGCGGAAATCACCTCGGGCCTGTGGACGCTGGGAAGCACGCCGGGCAACAACACCGCCGTGCTGTATGGGATTTTCACGCAAGCCGTCACCCCCGCCGATGACGCCGTGGCAGGCCGCTACGTCGCCAGTGGCGATTTCGGAACAGAAGACCGATTGACGGGCTCCGCGAAGACCGCTACGGCGACGATTTTGGCGCAGGATTCCGAATCCAACGTGGAAATGAAGGGCTATAACGTCTTTTCCACGCAGTCGTTTCGCAGTCTGCGCTACCGCCTGGATACCCCAACAAGCGGGGATATGAACCAACAGGTCATCACGATCACGATTGGCGCAGTCATCAGTTAAGCCTGTGAGTCACAAAACCGGGGGGCGCGAGCCCCCCGGTTGGATGTGTTGTATGAAGTACGCGCTCATGATGGGATGGATGGCGGCGGGGTTTGTCCTAAACGCCTGTGCAGGACAGGAGGCGGGCGGGCTGAAAATGAATTACAGCCGGATCGTGGTGGACAACCTCCCCATCGGCCAACCCGTGAGCATGCAACGGCTGGCCAGCCTGCCCTTGAAATTGGGCAATGGGTTTGGATTTCCAATCGAAGTGCGGGTGAGCATCGCGCCCCCCGCCAAACCCCGTCCTGGGTATGAGTGTATTCCTGACCCTCTTTGGATTCGTCCGGAGGTGTCCGTGGTGGAAGTTCCGGCTCACGGCGAACGGGAGTTGGACATGGTGATTTCCGTGCCGGATGATCCCGCTCTTTTTGGGCGGCGGTTTCATGCGGACGTGGTCGTGGCAACCAAGGGCAACCCATCCATCCGCGGAGGGGTGCGAACCGGTTATGAAATTACCGGAAATCTGCTGTTTTCCGTTGCGCCACAACGGAATGAGCAGGCCTTACAGGCGGCGCTTGATCAACCGGCCTCTGCGGCGTTCCGTCTTGATCCGCCCCGGGTGGATGTCTTTGACGTACGGGCAGGCCAGGCCCTTTGCATTCTTGGACCAGACCAAACGCCGGTCCGCCTGATCAATGAGTCGGGTGCGCCTCAAACATATGAGCTGGAAGCCGTTGCGTCGAAACAATCTGCGTACAAGCCGGATGACGGATGCCAGGCAGAAACCGATCCGGGCGATGTGCGGATGGGCTGGCCGGAATGCAGACTGGCACCAGGCGCCTCCACCAATCTCCAGGTGTCCATCCAAATACCCTCCGGGGCTGATTTAAACAAAGGCCCCCTGTTGTACCAGGTGGCCGTGCGCAATGGGGCCTCCCGGAAGGTCGAGCAGTATCTGAAGATTTATGTATGGCCTGGGCCAAAGCCCCTTCCGGAACGGCCCCCAAACAACGGTGCAAGATGAAAAACAACGGCAGGACTTTTCAGATGGCGGCGGCGTGGCTTGTTCTGGGCGCGCTGGCGAGCGCTCCGGCGGTCACACGCTATGTGGATGTGAACAGCACACAGCCCCAGCCGCCTTTCCTGGCGCAGGGCCAGGCGGCTCGCACCATACAGGACGCCGCGGATGTTTCCTCCGCTGGAGATGTGATCCTGGTGGCGCCGGGAACCTATGCCGAAGGGGGTGCCGTCCTGTCTGGACAGCAGGTGACCAGTCGCGTGGCGCTGATCCACGCGGTGTTGGTGCGGTCAATGGAGGGGCCGTCTGCCACCCGCATTGTTGGGAAGGGGCCCGCCGGAGATTCCGCGGTGCGTGGGGTTTTCATGACCGCCGGTGCCGAGTTGTACGGGTTTACGGTGGTTTCTGGCGCGACCCGCGTGGGGGAGAGTTTCTGGACGCCCGACTGTTCTGGAGGCGGAATCTACATGGACGGAAACGCCACCGTGACCGGCTGTGTCGTGGCGTTCAATTCCGCCAGCTTTGGCGCCGGCATTTTTTGCGCCAGCGGGCGCGTGGTCAACAGCTCCATCCTGACCAATACCGCCGTGCTCTCTCCAGCTTCCGGCGGAGGGGTATATTGCGTGGCCGGGCGGGTGTCGGACTGTGACATTCGCGGCAACACGGCCACCTATGGAGGAGGCGTGTTCTGCGATGAATTCGGGGAGGTAAAAAACTGCACCATCTGGAAGAACCGCTCCATGGAAAATGCGGGCGGCGTATTTATCACCAGCAACGGAACTGTTCGGAACTGCCAGATCAGCGGCAACACCGCCAGCAAGTTGGGCGGCGGCTTTCTGTGTTGGAAGGCGGGAACCCTTCGCAATCTGCTGATTTTGACCAATACCGCCAGCCAAGGGGGAGGCGTTTATCTGGACCGGGGCGGCGTACTGCAGAGTTGCACGGTCGCGCGCAATGCGGCCATTGAAGCAGGCGGCGGGCTGTACGCCTGGTCCACCGGCGAGGTATGGAACACCATCCTCTACAACAATACCGCGCCAGGCCCCAGCAACTACGCCGCCACCGGGAACGGGCCTCGCTACGCCTACACCTGTACGGCACCCCTGCCCGCCAACAGCGAATTCTGCCTGTCCCTCAGCCCGCAGTTTGAAAAGTCCGGAAGCTACCGGCTGGGCGCCTCCTCGCCCTGCCTGGATGCCGGCCTCAACCAGGCGTGGATGCCGTTTGCCCTCGACAACGAATCGAGGCCCCGCCTCTGGATTGACCGCGTGGACATCGGTGCGCTGGAGCGCAATCCCACGGACCTGAACGCCGACAGCGATGGCGATGGAATCCCCGACGCCTGGGAATGGCAATACTATGGACACGTCACCAATGTTCCCCCGTGGCTGGATGGGGACGAGGATGGCGCCGGTGCTTACCAGGAGTACGTGGCGGGAACGGATCCGCTTTCCGCCAGCTCGGTCTTCCAGGTGGCCGGCGTGCGCAATGCCCAGGGCCGTCATGTCATTCAATGGCCCAGCGTGGAAGGCCGCCTCTACACGCTCAGCCGTTGCACCAATCTGTTGAACCAAGCGGATGCGGTTTTGCTGGCCTCCGATCTTCCCGCCACGCCGCCAATGAACAGCCACACCGATCTGGTCTCTTCCGCCCGCAGTCATTTCTATATTTTGCAGGTTCGCAAACCATGAGAGGATCTATGAAACATCGCACATGCTGGCCGCTCCCCGGCTTTACCCTGATCGAACTGCTGGTGGTCATCGCCGTCATCAGTGTGCTGGCTTCCCTGCTGATTCCCTCGCTGGCCAACAGCCGGGAGCGCAGCCGCGTGGCTTTTTGCGCCAATAACCTTAACCAACTGGGCAAGGCGCTGATGTCCTATGCCGATGAACATCGCGACAGCCTGCCCGCCGTTTCCATCAATACGGCGAACTCCGCATGGGATAGAGCCCTTCTGCCCTATCTCGGAAACGCCACCAATGTGTTCGCCTGCCCCAGCGATCCATACAAGGTGGCCGGCCCCATCCGCTCGTATGCCGTCAACGGCGGCATCAATTACTTTGCCGATCCCACCCGCCGCTCTCCCTTTGGCGGCTACCGGCAGACCCCACCCCCCTTGCGTCTGGGCGATCTGGATTACAACCGGGGCGACATGATTCTGATCGGCGAGCGCCCAGGCAATTCCACGGCCAGCCGTGGGTTGGTGGGCGGGTATCCCTACTGCGGAATGGACCAGATTTCCTCCACCGTTCATCACGGGGGAAAAGGGGCCAATTACCTGATGGCCAGCCTCGCCGTTCGATTCCTCACGACCAACGACATCCGAACCACCACCACCGTCAACTACTGGACCCTGCATACCCAGTAGCCTGTGTTTCGTTGCGTTTACGCCATTAAACGCTTTAATTCCTTATCGGACTTGCGCTCGATCAGGCTCTGTGGCATTTTTAGAGCGTTGAGATCGCTCTCTGTGTACAGATTTTTACGGGCTCGTTGAGCGGAGTTTTTTCAATCGGAGGTTTTTTGGAAAACCGTGACGAAGAAGGCTTGGAGGCGTCCTGCCGGCCAGACGACCAGCAAATTCAGCCGCCTCCCGCTTCGATGCACTTTAGCGAGGCGGGAGTGGATGATGGCACCCTCTTGGTCTATGTGGATGAAGACTCCCCCTCGACGATTCCAGAAAGCCACGCACGTCCACCGGTGGGAACGTTTACGCCCATGCACATCGAGGGCGGCCACAAGTATGATGTCGGCCGCCTGGTGGCCACCGGAGGCATGGGCGTGGTGTATGAGGCCAAGGACATCTACTGCCAGCGCACCGTGGCCGTCAAGGTCCTGCTTTCAGATGACAAAAATCAGGAGGAAAACCACCGGCGATTCATCAAGGAAGCCCGCATCACCTCACGGCTGGAGCATCCCAACATCATCCCGGTCCATGAACTGGGCAAGGATGACTCCGGCAACGTCTTTTACAGCATGAAATTTGTCCATGGGATGACGCTGGGCGATATCCTGAACAAGATCCGCCAGGGAGTCCCAGAGATGATTGACCAGTACCCGCTGGCGCGATTGCTGACGATTTATCAGAAGGTCTGCGATGCCGTGGCGTTCGCTCATGCACACGATGTGTTACACCGTGATTTGAAGCCCGGCAATATCATGATCGGCGATTATGGCGAGGTGCTTGTGCTGGATTGGGGGCTGGCCCGCGCCCTCTCCTCAAAGGAAAGCCCGGTGGAGCCCGTCAAAAATCTGGAGGAGCCCCCTGCGGGTGAACAAATTCTTCCCCGCAAGCTCGATACCCTGCGCCTTGATACCGAAGGCACAGGGCTTCAGACCATCCGCGGCACCGTGCTGGGTACGCCAGGCTTCATGGCGCCCGAACAACTTCGCAAGGAGGGCCTCTTGGATGCTCGGACGGATATCTTCGCCATGGGCGCGATCCTCTACAGCATCCTCACCCTCACCTCGCCGGTCCGCGAACGCGAAGTGCCGGAGATTCTCAAGCGCATTCTCGGGGGGGAAATCCTGCCCCCGGCGGCCTATAACAAACACGACACCCCCGGACGCCCCGCCGGCTTCCCGCACCTGCCCGGCGGAAAAATCCCCGAGGTGCTTTCGGACATGGTCATGAAGTGCATGCACCCCGACCCGGAGGAGCGCTACCAGACCATCCGGGAAGTTCAGGAGGACCTGGAAGCCTACCAGAACGGCCAGATCTGGCACCTGGTGGTGGATGACGATTTTTCCCAAAATCCGGCGGCGCTGGAGCACTGGGAGGCCCTGGGATGCATCGCCGAAATTGTGGACGGAGAACTCCGGATCTCCGGAGGCGAATTGCAACTGCTCCTGCTGAAAAGGGAGATCTCCGGCGATGTGCGCATCGAGTTCGACTGCCGCATCGAGGGCGCCTACCTCAATGATATCGCCGGCCTCTTCAGCGGCGTGCGGGGCGCAACGGAGTGGGAAACCTCGACCAGCGGCTATGCCATCAAGTTTGGAGCCTACACCAACACCCTCAATGTCGTGACCCGGTGCGACCGGCGCATCTGGTCACAGCCCGCCGCCCCGCTGGTGGCGGGCGCCACCTATCACCTGCGCATGGAGCGGCATGGAGCCCGTCTGCGGATGGTGGTCAACAACCAGGAGATTTGCAGTGTCACTGACCCGGAACCCCTGACCGGATCCAACCGCACGGTGGCTGGCTTGCTCGGGTGGATTGCCGACAAGCGCATCCGCCGCATCCGCGTCTACGTGCTGGGCTCCCCATGGAAAAGCGATATTCTGGAAACGGCCGAACGCCACCTCCAGCGCGGCCACCTGAACACCGCCATGGACCTTTTTGAAGATGTCTTGCAATCCTTGCCCGACGAGGACCGCCGACTGCGCGCCATGGAAGGGTACCACCTGGCCCAACGTTTGAAGGAGATCAACGACAACCTTCCCGGCTGGCGCGAACGCCTGGCCCAGGCTTGGCCAGGCGTGGAGTTCTCGCTGACGCTGGAGAACTATGGCCTCTGCCTGAAAGCCGTGCATAGCGGCATCGAAAGCCTGGAGCCGGTCCGCCGCATACCCCTGAGCTACCTGGATTGTTATGGCAACCGCATCCGCGACTTGTCCCCCCTGCGCGGCATGCCGCTCGTGCGGCTGACCTGCACCGGCAACCCCATCGAATCCCTGGAACCCCTGCGCGGCATGCCCCTGGTGGAAGTTCATGCGGAAAACTGCCGCATCACCCGCCTGGAGCCCTTGCGCAGTTCACCCCTTTCCCTTCTGTATTGCTCCGAAAACAAGCTCGACGGAGGCCTGGAGGATTTGCGCGGGCTCTCCAGCCTTTCCTGGTTGCATTGCGCGGATTGCGGGCTGTCCACCTTGGAGCCCATCACCGGGTTGTCCCTGACCCGCCTGCTCTGCGATGCCAATCACATCGAAAGCCTGGAACCCGTGCGCGGCATGCCGCTGACGGAAATCTCGTGCAACGGCAACCGCATTGCCAGCCTCGAACCCCTCCGAGGCATCCGGCTCAACGGAATCTATTGCCGCGATAACCGGATCGAGAGCCTCGAACCCCTCAAGGACATGCCCCTGAGCACCCTCTATTGCTCCGGCAATCACATCACCAGCCTTGACCCCCTCAAGGACATGCCCCTGAGCTACCTGATCTGCGGCGCCAACCGCCTGAAAAACATCGGCCCCATGATCCGGACCGTCCCCAAGATATTCCTCTTCGACTGCGAAACCATTTCCACCCACGACCTCGAATGGATTCACCAGGCGTGGTCCCGGGATTTTCGGCACCAGGAATACGCCGTCCTCGTGGAAACCCTGCTGGCCGCGCGAAGAATGGACCTCCCCAAATTGCGCGCCATGGCCACGACGGCGAAGGGCAGGCGCTACCTCTTCGTGCCACGCTTTGTCCGCTGGGAAGAAGCTCGAAAGATGGCGGAGAAAATGGGCGGGCATCTCGCCGTCATTCGCAGTGAGAAAGAGAACGCCGTGGTCGAGTCCCTCTTCCCCTACGGCGGTGTTCGCGCCTGGATTGGACTTCACCACACGGGGAAGCTCTTTGAATGGATCACCGGCGAACCACTGGGCTACAAGGCCTTCATCAGCGAGCTTCAAGCCAATAAACCAGGCCCCCGGGTCATCGCGGGTCGATTCTGGTTCTATGAAATGGTCCGCGAGGCCCGCCACGGCTTTGTGGTGGAATGGAACGATTGAGCCCCACACCAAGCCGCTGAAAAAAACTTCCAACCCTTGGAAACTTTTTGAAAAAAAGTTCCAAGGATTGGAAAAAAAAGAGCCACGCCCCACGGCGTGGCTCCCGCCCCCCCCCAACAGGCTTATTTCTTTTTGACCGGCACGCCCTTGAAGCGGCCAATTTCCGGAAGCTTGCCCACAATCGGCTGGGCATACTTTATGAAGGCCGCCGTCACATCGTTGCCCTGCTTGTTGATGAAGGAATCCGGCATGTGCCGCGTCTCCTTGGCCACATTCTTCAACTCCGTTCGCTCAAAAACCACCTTGTACTTCTTGCCCGGCTTGCGGCGAATCGCGACGCTCCCATCCACATCGCCGGAAGTCGCCAGCTTGACGGCCACGCGCCCCGCCTCGCGGGCCTCCTTCGAGTCTACCTCACTGGCAATGCCCGGGAAGGAGCGCTGGAGGTAGCCAAAGGTGTCCGCGCGCACGCGCGAAATCTCGGTCTTCTGCTTGACGATGTTCGCCAGCAGGTCGCCCAGAGCCCCCGTGCCGCTAAGCTGGACGTTGCCGTGCGAGTCCACTTCCTTGGTGTAGGCCGCGGCAATCGGCGTTCCGTCGGCATCGCTGATGCCTTCGGAGACAGCGATCACGCACCGCTTGTACTTCGCATACACCCCCTTGACGTCCGCGGCGAATTTCTCGATGTGGAACGGCCGCTCGGGCACATAAATCAAGTGCGGGCCGTCATCGGGATAGACGCGGGCCAGCGCGGAGGCCGCTGTCAGGAAGCCGGCATGCCGGCCCATGACCACGTTGATCTTGACCCCGGGCAGGGCGCGGTTGTCCAGATTGTCGCCCATGAAGGCCATCGCCACAAAACGCGCGCCGCTCGCAAAACCCGGCGTGTGGTCATTCTCGCGAAGATCGTTGTCAATGGTCTTCGGAATGTGGAAGCAGTGAAGCTCGTACTGGGCCTTCTTGGCCTCCTCGTTGATGATGTGCGTGGTCTCGGCGGAGTCGTTGCCGCCGATATAGAAGAAGTAGCGCACATTGTACTTCTGCAAAATCGCAAAGATCTTGGCGCAATCTTCCGGCGTCGGCTTTTTGCGGACGGAACCCAGCCCGGAGGAAGGCGTCTGCGCCACGATTTCCAGCGTCTCCTTGCTCTCGCGTCCGAGATCAATCATCTTCTCGTCCAGAATGCCCTTGATGCCGTGCAGGGAGCCATAGATGTTTTTGATCTCCTTGTGCTTCTTCGCCTCCAGCACCGCGCCCACCAGGCTCTGGTTGATGACCATCGTCGGGCCACCGCTCTGGGCAATCAGCATGTTGCCCGTTAATTTGCTCTTCTTTGCCATGTTGAATCTCCCTTGGTTGGTTGAATTGAAATCCGCTGTTTGATAGCAAGACCGCCTCCCAGATGCAAGAAGGAAGCGCTCCCC
>CAZFSE010000085.1:0-17823 GCA_964521805.1 uncultured Verrucomicrobiota bacterium
CAATGCCGTCAAACCCCATCAGGGCGACATCCTCCGGCACGCGGATGTGCTGTTTACGCATCCAGAAAAGGAGGGCGAGGGCCATGTCATCGTTGTAGCAGAAGATGGCTTCCGGCATGGGCAGGCGCTTTTGCATAAATTCTTCCATGGCCTTGGTGGCCAGGTCGCCGTTGTTATGCCCGTTGAGGATATAATCGGGAGAGATCTCGATGCCGGCCTCCTTCAAGGCGGCATTCACGCCCTGGTTTTTTTGCCGGCTGGCCAGATCGTTTTCTCCGCCGGTGATCAGCAGGAGGCGGCGGTATCCTATGGAGAGCAGGTGCCGGATCGCCAGTGACGCGCCATGAGTATTCTCAATGGATACGGTGTTGATCTGCGCGTCATCGCTGTCGTACTGAAGCATGACCAGGGGATGCCCCAGTTTTTTGATGGCCTCCACGGTTTTTGATGATGCGCGAGGATCCAGCCAGATCAGGCCGTCTACACGCTGGCCCGATAAGAGGCGGTGGGGAACATCGTATTCGTCGCCGGGGCGCTCGGAGACTGCCGTCAACAGGTGGAAATTCGTGCAGGCACCCCTGTTGAGAATGCCGCGATAGATGTCCAGAAACCATCCGCTGTTGATGTCCTGAAAAACAACGCCCAGGGTGTCGGTCCTGGAACTGCTGAGATTCTTGGCGGCGACGCTGGGGGAATACTTCAGGCGCTTAATCTCGGCGGCCACCTTTTTGCGCAACTCGGGGCCGACCCCTGGCTTGTTGTTGACCACGCGGGAGATGGTGGCCACGGATACATTCAGCGTCTTCGCCACGTCAATAATTGTCAGATGCGCAACTTTGTTCATGTCCTGGGGTTAACCGTTTACCTGAAGAAAAACAAGGAAAATGAAGAAAAATGGAAGTAATCGTTTACTTCTTTGCGCGGGTTTAGTATGGGTTTCGTCAGCGTGCGGTTGTGCACTCCATTTGGAGGAGGAGGCGACTATGAAGAATCGGCAATATTTTGGCTTGTTTTTGCTGGTGTGTGCTTTCGGTTTGAGCGCAACCGCGACGGGGGTGGACGCGGGCGTCGTTTACGAGGTGTCCGGTTTCGAGACGCCTGCCGATGAGTCGGTTGTGGTAGCCGCGGGTAGCAACACAATCATTCATACAGCCTACTCCGAGATCGTGCCGGAGACGGGCGCCATCCGCTGTACACTGACGCCTGCGGGGGCGGTCTCGGCAGGTGCGCGCTGGGCGGTGTTGAATGACGGCTCGAATCTGGTGTGGCAGACAAGCGGCGCGGTGGTCTCCGGTCTGGAGCCGGGCTCGTACATGGTATTCTTCAAGATGGTTGAGGGGTACGATTCGCCGGCGGCGCGTTCGGTGAATGTGCAGGCCGGGCAGACAACCGAGATTGCGGGCGCGTATGCCGGGCAGACGGTCGGGCCGGTTGGAATTCATTATGTCTCGCTGTCCGGCGGGCATGTGCCGCCCTTTGCGTCGTGGGCCACGGCGGCGACGAATATCCAGGACGCGATTGATGCGGCGACGATCCCCGGGGCGCTGGTGTTGGTGAGCAACGGCGTCTACTCGACGGGGGCCTATCCGACGCCTTCAGGTTCTGCGCACGACAGCCGCATCGTAGTGACCTCGGCGGTGAGCGTGGTCAGCATGAATGGCCCGGAGCATACGACGATTATGGGCGCGCACAACGTGCATTGCGCTTATCTTGCCCATGGCGCGAGGCTCTCGGGCTTTACACTGGACGCCGAGGGTAGTGGTCCTCGCGGCGGCGTGAAGTGTTATGCGGGCGCCGTGCTTGAACATTGTGTGGTCAGAAACGGCAACAACTGCGATGGCGGCAATGTTTCCAGTCACAGCGCGACGGTGCGAAACTGCCTGTTAACCGGCGGAATTTCTTACCGGGGCGGCGGCATCTTTCTGTATGGTCCTGAGGCGCGACTGGAGCATTGCACGATCGTGAGCAATAGAGCCCGGAAGGGCGGCGGCGTTTTCTGTGAAGGCGGCGCGGTGATCAATTGCATTGTCTGGAGCAATTCAGCCAATGAGTCCGGCGCCAACTGGGCCCTGCAAGGCGGAACCATCACCTACAGTTGCACGACCCCCGATCCCGGCGGCGTCGGCAACATGACCGGCCATCCCGTGCTTTCCGCCGACTATGCCTTGTCCTCCAATTCCCCTTGCATTGACGCAGGCATGGACATGCCCTCAATTACCACGGATATCAACGGCACACCACGGCCATTGGACGGCAACAACGACGGAACGGCCAAATGGGACATCGGCGCCTATGAGTTTGTCAATGCGCTGGCCGATACGGATGGCGACGGCTTCTCCGACGCAGATGAGCTGGCCGCGGGCACGGATCCACGGGATCCCACCAGCCATCCGGCGGCCAAGGTTCACTATGTCTCCTTGTCCGGCGGGCATGTGCCGCCCTTCGCCTCCTGGGCGACAGCGGCGACCAATATCCAAGCGGCCATTGATGTGGCGGTTGCCAGCAATACCGTGTTGGTGGCGGATGGGGTGTATGAGACCGGTGGGCGGGTGGTGCATGGTTCGATGACCAACCGCGTTGTCATTAATAAAGGGATCATGGTCAAGAGCGTGAACGGTCCCGAAGTCACGATCATCAAGGGGGCGGGACCGTTGGGCGCTTCCGCAGTGCGGTGTGTGTATCTCGCCTCCAATGCAGTCTTGGAGGGGTTCACGCTGACCGAAGGCCATACCCGTACAACTTTTGGGTTCGTCTTTGCTGAGCGAGATGGTGGGGGTGCCTGGTGTGAGTCTTCCGCTGTGCTGAGCAACTGTGTGATACAAAGTAATACGGCCCGTTCTGATGGCGGCGGCGTTTACGGTGGCATATTGCGGGGTTGTATAGTTG
Source organism: uncultured Verrucomicrobiota bacterium (assembly GCA_964521805.1). GTDB lineage: Bacteria > Verrucomicrobiota > Kiritimatiellia > CAIQIC01 > GWF2-57-35 > CAZFSE01. Next base: position 2,887 of record CAZFSE010000085.1, read on the forward strand.
TAAGCAACACGGCCTACCATGGTGGCGGGGTCTTTGGTGCTACGTTGCATGGTTGTCAACTGACAGGAAATACCGCGCAGTCTGGAGGCGGTGGCGCCCAGAGTGTCTTGGATAAATGTACACTACTTGGCAATGTGGCTGACTATGGAGGCGGGACGTATAAGAGTACGGTTAATCATTGTCGGCTTGTGAAGAACAGAGGGGAGGCTGAAGGCGGCGGCAGTTACAAGTCAGTGTTGTCCGGTTGCTACATTCTCTATAACTCCGCTGATCGTGGAGGTGGCGTGGCCTTTGGTCAGGTTGATCACAGTGTACTTGTTGGCAATACAGCCAATGAGGGTGCCGCGGCTTACGGGATTCGTCTTGTTTCTTCTGGCGGTCAATCGACGAATCCATGGCCGGTTTATGCCGCCGAGGTGGTTCTGCGCCACTGTGTAGTCATGGGAAACAGAGCGACGGTGTCTTGTGGTGGGATCTATTGCGGCATGGCTTACAATTGTGTTGTCATCAATAACTTTGCCCCCAGAATGGAGAATTACGCCTTCGCACAGAACCGATTTGGTTTCGCTGGGAGGCTTTCCTACTGCTGTACGACTCCTGACCCCGGCGGGACGGGTACGATTACCAACAATCCCATGATGGCCAGTGTTGAGCATCTGAGCGTGAACTCCCCCTGTATTGGCGCTGGCCATGAGGGGTATGTGACGGCGATGGATATTGATGGAGAAACGTGGCAAACGCCGCCTTCCATAGGCTGTGATGAAGTAGTCGGAGGTAGCATTACAGGTGACCTCCGTGTGAGTGTTGATGTTTCAGATACACTCGTTGGACCAGGAGCCACGGTAACGTTTGCCGGTTTTGCTCAGGGCCGTGTGTCACGAAGTTCATGGAACTTTGGGGATGGCTCGCCTGTGGTTGATAACCAGGGGTTCTGTTTCCATCAATTCAATGCTCCCGGATTATATGATGTTGTATATCGCGCTTATAACGAAACTCATCCTGAAGGTGTCGCGACAACCGTTGCCGTGCATGTGATCGAGGCCACGTATTATGTGAGCCTTGGCAGTCAAACGTCGGCAATCCCTTTTTCCAGTTGGGAAACAGCGGCTACGAACATTCAGGATGCGATTGATGTGGCCATTCCCGGTTCTGTTGTATTGGTAGGTAATGGGGTTTACGAAACCGGTGGACGCGTTGTGTTTGGGAAACAGACGAATCGAATTGTTATTGGTAAGGAAATTCGTGTGCGAAGTTTGAATGGTCCTGAAGTAACAACGATTGTGGGTGCCGGTCCGCGGGGCGACAGTTCAATACGGTGTGCATTTGTCGGGAAGGATGCAACGTTGTCAGGGTTTACCCTGACAAATGGACACACCCGCACCGCTAGAGGCAGAAAAGACGGTGGCGGTGCCTGGTGTGATCCTTCCGCGGTTCTGAGTAATTGTGTTGTGACTGGCAATGCGGCGGAATGGGGCGGCGGGGTGTTTGGCGGCATAATTAATAACTGCAGGGTAATCGCCAATACAGCGTATGAGGGCGGTGGAGCGTCTCATGCCACGCTAAATCGCTGTACACTGAGCTTGAACCAGGCCGTCCGTGGTGGAGGAAGCCACGAGAGTACCCTTAACTACTGCTTGTTGACGGAGAATTCAGCGAGTCTCGGTGGAGGTATATGGGAAGGAGAATTGAACAATTGCGTCCTGACGGGCAATAAAGCAGAAATAGGTGGCGGTTCAGGTTACGGTGTTTTAAACAATTGTTTGTTGGTTGATAATGTTGCATCCGAGGATGCCGGTGGTGCGTATAATGGGCAGATGAACAATTGCACCTTGATCAGGAATACCGCAGTAGAACGCGGGGGGGGGGCCTGTGATTCAACGCTGAGAAACTGCATTGTCTATCATAATGAAGCGCAGGTTTATCCGAACATAGATGCGGGGTACTGGGGCATTTCCGAATATTGCTGCACAATTCCAGATCCCGGGGGAGCCGGAAATATCACGAATGCGCCCATGTTTGTGGATGCGGAAAACGGCAACTTCCAAATCCGTATTGATTCTCCCTGCATAGACGCGGGGATGGACATGCCGTTAATTACCACGGATATCAACGGCACGCCGAGACCGCTGGACGGCAACAACGACGGCACGGCCCAATGGGACATCGGTGCCTATGAGTATGATGCCCACACCATTGATTCCGATGGGGACGGGATGCTGGATCACGATGAGTTGCGCGCCGGATACTCGCCCCTGGATAGCGCCGACTTTTTCCAGCTCCTGGTCGGTTCGGAGCAAGCCGGGGAACGTTCGTTGCATGGCACGAGAAGTTCACAGGGGTTTTCTCTGCAATGGAATTCGGTGGAAGGCCGCCGCTACAACGTGTACCGCTCCACCAATTTGCTGGCGGGCTTTACGCTGTTGCAGGGGCCGATTGACGCCCAGCCGCCGGTAAACACGTATCCTTCCATGATCGAGGAGGAGCGCGACAGCCTCTTCTACCGCATCGAACTGGCGGAGTGATTTGACGGGATGGCGGACGGCCACGGTAGAAAAGGCGCGGGCGGTATGCCTGCAGAATAGCTTTTGCATGGGGGGGGCGTGGTCATGGTTTGTGTGGATGGCCAGGGCGGCCCATCCTGCGCCTTACCACCAACGCAAGGCGGCGGTCAAAAACCGTACCCGGCGCCCAGCAGAATGACATCGGTGTCCCGGTTGTAGTCGTAGGCGGTCGCCACGCGATGCCACGTCGCCCTCAAAAGCATCCCCTGATCAAAGTGGTAGGCGGCGGTATAGGAGGCCAGCAGGCAAACGTCAAAATCGCTTTGGTCCGACAAGTGGGGTTGGCTGGAGCGTTGGCGGTCGAATGCAAAATACGGGCCGGCGCCAAAGCCGATGGAGACATGTCCCTTGGAAAAGAAACGCCCCCAATACAACTGTGGCGCCACGCCGTGGCGCTCGACATAATCGGGGGTGTTCTCGCCCAGATAAACGACGGTGGCATTCAGCCACGAGAACAGATGGCGACGGTATTCAAAGCTGAAGGCCGCGCCGGTCTCTGATCCGAAGCTGTTGACAATATTGGCGCCGCCCAGGACAGAGACCTCGTTGAGATGGACGTTCAGATCGCGCGCATGATCGCCTGACCAGGCGGGGTCAAGGGTGCAGGCGGCGCCAAACACGATGGCGCCTGTATTGATTTTATCCCGGTTGCGGGCGGTATTGAAGCGTGATTCCAGCCACCAGTTGTCCGTGAGGCGGTAGCGCGCCATGGCGGAAAGAACCAGGCCGGGGCCGTGGTCATTCTCATACCCCTGCTCATAGTCTTCGGAGGTCAGGGTGTCACAGTAAAAATGCGGCCCCAATCCGAGCCCCAGAATGAGCCGGTCGCCGGACAGGAGGCCCATTCGTTTCCAGAGCTGGAGGGTGGTTCCATCCCGGTGATGGTCCTCATCATGCCCTTCGTTGAGCTTGCTGATGCTCCAGGCCCATCCGTCGCCAAAGCCCTCCATGTAGGAAAACGACCAGCTATAGGTATCCGCATGGGAACCGTAGCCGGTGAGCGGGCCGACGAGAAACGACACGACATGGTCATTGGTGACGGCGTAGGCGGATGCCACGCTGAAGCACAACGTGAATACAAGGATCGCCGGCAAGAGGCGCCGTCCTCTGCATGTTTTTTTGAGGGATGCAATAGTCTTCATGATGTTCCTGTTGTCTGGTCTATGGCTCCTGTTTGCTGTTCCACCCGCCCCCCAACGCCTTGAACAGGGCTATGGCATCGGCCAGCTGAAGAAAGCGGACATTCAGCAGGACCTGCTCCCCTTGCAGAAGGCCGCGCTCTGTCTCCAGCACTTCCAGCTGTGAAAGAATTCCCTCGTCGAACTTGGCCCGGGCAATTTCCTGCACATGCTGGAGATCCCTGGCGGCCTGCAGGGCCGTCTCCACTTGCGCCTGCCGGCTGGCGATGTTGACCAGCGTGTCTTCCACTTCCTGAAAGGCCCGGATCACTGTTCCGCGGTATTGATCGGAGGCCATCCGCAGATCGGCTTCCCGGATCTTCACCTCCGCCTTCCGTCCGGCATCGAAGATCGGCAGGCTGATTTGCGGCCCTCCGCTGACCAGCCATTGCTCCAGCAGGCCGCCCAGCGAGGCGCTGGCGAGGCCGCCATTGCCCGTCAGGGAAATGGACGGCAGGCGGTCCAACCGCGCCTTGCCGGCGAGGTTGTAGGCGGCCAGAACACGATACTCTGCCGCCAGGATGTCCGGGCGGCGTTCAAGCAAGGCGGACGGCAGTCCGGCAGGGACGAGGACCGGTTGGGGGAGGGGGGTGGACGCGCGCGGAATGGAGAGTGCCCCTGCCGGCTGGCCTGCCAGCGCCGCCAGGGCATTTTCCGCCAGCAATCGTTCACGAAGCAAATCCTGGTGTTCCCGTTGCAACCGGCGGGCTTCTGCCTGCTGGCGCAGGAGCGTATCGCGGCTCACATAGCTCTCCTCCACCTGGGCCGCATATACGGTTGCCATCCGTTCCGCATTAGCCATAAACCGCTCATGGATTTCCAGCGCGGCATCCAGCCGGCGGAGGCTGAAATACTGGTTGGCCGTTGTCGCGACGAGCACCAGGTATGCCGCCCGCCAGTCTGCTCCGGTGGCCTTGTATTCGGCTTCGGAAGCCGCCACGCCTTTTTGCAATTTGCCCCACACGTCCAGTTCCCAATTGAACCCGCCTCCCACCCGATAGCTCTCCGTGCCGCTGGCCGGACCTCCCTCCATGGATTGCAGGCCCGCCTCCGCGCCTGCCGTGGCCGCCACCACCGGAAGCCGGCGGCTGGAAGCGGAGCCTCGCACGGCCAAAGCGCGCTCCACGCGGCCCGCCGCAACGCGCAAGTCGTAATTTCCGGCCAGGGAGGCATCAACCAGCTGGTCGAGTTGCGCATCCCCGAAGTGCGTCCACCAGTTGGTGGCCATGGCGCCTTCGCCCATGGAAGCGGCGCTCCAGGCCTCTTTGGATGGCGCCTCGGGGCGCTCATATTCCGGCCCGGCCAGATGCGAACAAGAGGCGCCCAACAGCATCAGAACCACGGCAAGCCAACGGTCATGTTTAGTTTTCATCGGACTTCACCCTGAAGAATGAGGCATACAATACCGGGACCGCCACCAGCGTCAGCACGGCCGCAAACGAGAGGCCGAACATGATCACCACGGAAAGCCCCTGGAAAAACACATCGGACAACAGCGGGAACAAACCCAGCACCGTGGTGAGCGAGGCCATGAGCACCGGGCGTGTGCGGTCCACCGTGGAGTCCACCACGGCCTGAAGCGGGGGCTTTCCGCCCCGCATCTCAATGTCCATCTGGTCAATCAGCACCACGGAGTTCTTGATGAGCATGCCGGTCAGGCTCAGGAATCCCAGCGTGGCCATGAAGTCGAAGGCCACCTGGGTGATCAGCAACCCGGCCGCCACGCCGACCAGTGCCAGAGGCACCGTCAGGAAAATGATCAGCGGTTGCCGCAGTGCATTGAACAGCATCACGATCAGCAACACCATGATCGTAAAGGTCAGCGGCATCGTGCTGGCAATGCCCGCATTCGCGCGCTGGGAGTCTTCATCATCGCCGCCCCATTCCACCTGGTAGCCTTCGGGCCGCGCCAGCGCCTCAATATCCGGGCGGATCTGGCCCAGCAAGGCACTGCTGGGACCGCTGGCTGGATCGCATTGCGCCGTCAGTGTCCGTGCCCGGTTGCGCCGCAGAATCAACGGATTCTCAATCCGCGTGTCCCAGCGGCTGACCAGTTGCCCCACTGGAATGGACTGGCCGGCCTGCGTTCCATAGACGGGGACTTGGGCCAGTTGGTCCGCCTGATTTCTCTCGGACGCGGGCAGGCGCACCACGACCGGGACCAGGTCATCGCCGTCGCGATACGATCCTACCGTCCGTCCGTCCGCGGCCCATTGAATGGCCGCCGCCACCTCAGGGCGGGTCAGGCCCAGGCGCGCCGCCACCTCCTCCCGCAAGACGGCTTCCAGGTACGGGACGGGCTGGCGCCAATCTTCTTTAATGTTCACGGCGTTGCCCTGGCGGCGCATGATCTCGCGGGCCTCCTGGCCCAGGCGCCGCAAAACATTTTGATCCGGGCCGGAAAAACGTGCTTCAATGGCACTGCCGCCTCCCGGCCCCAATACGAATTTCCAAATTTTTGTCTGCGCATCAAGATAGTGTTGGTCCAGTTCAGCCCGGATTTTGGGGATCAACGCATTGATTTCCTTGCTGTCTTTCACCGTGATCAACAGTTGCGCATAGGCGGGGTTGGAATCTTCCGGCGAATAGACCAGCAAGAAGCGCAGGGCGCCCCGTCCAACCCAGGTGGACACCGTTTCCACGCCATCGAGCCCCATCACGAACTCTTCAAGCCGGCGTGTATCGGACAACGTCCGTTCAATATCGGTGCCCTGCGGCAACCAGTAATCCAAAACAAACTGCGGACGGGCTGATTGCGGAAAGAAGGCCGGCGGAACTCTTGAAAAACCATACATCCCCGCCACCAGCAACAATCCCATGAGGGCCAGCGCCTGCCGCCGCCGGCGGATGGCCGCGCGCAGGAACCGGCGATAGAGGCCCGTCATCTTGCCTTCATCGCCTGTGGATGATGAGGCCTTCTTGGGTGCTTTCAGGAAATCCACGCACAGGAGCGGCGTGACGGTCACCGCAAGCAACCAGCTCAGCAGGAGGGAGATTGCAATCACCTGAAACAACGATTTGCAGTATTCGCCGGTGGAGTCCGGCGAGAACCCAATGGCGGCAAACGCCATGATGGCCACGAGGGTGGCGCCCAGCAGGGGCCATAGCGTCTGTCCGGCCACGGACGCGGCGGCCTTGATCCGGTCCTGCCCCTTGCCAATGCCGACCAGCACGCCATCCGTGATGACGATGGCATTGTCCACCAGCATGCCCAGTGCAACAATGAGGGCGCCGAGGGAAATGCGTTGCAGGTCAATGCCCATCACCTGCATGACCAGGAAGGTGCCCGCGACGATCAACAGCAAAACCACCCCGATGATCAGGCCACTGCGCAAGCCCATGAACACCATCAGCACGCCCACCACGATGGCCAGCGCCTGGAAGACGCTGACCACGAAACCGTCCACGGCCGCGCGCACCGTTTCGCCCTGAAAGGAAAGGGTATGCCGCTCCATGCCCATCGGGCGGCGGGGCTCCAGCTCCTCAAGGCGCGCGCGCACCGCGTCACCCATGGCCACCACGTTTCCCCCCTCCTCGGTTGAAATGCCGAAGCCAATCGCTGGGCGTCCATTCACCCGCAACACGGCCCGGGGAGGATCCTGGTAGCCGCGGCTGAGCGTTGCGATGTCCCGAAGGGGCACGTCTCCCGGGCCGCCGCCAGAGATCAGGAGGCCGCCCAGCATCTCCCATGAATCGGCGGTTCCCGTCAGTTCCACCCGTATGCGCCGGTCGCCCATCTGCACCGTGCCGGGATTGACCACCAGGTCCCGCTTCTGCAAGGCCGCAAACACCGCATCCATCGAGAGGCCCAACTGCCCGAGGCGCGCTTGGGCAATCTCCACATAGATCGCCTCCGGGCGCACGCCCCAGAACTCGATGCGCGCCACCCCCGGCACCTGCAGTAGTTCCATGCGCAGGAAGCGTGCATACGCTTCGACCTCGCGGAAGGTGTATCCATCGCCCGTCAGCGCGAAGAGGATGCCGTACTCGTCCCCAAAGTCGTCGTTCACGATGGAGGGGCTGGCCCCCGGGGGCAGTTCTTTCTGCGCATCGGCCACCTTGCGCCGCACCTCATCAAAGATTTGCGGAAGGTCCTCCTTCCGGAAGTGGTCTTTGAATTCCGCCTTGACGACGGAGAGGCCCGCCTGTGAAACCGAGGTGACCTCCTTGACCTGCCACAGGCTCTGGAGCGCCGACTCGATGACATCCGTCACCTCTTGTTCAACCTCCTGGGGCGAAGCGCCCGGATAAGAGGTGGCCACCGGGCATATCTTGATGGCTACGCCGGGATCTTCGAAGCGTCCCAGATGGGGATACACCAGCAAGCCGCCCGCCAACAGCAAAAGGGCCAGCACATAGGTGATCGTCCTTTTTTGAATGCAGTATTCCGCAATGTTCATGAGTCCATCCGCTCAGTTCTTTTGGCCATCGTACGGTTTGACCCGCGCGCCTTCAAAGAGGCTGTGGACCCCCGATGCCGCCACGGTGTCGCCTGGTTCCACCCCCGACAGAATCTGGACCTTTTCGTCCCGGACCGCGCCGATCGAAACCGGCGCGCGCCGCACCTGCAGGGTCGTCTGGTCAACCACCCAGACCTGTGTAGTCTGGCCATCCTCGGAGAAGACGGAGGCCGCCGGCACCCAGCCTTTTCCTTGGAGTTTTCCACCTTCTGGAATGACCATTTGCACGTTCGCCGACATGCCCGGAAGGATGGGCTGGCCTTCCGGATCAGCCAGGGTAAAGACAACCGCATACGTCAGCGTCCGCGGGTCTGCTTCCGTGGCAAACTCCTTCACGTTCAATCGAAACTGTTTTCCCGGCAACTGGTCGAAGGTGGCGAAGACCTCGGCATGGGTCGTCTTTCCAACGCTCAAGATGAAGGTCTCTGGCAGGTTGATCCGAATGTCAAAGCTGGAGATATCCTGCAGGACCAGGACCGGCTGTTTGGCTTGCACGGTCTGGAAGCGGTCCGCCAGAGTGGCCGCCACACGCCCGGAAAATGGCGCCAGCAAGACCGACTGCTCCATGTCGCGCCGGACCTGCAGGAGATCCGCCTCTGCGACCTCGCAGGCGGCTTTGGCGCGGTCCAGATCTGCCCGGGAAACCGCCTGCCGCTCATGGAGGCGCTGGATTCGCCCATAGTGGAGGTTGGCCTCATCGAACCGGGCCTGGCGCGCCTTAAGCAAAATCTCCAGGTTTCCGGTGGCCAGCGCCGCCAGCACGGCCCCCTGTGCCACTTCCTGGCCCTGGCTGACGGGCAACTCGGCCAGCACGTCGGAGCGCTCGAACGAAAGCTCCGCCCTCTTTGCCGCCCGGGTCACGCCGGAGGCGGAATAGGTGATGGCGGGCGCCTGGGCGGACACCTTCGCCATTTTGACCGGGCGCGCCGGAAGTTCGGACGGCCCCTCCGCGCGTTTCCCACATCCCGCCCAAGCCGCCGCGAAAACGGCGGCGGCGCATCCTGTCACGATCCATCTGTTCATGGCCATATCCTCATGCTTTGCCCTGTGCTCGCTTCGTTTTTGAGCCCGCCGCCTGCAGGCTGGCGGGTGCGCTTTTGATGATCTCCTGAATGCTTTCAAAGAAGTCCATCACCTCATCAAAGCTCTTGCGATGGCTTTCCGTGAAATGCTGGCTGATGCCCATTCGTATGACATAGCCGCCCTTCGGATGCTTCTGGATCAACCCCTTGGCCACCAGCATTTGAATCTTGCGGCGAATGGTCTCCCGGGGAATCCCCGTGGCATGGCTGAGCGAAAAGGCGCCACAGGGTTCCAGGGCCTCCCAGCTGGCCTTGCGGGTCCAATCGGCTTTCGCGGCCTTCATGAGCCGCCTGCCCGAGGAATAATGCCGGCAGATGTTGTGGTGCGCAATTTCTCCCAGGACAATCGGCAGGATCAAGTCGCCCTTGAAATTCCGGTAGAGTGCCAGCAGGTGGCGCAGAAAGAAAAAGCCCAGCAAGACGGAAAGCTCGCTCTCATGTTGCTGGAAGACCGCGTCCCGGTCCGACCCGGAGGATCGAGTGGCGCGGACCGCCTTTTTTATGCCGGCTGTTTTCATAGAAGCATGTGTTGCAAAACCTATACCCCAGGTCCGGACGGTTCACAACTCCCAGAATGCCCAAAATGGGCAGTCGGCCGCACCGGGGAGAAATGGGGCCGTCCGGGGCGTCCTCAAAGCGCTTGCGGAGCGCCGTTCCGCTGGCCGTTTTCCCCACCCCAAAAAAAGTTCCAAGGGTTGGAAACTTTTTTTCGGATTTTTCCAACCCTTGGAAACTTTTTTCTAATGGCCTTCGGACGGCCTTACGGATGCCGGACGCGGATGCGGTAGACGCCGCCGGTGGTGCCGGCATGGGTGATGGTCACGGCTTCGCCGGGACCATAGAACGTGCCCGGCGGGAAGAGGGTTTGCCATTCCTGCCCGGGTTCGAGGCCTGGGGTCCAATCCACTTCGTACACGCGGGCGGTGGAGCAGGGGAAGGTGATCTCCGCGTTGTCGTTCCATTGTGCGCCGGAAATATGGATGAACGAGGCGGGGTCTTTGGGCCAGGTGTCGGCCAGAAATTCATCCAAATTGCTGAAGGTGTCTTCATCCGGGTCATTCTCCGCGCCCTCGTCTTCGGCATTGGTCAGCGGGTCCAGGCCCTTCTGAATTTCCCAGAGGTCGTCCATGCCATCGCCATCGGTGTCCGCGGATTGCGGGTTGGTTCCATGCCCATATTCCTCAAGGTTGGTGAGGCCGTCGTCATCGGAATCTTCGTCCGCGTCCTCTACGTTCAGGGGGTTCAGGTTGTGCGTGAGTTCCCAGCCATCGCTCAGGCCGTCGCCGTCGGTATCCCACTTGCCGGGGGCCGTTCCGGCGTCATATTCGTCCCAGGTGGTGAGCCCGTCGCCGTCCGCATCGTCGCCTGCCTCCATGGGCGTCTCACGCCCCAGATTGACCGAGGCCATCCAGTCATCCGGAATGCCGTCGCCATCGGAATCAGTCATGCCGGCGCGGGCGGCGGCGGAGCTGGTGATGGCGCCCGCGTTTCCGGCCTCGTCGAGCGCGCGCAGGGCGAAGTAGTAGACGCCATCTGGAACGGCCATGCGGACGGCATAGGACTGTGGGGTTCCGAAGGGCAGGGGGGATGCAAAGGGGAGCATCCGGGAGGCGGTGCCCCAGTTGTCTTCGGTGAGGTCCTCTGTGGAATACCGCAGATCGTAGACGGCGGCGGTGCCGATTTCGCCGTCATTGCCGGGGGCGGTCCAGGAGAGCGTGACCTTGCCGGGCTGGCTTCCCGCAACGGCCACGAGATCCGTGACGGGCGAGGGCGGAATGATATCCGTGCTCGTGTTCGCCAGGAGCACATACGCGCCGAGGTTGGTGAGGATGGCGTAGACCGTCCCCTCCTCCATGGAAACGAGGGAGGGCGCTTCGTGCCAGGCTTGTTCGTTCCAATGGTAGAGGCGGAGGGACGATTCATCCAGCCCCGCGACATCTTCCGCGCTGTACTGAATCCTCAGCGAGGCTTCCTCGCCGTCGGAAAAGACCGAGGGGTCAGACAGGGCCAGGTACAGCATGGCGCCGGCCTGGTTGGTGGCGGCCAGGGCGGGCGAGAGGATGACGGGGCCGGCCCCATGATATATGAGCAGGGTCTCCGGGTTGGTGGCCACCTCCGGTGTGAAGGAAATGGACGCCCGGCCATCGCGGCTCCAGTATTCGTGCTGGTCGGCATCCAGGGTGTGCAGGGCATAGGAATCCAGCGTGCTGAAGAAGAGATCGTTGGAGGGCTGGGCATTGAACTGAAGGAGCCCGCTTCTGCTGGTGGCAAAGGGCACGCGTCCGGTAAAGGTGAGCCCTCCGCTGGAGGTGAGCACCAGGAGGTTCGTCAGCTCCGCATCAGGATAGACCTGAACAACGGGATTGGAGGTTAGGGGCAGGGAAACAGAAAGCTGGAGATCCCACTCGTTGCTGGAGCCCAACAGGCCGGTGGCCACGATGCCCAACCGGTTCGTGGAGAGCGGATGCGTGCCGTCCAGGGTCCGATCCTGGGGGCCGGGCAACTCCATCTGCAGGATGGCCTTGCCAGCATCCTCCGCCGTGAGGGTGAGAGAAGCGGCATAGCCGTTGTGATAGGCGGCCAGCCTATCGCCCTCCCAGGCATCCGGCAGTTCCATGCGCCCGCCGAAGCGCGTGCGCCCAAGAATGCGGGGGCGGGAGTGGCCGGCGGGCGTAATCGCCACCTGCGCGCCGCGGACCGGTTGGCCGCTTTGCGTGACGAGCAGGGTGGGGGCATGAATCCTCGGGACGGAGGCCATTCGCGCATGAACGCCCAGGGTGGCGCTGGTGAAGACCACGCAATCCACGTAAGGCGAGGGCACAAAGAAAGGGCCTTCGCGGTCTGGCGAGGTGGGCAGGCCATTCACGAACGTCCCATATTGCGGGACGGTGATCCCCACCCGGTAGCCGGCGTAACTCTTCTCGTAGGCCCTCTCCAGCCATTGCCAGCAGGGATAAAACGTTCGGCTGGAATCCAGGTTATTCTTCCAGACTTGGGCCGTGACGTTGGTCCCCCGAACAGAGGCGGGATAGGACGCCAGGTAGTCATTGTAGGAGGACAATTCAGACGAATTGTTCTGCATGAGCCCGTAGTCGCGCGGATAAATGTTCGTATGGGCGGCGCGATGCGCCTTGAAATTCGTGGAGGCCACACCGCTTAAATACTCGTCGTAGTAGTTGAAGATGTAGTGCCCCAGTTCGTGTGTGAGAACATTAATGTACTCCTGAGCATCAGGCTCATACACGGTGATTCTGTCCTTGAGTGTCCAGCGCCGCCCCATGTGAACATATCCATCGCCTTCCTGATAGATTCCGTTGACCCGCGCCTTTGGCCACTGGGTATCGTTGTCGTAAACATGAACGTCCGCATTCTTCCATTCCGAGCTTCCGGTCCCAATGTTGCTCCGAATGCGGACTTTTCCCAGCTTCATTTGGCCGTCCGTGACATCATATACGCGCCTGGAAACCCCTCGGAAGGTGTTTTGAAGGCGGCTCACCGTATCCGTGCTGGAGCCCTCGAAGGCGACCAGAAGATTCCACTCGAACACGGGGTGCTTCAGGCGAATATAGACCGGCTGTCCTCTTGCGAGCTGATCCAGAACCCCGGGGGTGATGGTCGAGCCCCGCCAGGTTCCGTCCCAGAGATCTTCGTCCTCTCCTCCGATATCGTTGTCCAGAAAAAGGGTGTACATATGGCCATCCACGGAGGAATGGCCTTCTTTCACCGCCGAACGCTCATAAATCTTGCCGCGCACAAACAGATTCCGCCCCAGGACTGCCTCGCCGGGCACGGTGGCATATCCGCTGGAATCCGTGAGCGCGCTAACGGTGTTGGTCCGGACGTATCCATAATACACGCCAGCACCTTCGATTTCCTCGCCGGGATTGTAGGCGTTATCCCCATTCTTGTCGGCCCAGGCGCGCACACGCCAGTTGTGGGCGCTCCGGGTATCCACGGTGAAATTGCCGGATTCATAACTGCGGCCCGCCACCATGAGCTTCACGCGCATTTGCTCTGACCGGCGGCCATCCCAGCAGGCGCCCGCATACCAGGAGATTTGCTTCTCCCGCGAAGAGGGGCGGATGCCGGGCCCATGATCGCCCGACTGTGAGCAGGCGGGCACCGTCCAGGTCCGTCCACCATCCTGGGAGATTTGCAGGGCGACGGTATAGCGGTCCGAATTGAAACCTGAAAGCGTGTAGAAAATATCCACCAGCTTGAGGCCTGGGCGCTGGAGGACGCGTATATTGCTGAGCATGTTGGGCATCAGCCCGATATCCTGCCGGGTGCTGGTGTAGCTGGGGATGGCCATGCCCCGGACATACGACAGGTATCCGGTGCGCACGGCAGTGAGGATGCCCCAGCCATTGGGCGGATTGAGGGAATAGTAGCCCGACCCATTGGTGCGGTTGGTTGTGCCGCCCAGGCGGATGGTGCCATTGGAAATCGGCGCGCCGGTGAGCAGGTTGGTCAGGTAGCCCCAGACGCGCGTTGCATTGGTGAAGTTGGCCCGGACGTTTTTATTGCCATCCATCCGGATGGTGGCCTGTGTCACGGATCCCGCCGTGTCTCCGCGCCACGAGACAAATTGAAATTGATTGCTGGAGTGCGCCGTCAACCGGACCGAAGAGCTTTCGGTATAGTGCTCGTAATCCGGCGTCCGCGTGACCCATCCGCCGAGGCTGTTGGAGACCGCCAGCGTATATTGGAGCGGAGCAAGCACCTCCAGCGCCACGTAGAAGGTCTGCGTGCCTCCGTTGCTGTGAATGAAGAAATTGGTCTCGTGCAACCCTTGTCCCAGGCTTTGGTTGGTGTAGTGAACAGTGAACACATCCCGTTCGCCGCGACTGCTGGCGGGAAACGCGGGCCCGGTGATCGGCAGAATCTTCAGCCAGGAGATTTTTTCCGATATGTAATATTCCAGCGTCTTGCCGCCGCTGTTCCAGACGGCGAACGACTGGCTGGGGGCATTGCGGTATTGCGTGGTGGTGTTGGTGAGTTCCACCGGGGAAACGGTCAGGATGGGATTGTTGGTGTTTTTGTCCTGCACGGTCATCTGCACAGGAATCTCCTGGGTGGCGATGGAGGAGGTGAGGGTCAGCAGGCCGTTGTAGGTGCCGATGGAGTACAAGCCGGCATCAAACTCGATGGTGATCGTATCTTCCTCGCCCGTGCTGGAGCCCGACGAGGGCACGGCGGAGAGCCAGGGCCGATTGGTGGCAATGTGGTAGTTCAGCGTGCGCCCCCCGCTGTTCCAGATGACGATGCGCTTGCTGGTGTTACTGCCTTGGTTGACGTGGCACGAGAGATTGGTGGTATCGCAGGCGAGTGCAGGCAGGGCATCCTCCACGATGGCGTAAACCAGAAGGTCCATCGGCGCATTCGATGCATTGGCCGTGAAGGTCAGTTTGCCGGTGTGTGCGCCCACGTCCAGCCCTTCCGTGCGGAGGCCGATCTCGATCTGGTCGAGGTTGCCCGTGCTGGTGCCAGAGGAAACGGAGGTCCAGACCCAGTCGGTCTCATTGGAGATGGACCAGGACAGCCAGCCCCGGCCCGCGTTGCCGGCGATCACCGATTGCACGGCGCCAGTCCCCCCGATTATGAAGGTGTTGGTCAGCCCCAGGGGATGGACCATCAGCACATTGCTGACCGGGGG
>CAZFSE010000086.1:0-11138 GCA_964521805.1 uncultured Verrucomicrobiota bacterium
GCCGGATTTACCGTGTACGCCCCGGCCAGCAGGATGTCGCCGCCATCGGTCTGCACCACGATGTCCTTCGCGCCCGCTGAACCTGTTGCCGGGATCGTAATCGTCACCCAATCCGTGCCGGAGCCCTGGATCCCTGCGGCCACGCCACCCACCAGCACGTTCGTGATCGTGCCGAAATTTCCATTGGTGATCGTGATCGTGTTGCCGCCCGCATAGGGGCCGGCGGCGGAGGACAGCGCACAAGCACTGCCCGCGAGGCCGAACGAGTAGTTCGGCGTCGCGCTGTTGTTGACCGTGTAGCAGGTCGGACTGAACGTGCCCGCCGCGCCCGGGGTGAAGACCACGGGGAAGTTGCTGGCGGTGCCCGCCTCGACAAACTCCGGCATCTGCACATCGAAGTACGCCGCGCCGATCCCACTGTTGGTCAGGTCGGTAACATCCAATTGCACGGCGCCGCTGTTGGTCACCGTGAAGACATTCGTCGCCGCCTGCCCCACCAACAAATGCCCGAACGCAGGCCCCGTCACGGATATATTGGCATTACTGCCCGGATCATATTGGAACACGCTGGGCTTCAACGTCTCGCCGTAGCTCGTGGAATATACGCGCACATCGCCCACGCCCGGACTGCCCGCCCCCGCTGTCACCACCACCTGCGTGGCGGACTGGCTGTCAATCGAGGTCACGCTCGCGCCGCACAGGGTCACGTTCGTGACGTCGGTGCCGTCACCCAGATTGCCGCCGACGATGACCACCTCAAATCCACCCCCGGAATCGCCATTGGTCGGGGACACGCCGGAGTCCGTCACGGGGAAGCAATATACATTGGTCAGGTAACACCCCGCTACGCCATAGACCTTGTCGTTGATAAAGCCGAAGCAACTGGACTCGTATATCCCCACCGGGTATCCGCCGGGCAAGGTGGTCCAGGATGTGCCATCATACCGGAACACATTCGTGGTGCCGCTGGAGCCATCATGGCCGCCGATCACCAGCAACGCGCCGTTGGTCACGACACAGTTCACACCGCGACGCTGTGCAGGAAGACCCGCCACCTCGGTCCAGTTCATCCCGTCAAAACGGTAGACGTTCGTGGTGAAATTCCCGCCGAGGGACGTCTGCCCGCCCACCGCGTAGAGGAAGCCGTTGTAGGCCACCATCCCGACGTTGTTCAGCGCGACTGGCAAGCCCGCCGTCTCGGTCCAGTTGGTTCCATCATACGCATATATGTTGGTTTCACCGCCGAAGTAGTACAGACGATCGTCCAACACATCGGCGCCGCCTTGAATCGAGGGCTGAAGCAGGCCGGCCACTTCCGTCCACACACCGCCGCTGTATTTCAGGACGTTGGTCCGGTAGCCCACGACGCCATCCATCCCGCCAATGGCATATAGGTCCCCGTCCCAAGTCGCGCACGTCACATAGGTGCAGGCTACGGGCAGGCCCGCCACGGCGGACCAATTCGCGCCATCGAACCGGTACACATTGGTCGAATAAAACACCCCGCTGTTATTGCGCCCACCCACCACGTACAACTCGTTGCCCACTTGGGCGCCACCCACGCCGCCGCGATCGACAGGCAAGCCCGCCACCTCGGCCCACGCATTCACCCGCGGCCCGCCGATCCAACCGGCCGGGTTGTAGGTGTAGGCGTTGTTCAACACTTCGTTTAACGTCGCGCTTTGCACAACAATACTCACCGCCCCGACCGCATGCGCGGGCATCACAATGCGCACCCAGCCGTCCGCCTGCCCGTCAATGACCGCCGCGGCGCCATCCACCAGCACGTTGGTAATATCCCCACTGCCGCTCGCGGCATAGGTAATGGTCAGCAGATTGCCGCCCGCGGACGGTCCGCTGTCGGAGCTGGCTTGATAGCCCCACACCTTGTAATCCACTTCGTACGGCGAGTTGGTTCCGTCAAAGGTCAAGGCCAGGATCGCCGCGCACGGACCTAGCGCCTCGCCCCGGCAGGCCACGGTCAACGGCCCCGCGCCATAGCCGGCCAGCGAGGACGGATAGCTTTCAACATCGAACAAGGAGGCCTCCGCGCCGCTCGTAGCTACGCCCGAGATCGTCAGACTGCCGTTGCCAATATTCGTCAGGGTCAGCGACACCCGGTTGGTCAACCCGTACTTCACGCTGAATTCCGTTCCCTTGTCCACGCTCGCCGCCTCCCCGCTAACGATCGCCTCGCCATTCGCGCCCAGCACGCTCAACGCCGCCACGGTGTAGGTGAAGCCGTTGGATTTAACCGTCTCGCCAAAGCTGGTCGAAAACACCCGCACATCGCCGCGACCCATCGGGCCGGGCGAGGCCATGACGACCATCTGTGTCGCCGACTGATCCGTGATGCTGGCTACGCCGACCCCGCACAGCGTCACGTTGGTCACGTCCGTGCCATCACCCAGATTCGAGCCGGTGATCACCACGGCATAACCGCCCGTGATCGAGCCGGAGGAGGGCTCCATACCGGACGATCCACCCAGGCGGAACCCGCTGTTGGGCTCGGGCACATCGCATTGCCCTTCTACGTTGTAACCCCAGCACAGCACCACACCGTCCGCTTTCATGCCCAAGGTGTGATATAATCCCCTGGCCACGGCGGCAAAGTTCGCGTTGGGGTCAGGCACGTCGCATTGGCTGTCTTCATTGTCGCCCCAGCACACAATGGTTCCATCGGACTTCAAGCCCATCGTGTGATACAGCCCCGCGCCAATGGCGATGAAGTTGGCATTCGGCTCCGGAACTGTGCACTGGCCATCGCCGTTATACCCCCAGCACACCACCGACCCATCCGCTTTCAAGCCTGCCGAGTGATAATATCCGGCCGCCACGGCGATGAAATTCGTATTCGGTTCCGGCACGTCGCACTGGCCATCTTCGCTCTCGCCCCAACACACGATACTGCCATCCGACTTCAGACCGGCGTTGTGATAATACCCACCAGAGACTGCGATGAAGTTGGCGTTGGGATCGGGAATGGCGCACTGACCATAATTATTCCGTCCCCAGGCGGCCACGGTCCCGTCACTACGCACCGCCACCGAGTGATAGCGCCCGCCCTCCGCCGCCACAAAGCCGGTGTTCGGGTCCGGGGGCGTGCATTGTCCATACCCGTTATCGCCCCAGCACGCCACCGTTCCATCGGACTTCACGCCCAGCGAGTGATACCGTCCCGCTCCGACCGAAACGAAGTCGGCGTTCGGTTCCGGCACCGTGCATTGCCCGTAGCCATCACTGCCCCAGCACACCACTGTCCCATCCAGTTTCAGGCCCAGCGAATGATAGTAGCCGCCGGCGATCATGTGCTGGGCCGGGTTGCCCTCCACACCGATCGTCCCTTGCGGATTGACCGTGTACGCCCCGGCCAGCGTCGTGTCGCCCACGCTCGTGGATTGCACCACAATATCCACCAACCCCGCCGCGTGCGCCGGCATGACGAGGCCCACCCAGTTCACGCCCTGCCCCGTCACGACCGCCGCGACCCCGCCCACCAGCACGTTGGTGATATCCGACCCGTCCCCGATGTTTGGAACGGCATTGGTGACCAGCACCATGTTCCCACCCGCACGGGGACCGCTCGAGGGGACTACATCACCGGCCCCCATGCTGACCGCGCATGACACGAGGAAGGCCAGCAAGGCCGTCCAACCGATTTTCCAAGGGTTGGAAAAAATCCCGGCGATTTTTCCAAGGGTTGGAAACTCTTTTCTCGTTTTTTCCAAGGCTTGGAAAACCACCGAACATCCGGACGTCCTGTTAGTATTCATCGAACGACCCTCCTGTTTTTTCTTTTACATCCACAGCGTCCACCACCGCCTTCAAATTCACCCGTGTAATTCCATCCAGCACCAGCGATGAGTTAAAATCAATGAGCATCCCCAGCGGCAGGAGGCATTCCCGCAGGCCGGCTTTCAAGCTTTCAAGGCATGCGCTTTTATCCTCATCGTCTTCCACCACGCGCACAAGGACCAGGCTCCAGATCGAGAAGGCCTGGGGACAACTCCGCAGATGGGCCTGCTCATGAAGCGGCAGGCCATTGCCCAGCAATTCGGCCATCAGCAACTCCCGCCACGAGCGCCGGACGGCGGCGTGGCGATAGTCCCCCTTGACCATCAGGGTGGCCGTGAATACAGCGGTGGCGATGGAGTCCGGCGTGGCCACCACGGGAAAGGGAGAGGCCTTTGGTTGTTGGTCATGGCAGAACATGCGCAATAACCTACCAGCCGGCCCCGCGCCTGTATGTCAGTCATGAGGCTGATTTTTTTGTGCGTATTTCGTACAAAACCCGGAATTTGTAAGCCCTCCGCGGCAAGCCGGTGGCCCGTCTGAAACCGGTTGAAAACACGTTGACAATATGTCCATATAGGGTCTAGTCTATGTCCATGAAAAACGTCAACGTGGCCGAACTGAAACAGAAGTTGAGCGCCTACCTGCATGTCGTTGAGCAGGGCGAGGAGGTCGTGATCACATCGCACCGGCGTCCTGTCGCCCGGCTGTCGCCGGAACCCACGGCGGGCTGGCTTGTTCGCGAAAGCAAAGTTCCAGCCGCCGCCATCCGCAAGCTCAAGGGTCTTAAGCGCGATCCAAAGGCCTCCGCCGAGCAGTATCTGTACGAAGACCGGAGCCGGCGATGAAAGTGTACGTGGATACCTCCATCGCCGTCCGCGTGCTGTTCGGCGAACCCCGGCCTCTGCCCTTGTGGGGCCGATGGACGGAGGCGTATGCCTCCCGGCTTTGGCAGATCGAGGCCTTGCGTGTGCTGGAGCGGGTTCGGCGGGAGGCCCGGCATGCCGACACCGAACTGATCCGCATCCGGCAAGCCATTGACCTTGTGCATGACCATTTCAACATCTACCCCATCACCGAAGCCGTGCTCGCCCGCGCCGGCGAATCGTTCCCGACCCCCATCGGCACCCTCGACGCCCTTCATCTGTCCACGGCCCTTCGCATCCGTGACGAGCAGGGCCTCGACGCCTTCCTCACCCACGACGTTCAACTCGCCAGCGCGGCCCTGTCCATGGGCTTCAAAGTCCAGGGCGTTTAGTCCGTTGCTATCGAGAATAAGACGTGCCAACAAGATAATAACATGGTTATATATGGGCCTAGATGGTGTAACATGATCGAACGAGTCATTTCCATTCAAGGTCTGCGCGAGCCCTCTCGGGACCGGCTTTATTGGCTCGCAAAAACGCCCGCCCAGCGCCTGCAGGCGCTGGAAACAATCCGGCAAGACTATCACGCTTGGAGGCACACGGATGCTAAGCCAGGACTTCAAAGAGTTTATTGCATTATTAAACGAACATAATGTGCGGTACCTTGTGGTGGGGGGCTATGCGGTGGCCTTTCATGGACATCCGCGATACACCAAGGACATTGACCTCTGGGTCGGAAACGATCCCGCCAACGCGGCCAGTATGATCAGGGTGTTAAATGCTTTCGGGTTTTCCTCGTTGGGCCTTTCCGAGGCGGATTTCACGGGATCTGAGCAAGTTATTCAGCTGGGCTATCCTCCCAATCGCATAGACTTGATCACCGGCATTACGGGCATGGATTTTGAAACGGCCTACGCGAGCCGCACAACGGTTGACGTGGACGGAATCAGCATTAGCTTTATTGGCCTTCATGATTTAAAAGCCACCAAGCGCATTGCCGGACGACATCAGGATCTGGCGGACTTGGAGAATCTGGAATGAGCCGCTGAACAACCAAGCAAAAAGCTTCACAACGGAAACGGGCATTCGATAGCCTGACCGCCCATGCATGCCTATGTGGTCATACTATTTTTTTCCGCCGGCATTGCCTTGACCCTGGCGGCGCAGGCCTGGCACTGGCGTCCAGCGCGGGGCGCCATGGCGCTCTGCCTGTTGCTGGCCGCCGTGGGACTCTCCAGCCTGGCCTATGGCCTGAATCTTTCCGCGACAGCGTTGCACCAGAAACTTTTCTGGAACAACGTGGAATATCTCGGCGCCGCCTTTATCATTCCCCTCATCCTGGTGACGGCCCTGGCGCTGACCGGCCACGACCGATGGCTCCGCCCCGCTCCCCTGGCGGCCCTTTTCTCGATTCCCACCATGACGCTGTTCCTGAACTGGACCAATGCGTGGCATCATTTGTATTACACCCGGACCTGGCTGGAACCGAGTTCCTCTCTAAGCATTCTCGCCAAGGAGCGCGGGCCGTTCTACCTGCTGTTCTTTCTGTACACCTATCTCGTCATTTTCCTGGCGATCTTTCTGGTGGCAAAACCTCTGCGTTCCGCCCAGGGCAGGCAACGAACCCAACTCTTCCTGCTCCTGCTGGCCTTTTGCGCGCCGCTCGTCATGAATGCCCCCTACCTGTTCCGCCTCATGCCGCACCAGCACATCAACCTGACCCTGCTGGGCTTCTTCTGCTCAGCCCTCCTGCTCTCCGTGGCCATGTTCCGCTACCGGTTGATCGCCTCCATTCCGCTGGACATGGAAGAACGCAACGCGCTTCTGCTTCGTCATGCTCACGCCCTGCTCTACACCATCAACCCCGACGGGATCATGACCTACGTCTCGCCGAACTGGCCACTCGTGCTGGGCCATGCGCCAGACGAGGTCATCGGCAGGAATTTCAGCGTGCTGGTCCTGCCCGAAGATCATGCCGCCTGCTTCGAGTTTCTTGATCGCGTGGTCAAAACCGGCGCCCCACAGACCGGCGCGGAGTATCGCGTCATCCACAAGAACGGTGACGTCTTCTGGCACACGTCCAGCATCATTCCGGTGAAAGACAAAAAGGGCAAATTGCTGGCGTATGTCGGGGCGGCGCATGACATCACGCGCCTCAAGCGAACCCAGCAGGAATTGTCTGACGCCAACGAACGCCTTTCCTCGCTCATCGCCAGCCGGGAGGAGGAATTGCGCCAGGCCATCGCCGAAACCCTGACCGCCGCCGAAAGCGAGGCCCGCCGCATCGGCCAGGACATCCACGACGGGCTCTGCCAGGAGCTGATCGGCCTTTCCCGCATGACGGAGACCCTCACCAAGGGCATCACAGCCCCGGGTAACGCGCTCGCACCGCAATTGGAAAAAATCGGCCAGCAGGCGGTAGACCTCGCACGCCTCGCGCGAGCCTATTCCCACGAATTGACCTTGCACGATCTTGACGTGGACAATCTTCCGGATGCCCTTGCCGCCTTGGCCAGCCGCATGGAACACCTGTTTCAGGTGACGGTGGAAGTCAGCATCAGCTCCGATCTCGGGTTTCTCACACGCGACCAATCCGTCCATCTGTACCGAATCATGCGCGAGGGAGCCGCCAATGCCATCCATCACGCCAAGGCCACCACCGTGTGGATGGATATTGTCCAGCAGGACCGCCAGCTCGTGCTGTCCGTCAGCAGTAACGGAACGCCCCTCCCCGCCGGACAGGAGATCGTCCCCGGCCTGGGGCTTCGGCAGATTGCCATGCGGGCCCGCCTGATCGGCGCGCACTTCGAGCTGGCAAGGCCCGAGGGCCAATGCGCCGTCCTGACCCTCAGCCTGCCGCTGGCGGAGTCCTGACCACCGGCCAGGGGCCACGCTCATCTTGACTTCCAGTATATAAGGCCATATTTTGCTTTATGCATGAAAGCAACGATTGATATTGCTGACCATATTTTCATCCGCTCCAAAGAATTGGCTCATCAGGAGCATATGGCACTGAAGGAATTGGTCGAACAGGGATTGGAATGCATGCTGGAGGCCAAGGACAAAAAGTCGTCCGATTCAATCAAGCCAGTCACCTTCAAGGGGAAGGGATTGTCGCCACAATTTCGCGGCGCCTCCTGGGACAGCATCCGGCAAGCCGCCTATGAGGGCCGCGGAACATGATCGCCGTCGCCACCATTTGTTTGTACAACGGTGTAACGGAATTGTGGACCATGGACCAGGATTTTTCGCGATTTGGCGCGTTGACAACCGTCAATCCCATCTCCAAAAAGAAGGGGTGACCTTGCTGTTCTCATAACCAAGACGTGCAAGCCGGTCAGCCCGCCCAGCAGATTGTCAGGCCCGTGAAAATGCAAAAACCTATAAACGTGTTTGTCGTGGACGACCATCCCACCACGCGTAAAGGGCTCTGTGATGCAATCGCGGAGGAACCGGACCTTCGGATTTGCGGCGAGGCCGACAGCTGGCATTCTGCCCGGAAACAAGTGCCCGTCCTGAAGCCCAGCCTGATGGTGCTCGACCTGAACCTCAAGGATGGCAATGGCTGGACCCTGCTCACCGAGCTGAAAGCGGCCCAATGCCTCCCCCCCACCCTGGTGCTCTCGGTGTGCGACGAAGAGATCTATGCCCAGCGCCTGTTGCAGGCCGGCGCCCGCGGGTACCTGATGAAGGAAGAGCCGATTGCCACCATCCTGGCCGCCCTTCGCCGGATTGCCGCCGGCCATGTCGTCGTCAGTGACCGGATGACCACCCGGATCCTTCTCGAATCCAGCGGCGTGCTCTCGCCCGAAGCCCGGCTCAAGCAGGAGCTCAACAGCCTCAGCGACCGTGAACTGCAGGTGTTTGAGATGATTGGACGGGGGCTGGGGAACAAGGAAATCGCCCAATCTCTTGGCATTGGAGCGAAGACCATCGGCACCTACAAGGCCCGCCTGATGGAAAAACTGGGGGCCTCCACCACGCCCGGCCTGACCTTCAAGGCCCGCCAATCCGCGCTGGGCATGAAAGACCAGCTCACCACGCCAGAAAACGTTTTTCCATCCTCATGAGTGATCCTTCGAAAAATCCGGTTGCGTCCGCGTCCGATTCCACCTTGGGAAACTGATGCACTCCGCTCAGGACGTGGCCCGTGGCTTTCTACAGACCGCCGCGCGCCCGCCTGTTGTAGGGCCTACGCCCTGGAGACAAAGGTGTTGGTGCGGGTATCCACGCGGATTTTCTCGCCGGGGGCGATGTATTCCGGGACCTGGACCACGAGCCCGGCATTCAATTGGGCGGGCTTGGTGCGGGAGGTGGCGGAGGCGCCTCGCATGGAGGGGTCGCATTCCAGGATGGTCATCTCCACGACATCCGGCAGTTGGATGCCCAGCACCTTTTCGCCGGAGAGGATCAGCTTGATGCCCTCCAGCCCGTCGATCAGGTAGGGGATGCTTTCTTCCACCTCATCCTTGTGCAATTCCAACTGGCTGTAATCGGCCAGGTCCATGAAGGCATACTGATCGCCGGACTGGTAAAGGAACTGCGCCTCGCGGGCTTCAAAATCTGCCTCCTTCAAGGCGTCGTCCCCCCGGTAGGTTTGGTCCAGCTTCTGCCGGGTCTGCACATTGCGGTAGCGCACCTTGTAAAGCGTCGAGCCTCCGCGGGCCGACGGGGTCTGCACCTTGAGCTGTTCCACCACGTGGGGCACCCCGTCAATCTCCACCACCGTGCCTTTTTCCAACGTACAAGCCTTGATCACGTCTGTTCTCCATCTTGAGCCGCCCCGGCGCTGAAAAGGGCCGTCAGCAGGGGCGCGTCATTTTGTAAACGATTAAAACCGGGGTGGAAGTTACCATGAAACCACTCAGCCTGGCAATCATCCGCCCCGCTCATTTTTGGCCGCAGGTCCGGGAGCGGGCAAAAGGGCGGACGTCCGCATCGCGTTCTCCCCCGAAGGGATGGCCCGGGCAGGCGCACATTCCGCGCAGTTCATGCGAGGGTCTGCACGGATTGCCGCACCACCAGCCGGCTGGGAAAGGGGGCGGGCGGGCGGACCTGCTTCTTTCGGATTTTCCCATCCACAAAATCCACACAGGCCGCCGCCATTCTGGCCAGGGGCTGTTCGATGGTGGTCCACCGGGGAGTGAGGAACCCACTGACCGATTTGCTTTCGATGCCGATGATGGAAATCTCCTCAGGAATCCGTTTGCCCAATTCATTGGACAGGGCGTCCGCAACGGCGAGCCCGGCATTGTCAGAAAACAGCAGGGCGGCGGTGCAACGAGCCTCCAACATGGCTTTTGCCATTTGCAGGGGAGGATGTTCGTCGGCGGAGTAAAAGACCACCGACTCCGCCGGCAGGCCGGCCTTTTCGAGGGCATTTATAACGCCCGCCTGGCGTTGTTCAGGCCCCCACCCCTTTCGCTCGTCCAACACGAGGGCCAGGCGCCGGTGGCCCCGCTCCAGCAGATACGCGGCGGCCATCTGGCCTTCCCCAAAATGATCGGAACAAACGGCCGCCCAGCTCTTGCGCGGGCTCTGGTTGTTGGTGAGCAATACCGGAACCTTGGGCAGGGTCGTCAATTGGAGGACCTCGGCGCCCGTCAACCCGACCTCGATAATCCCATCCACATGGTGCTGGGTGGCCAGGTCCAGGGTGTCAAACGGAATAAACTCCACCAGGAAATCCTTTTTGGCGGCGGCCTGAATGATCTGCGTGATGAGGCGGGTCTTGTAGTCCCCCGCGCTGACCTGGTCCAGATGGCCGACGATCACGGCGAGCATGCGGCGCTTGGAGACCACGCGCGGCTTATAGCCCACTTCGCGCGCCGCCTGAAGGACCCGGTCACGCATCCGCTGGCTGACGTGCGGGTAATTGTTAAACGCCCGCGAAACGGTGACGATGGAAACGCCCGCCTGGCGAACCACGTCATAGATGTTGGGACTGCGATCTGCCTTGCCACTCGTATCGTTTGTTGTCATGCGGCTCCTGCCGGTTAAAAGAAACAGGCGGATGATAAAAACAATCATCCGCCTGCGCAAGATCAAATCTGGAATCTGCTCTTATTTCTTGGCGCGGATGCAGAAAGAGTCAAACCAGGCGGACTTGTTTTTTCCCTCGATCACAATCACCAGGTTGAAGGAGGTCGAACCCTTCCATGCGTCGGCATTCTTTGAGGCTTTCACCGCCTTCCAGATATTGCCATCCCGTGTGCCATGGGCGCTGTTGCGGGGGATGACGGTAATGAACTCCGACCAGTCCGCCGGCGCCACCTGCAGGGTCCAGGCACTCCCCATGTCGCACTTGTTGGCTTTGACTTCGATGATGGGATTTTTTTCAATATCCACGTCGGTGATATAGAAAGTGGCCTTGCCCCAGGTGCCTTCTCCATCCTGGGCAATGCGAATCACGGAGGGCTCCGGCGTCTCGACCTTGGCGCCCATGCCGGGATCCTGGGCATTGAACCGCCAGCCATCCAG
>CAZFSE010000086.1:11238-17541 GCA_964521805.1 uncultured Verrucomicrobiota bacterium
TCCTGTTCCAGGCTCGTTCGCTCCGGGCCGGGCGGCAGGGCGCGAATCCGCAGGCGAAGGCCGTACAGGGCCTCCGGCCAGCGCAGGGCCTCGCGGCTCATGGGCACATTCTTGAGCCGCGCGGAAAACTCCTGCGTGACTTCCAGCTCCCGGTAGCCATAGCCCTCCGCCGGCACGCTGGCATGCGCCACGCCCTCGCGGGCGGGCTCGATGGTCCCGCCCTCGTTCCAGTCATTCCAGGTTGCAATCTGGATAAAGCTGACGTTCTGGCGCGCGACATTCTCCCAAATCTCCCGGTAGGCCTGTCCATCGCGCCGGTCATCGGTCGTGATGTCGTTCCCCCACCCACCGCACCCCCGGTTGTCGAAGCCCGGGCGCACGGTGCCGGAGAGGAAGGAAAATCGCCCGCGGCCTAGGGAGGCGCGCGCCTGGTTCCAAAATTCGGGGACATCGGTGCGGCCCTGCAGGCAGGAGCCCCAAGGGGCAACCGAGTCATAGCCCGTGAATTCATGAAGGTTGTGATGGGTGTGATAATCATGAATGAACAGGGGGCGGGGCTGGGTTCCATTCAAAATGGCATCCCACTCGGAGGCCGAGAACGAGGTGGAGCGCAGGGCCGGGCTGGGCTCCTCCCAGGCGAAATTCATCAGCACCGGGCGGCCCTCCATGCGCAGATAGGCCGGTGAGGTGAAGTATTCCTCGTTCATCCGCGCCAAGGTGCGTCGCGCGTTTTGAACCGCTTCCCCCCGGGTGGTGGCGCCCAGAAACATGGAGCGGTCCTCCCAGCAAACGGCGACCTTGAACCCCAGATCGCCGGCCTTTCGCAACAGGGCGGCAAATCCCGTGGCGTCGTAGGGATGCTCCTCAAAGGGCTCAAAGCCGTACCAGTCACAGATGAACGCATCAATCCCCGCCAGCCGCGCGAGCAGGATGTGATATTCGCAGGCGGCTGGATCGCCGGAATCATAGGGGCCAATAACGGGATGGTACACAGAGGCCACATCGCGCCAGCCCCGCTCGTCCACACGGTCCGGATCATGCCAGAAGGCTTCGTCAATACCCGGACGGTTGACCTTCCAGAACCCCCAGGAACCGGAGACCTCGGGTGTTTGATACCACGTCATGTAATGTGCAATCAGCATCGGTTTGTTCATATTCGCATCCCTCCGGCAGGAGATGGACCGGCAACCTGCCAGCCAAGGCAGGATGGCCAGGCCCAGCCATACAGCACATCCCCGCATCCGTTCATCCTTCCTTACCGCACGCGGTGCTTGAGAAATTCTCCCAGCAGTTTGTTCAGTTCCACGGTCGCCACGCAACAGCAGGTATCCGCCCCGCCATAATAGACAAAGAGCCGGCCATTCCGCACGATATTCCCGCAGGGAAAGACCACATTTTTTACCAGCCCCTGGCGCTCGTACTCCTCCTCCGGCTCCAGGATGGGATGCGGAAGGCGGGCGACAATCTTTCGCGGGTCGTGAAGGTCCAGGAGCATGGCCCCCACGCGATAGACCTTCTTCCGGTCCACAGCATGATACAGCGTCAGCCAGCCTGCGGGGGTCTTGATGGGCGGGGTGCTCCCGCCGATCTTCCGCTCTTCCCATTCCTGCTCCGGCTGGGCCAGCAAATGATCTTCGCTCCAGGTGAGCAAATCCTTGGACCGGCTCATCCAGATCGAGGCGCGCCGGCATCCATACCCCCGGCCCACCCAGTCCACCGGGCGGTGCATCATCACATACTGCCCTCCGATTTTTTCCGGAAAGATCACCACGTCGCGGTCATCCACATCGGCGGGCGTGATCGGCCCCAGCCGGAGCCATGTCTTGAAGTCACGGGTGGCGGCCAGCCCGCTGCGGGTCAGGTTTTCCCGGGCGGCGGCGGGCGCGGACGCCGGGCGAAAGGCCGCCGGCACATAGCGGGTCAAGGGCACCTTCTCAAAATATTTTCCGGGCGCAAAGAGGCGCGCGGCATAGGTCACATAGAAGACCTTGCCAAAGCGGACAACGCGGGGATCCTCCACACACCCGGCATCAAAGCCATCCTGGCTGGGGCCAAAGACAGGCTCCGCGGACACTCGCTTGAAGCGGAAGCCATCCCGGCTCTCCGCCAGCCCAAACCGGATGACATGGCGGGCATCCGCCGCCGATGCCCGGTACAACAGGGACACCTTGCGCCCATCCTGCCAGGCGGCCGGGTTGCACACGCACAAACTCTCCCACGACGAACCCCGGAGAGGCTCCAGGATCGGGTTTCCATCAAAACGTTCCAATTTCATAGGTCCTCCATTTCTGGGGGCGATTCAACCCGAATTGATAAACTTTGTCAATTTGTTTTTTGAGGTTTTTTTGTCCGCCTTTTCTCCGGCATCCGCCCGCGCCCAAAAAAAGTTCCAAGGGTTGGAAAAAATCCAAAAAAAAGTTCCAAGGGTTGGAACATTTTTTAGAGGGGCCCGGAGGTCACGGAAGCGGGCGGAGCCGCACCGTCACGGCGCGGCGTTTCAAGGCGTCCCGAAAGGAGTCGAGGGACCATTCCTCCGCCTCCCATTCGTTGTACACAACGCCGATATCCTCCACGTTGTGCGCATCGGAATTGCAGATGACGGGGAGTCCCCCACCCTGCTCCTCCAGCACGCGGCGGTACTGAAAACGCGTGGCCTCGAGGGCCGGGTAGTCGCCGGGCGGCAGGAAGCCCAGTTGGGAGGTGACGCTGAAGACGGGCTTGTCGACATGGGCGGGGATGAAGAGCCCGCCGAGTGCCTGCACCCGTTCCTTCAACTCCGCAAAGGGAATATCCGTGGCGTTGCCGAGATAGCGCTCGACCAGTTGCTCGACCTCGTCGTGTTCATTCACCACGGCCTGGTCACCAAATTTTTCGGGAAGGTTGTGTACGTCCGGCAGGCGGGCCAGGAGTTCGCGGCCAAGCTCAAGGGCGGCGGAAAGATCATCGAACAGGCAAAGGACATGAACCTCCTCGAGGGTGGCGGCTTCCAAGCCTTGGAAACAAAACAGGCCCTCCCGCCGGCAGGCGGCCTGCAAGGCGGGGGTGTTGAGGGCGCTGTTATGATCGGCCAGCGCGACGGCATTGAGGCCGGCGGCGCGGGCCTGCCGCGCAATGGCCCGGGGCGACATCTCGAGGGAGGCGCAGGGGGACAGGCAGGAGTGAATATGCAGATCGGCGCGGAAGATCATGAGGCCCGCAACAAATCATACACCTGGGTGGAGACGTCGAACTGGTGCGCCGGCGAACGAAACAGCAGAATCTTTTCCTGGCGGGCGGCGTCTTGCATATCCGAAGGGATCGGGCGGTTGTTGCAGATGATGATCGCGCGGATGCCCGCGAGCGTAGCCACGGCCACGGTATTCTTGTGGGCCTGGATGGTGATGAGCACCGATCCGGCCGGGGCATTCGCGACCACGTCGCTGAGCAAGTCCGAGGTGTAGCCCCCGGTGAGCGGCTCCCCGGCGCCTTCCGGCTGAACCAATTCGATGCCGGGCAGTTGCTTCAAGTCCAGTGGGTTCATGGCGTCTTCTCCTTGTGTTGCGGCAGATGCACGACGGCCTTGACGGTGGTGCCCACGCCCATGGCCGAGTGGATGTGAAACTCATCGGAAACGCGCTTCGCATTGGGCAGGCCCATGCCGGCGCCAAACCCCAGGGACTTGACCCAGTCGTTGGCGGTCGTATACCCCTCCGTCATGGCCAGCTCGACATTCTCAATGCCGGGCCCCCAATCCTGGGCGGTGATCTGGACCTCCTCGGGCGTGATATGGCAGGTCAGCGTCCCGCCCTCGGAATGCACAACCTGGTTCATCTCCAGCTCGTAGCAGGCCACGGCGATGCGGCGGATGATCGTGGGCTCGACGTGGCGGTTTTGCAGTTCATTCTTCAGCTCATTGGAGGCCTTGCCGGCGTTCTCGAAGTCGTGCTGTTTGATGTGGTGCACCTTCAGCAGGCGCCCGGTATCCGTCGTCCGCACGTCGAGCGCCTGCGATTCCATCCGGTTGAGCTCCTTAAACAATTCCAGCAGAATCGAGGTGTTGATATTGCGGCTGGTGATGATGCCGACGACTTCGTTCTCACGGTTGAGCACCGGGAACCGCCCATAAGGATACTTGCTGAAATAGGTGACCGCGAGCGAGAGCGGCATGTCGTCCTGCACCACGACCACCTGCGTGGACATGCGGCGCTCCACGGGGTCTTCAATGTGCCCTTCATCGAGCGCCTTGATGATGTCATCAATGCTGACAATGCCAAAAAGACGCCCGTCCTCAACAACGGGAACGCCGGTGATGCTGTTGTGCTTCATCAGCCGCTGAACGGTCCGCAGGGTGTCGGCGCGGCGGACGGTGATGAGGTCCCGGGTCATGACGTCGCGAATTCTAAGCTTGAACAGCAGTTCCAGCAACAGCAGGGGCGACTGCGAGGGAATGATGGGGACCACTCTCATGCGGGCTCCAGCAGGCGGCCCATCCGCACGCACGCCTCGAACTTGGGCAGGCGGGTGCGCGCCAGAACCAGGCCCAGTTCGCCGGCCACCCGGGCCATGCTGGTAGGCAGGGCCTTCCCATTGACAATCAGCACGCCCACCGCATCCATGACATGGGCGGTGCGCAGGCTCTGATCCGTGGCGAGCGAGGTCACCAGCAAGGGGCGCTCCGCATCCATCATCAGCACATCGCTCATCAGATCCGAGGCGATCACCCGCTTGACGTCGCAGGACTCCAGCACGTCCGCACCCGCCAGGATTTCCGCCTCCGCGGCCTTCAAAAGTTCCATCAGCTTCATTTCAAATTTCCTTTTCCACTATCCACCTCCAGCAAAGCCCTCGCAAAATCATCCACCGAGGCCCAGCGATGCTGGGAATCAATCGCCATGGCCTTCTCGATCACACAGGTGATCGGGTCCGGAAGCCCCTGGATCACCCTCCGCGCATGGGCCAGCGATTCCCAGTCCTCCGTGGCATGGGGAAACACCGGGTTGCCCGTCAGCAATTCGTACGTGATGGCCCCCATCGCATACACATCCGTCCGCTCATCCAGCGGGCGGCCTCGCACCTGCTCGGGACTCATGTACACCGGCGTTCCGGCAATCTTGTCGCTAAAAAATTCCGGAGCGCCCTTGAGCGCGGCGGTGCCAAAATCAATCACCTTGAGCACGCCGGTTTCATCCAGCAGAAGGTTGGAGGGCTTGAGATCGCGGTGAATGACCTTGTGCCGGTGGGCATAGCCCAGCGCATCGGCGCAGACGCGGACAATCTGCTGGACCGTGTCGAGCGGGAGTTTCTTGTAGCGCTGAAGGATGGTCCAGAGGGTGTGGCCGGGCACGTATTCCATCACTAAAAAATGCAGGCCGCCATCCTCCTGCAGGTTGTGGATGCGCACAATGTGGCGATGCGACAACTGCATCGCGATGCGCGCCTCCTGCCGCAGGGTGGCCAGGGCATGGGCATCGCGTGTAAAGCTGGGTTTGAGGACCTTGATGGCCACCGGCAGGTTGAGCAGGCGGTCCTCGGCCAGATACACCGTGCCCAATCCGCCCTGGCCGATGATGCTCTTAAGCAGGTAGCGGTTGTTGGACAGCGCCATGCGGCTTTTCTCCAGCGCTCCGTCCTCCGCCAGGGTGCCATGGGCCAGGCGCTTGGTATCGGCGGGCCCGAGCGAGGTGTGCACATCCTGTGCCAGGCTCTCCAGTTGCCGTTGTTGATGGGTGCGGCTGGCATAGAGCTTGGCGGCCTCGCACACGGCCCCGACCAGATCCTCCTTCTCCCAGGGCTTGATCAGAAACTTCCAGATGCCACCCTCGTTGATCGCGCGGATGGTCTGCGTCTGGTCGGTGGAGCCGGTCAGCACGATGGAGACGGTGTTGGGATCGGCCTTGCGGGCCGTCGTGAGCACGGCATGGCCGTCAATCAGCGGCATGTTCAAATCGCTGATCAGCACGGAAATGGACCGGGACTGGAGGATATGAATGGCCTCCGCTCCGGAGGGCGTGGGAATCACCAGGAACGGCAGGCCGCTCAACTGGTGTTCCACCAGCATCAGAATCGCGGGCTCGTCATCGACCACCAGCACAGAATGTGGCGCATCATTTCTCATGATCATCCCCATGGGTCAGGTTATGGCGCCGGCGTTTTTTTTGATGGCTTGGGCCAGCCCCCGCCCTCTTCCGCCTTCTGCGCAAAACGAACATAATAGAACAGGTTCTCAATCTCCAGCCCGATGTTGATGTTATGGACAAAGCACTGCTCCGAGCCTTTCAACGGCACGGGGGCGAAATTCAGCACACCCTTGATGCCCGCGGCCAC
>CAZFSE010000087.1:0-10175 GCA_964521805.1 uncultured Verrucomicrobiota bacterium
ATCCGCAACCGACACCTTCTATGAAAGCACCCCTGTGGGCATCTACCAGGCCGCCGAGGAACTGGGCATCAGTGTCCCCCGCTCCAAGGAGTCCATTGTGGACCGGGCCGCCCACTGCCTCTGCACGGTCTTCGGCCAGCTTTCAGGAACTCAGCGCAACCCGGAAACGGTCTGGCCCATGATTCAAAGCATCGCGATGGAGCTGGACGATGTCGTCACCTCCGGGAAAAGCATCGCCCCCCCCATTTACACCCAAATCGCACCGGAAAAAAGGCTTTGCTGGCATAGTGTGCATACCGCCTTGATTGCCATGGATCTGGCCACGGCGGCCTCGATGGACCGAAGCTCCATTCAGGCACTGGGCGGCGCGTGCCTCTTGCATGACGTGGGCTTCCTGCGCATGCCCAATGGACAGAGCCTTCTGCTGGACGAGGCCAATCCCAAGCGCCGGGAACACGTTTTTCTGGGTGTCGAAATGGCAAGGGAAATCCAGGTCCCGGACGATGTGGTCCGAATGATCTCCCAGCATCATGAGCGCAGTGACGGGCAGGGTTATCCCGCCCAAATCAGCCGCGACGAATTCGACCGGAGCAGTCAGATCCTGGCGCTGGCCAACATTGTGGAGCTGGCGCTGGCCAAAAACAATGCGGCGGCCGCTTCCGGAACGGTCAATGGGGGGGGCATCTCCAGCATCCTCGATGTGCTGGTGGCCTACCGGAAGGCCTTTGACTATGACCTGCTCAAGACCGTGCTCTCTCACAAGGGCTTTTACACCATTGGGGCCATGGTGGAGCTGACCAATCGCTCCGTCTGCCAGGTGACCCGGCTGAATCCCGGCTTTCCCCTGCGTCCGGTGGTGCAGGTGATTATTGACGGGGACGGCAATCACCCCACCCTGCAACGAATCATTGATTTAAAGGAAAACGGCCTGTTGTCCATCGCGAGGTTGTTGCCTTGAGGGGCGGAGAAGACAGAATGAATCCATCCATGATCAGACGGATACTTGGCGCCACCCTGCTGGTGGTGATGGTGGCGGGTTGCACCGGGCCCCAGGCAGGCCCGGCGACGCCACAAAATGCCTCTGAAGAGCTGACCCTGCTACAACAACAGGAAGCCCTCCTGCTGGCGAACAAGCCTGCCGCCACCACGCAGGAACCCGAGCCGCCCCAGCATCTCCTGGCCATCCGCCCCGGAGACCGCCTCCGGCTGGATGTCTGGCTCAAGGACCGCGTCTCTCAATTGTCCGGCTTTCCCGTTGAAACCCTGGTGCCGGATACGGGCGAGGTTTTTCTCCCGCATCTGGGCGCCATCAAGGTCGCCGGCCAGACCACGGTGAGCCTGACGGAACAACTGAACAAAGAGGTCAATCGCTTCCTGCAGGATGCCTATGTGGTCATCAACATCCATCGCGAAAAAGTCTCCAGCCGCGACCAGCGGGAGGGCATCGAACTGGGCAATCACGTCGTGGTGATGGGCTTCGTCAACCGCCCCGGCCTCTACAATGTGCAACCCGGCCTGCGCGTGCGCGATGTGCTGGCGATGGCGGGCGACTTCACGCGCTATGCCAACAAGACGGTCTTCCTGGTGCGGGGCGACCGCCAGAAACCGGAGGTCATTCGCGTCCGGATGGATGACATCCTCCGGGGCCGCGACCTGAGCCAGAACATGATGCTCGCCGCCAACGATGCCATCTATGTCTCCCCCAAGAAACTGTGGGAAATCGCCGATTTCATCTCTTTATTCTTGATGCCGATTGTTTCCGTCCGGGATGCCTACTGGGTGTATGACCGGGTGATGGATTAACGCGGCTCCAGCCGCAGGAACGAAAAAAGCAGGATGAATTATGGCCCGCGAAGAACTGGTGTTTAGCGATTATTTACGCGTCATTCTACGGCGCAAGGGGCTGGTGCTGTCCACCGCCCTTCTCACCCTGCTCCTGACCCATTACTTCACCGGGCGGGAAGCCACGGTCTACGACAGCCGTTCCCGGATCAAGATTCAGCGGCTGATGACCTTCGCCGGCATGTTTGACGAAATGCTCATGGGCGGAGGCAACCCCATTGATAATTACCTGTATGAAATGACCAGCTATGTCGTCATCAGCAATGCGTCCAGCCGCCTGCTGGCCATGGAGAATCCAGGCGACGCCGAGATCGCCGCCTTTAAAAATTCCGTGCGGGTCACGCAGGTGGAGAACACGGATTTGCTGGATGTCCTGACCAAGGGCGCCAGCCCGGAGCAAGCCCAGCAACGCAACCGTGCGCTGTTGGAAGCCTTCATGCTTCATCATGACCAGGCCATGGCCAGCACGGCGGAGGAGATCTACAATACCATCAAGGAATCCCGCGATCTCCTGCTGGCCAATCTGAAACAGCAGGAAGCGGCGCTCTGGGAAAAAATGGGCCCGCGGATGCTGGCCACCACGGAGGGGGCGGATGAGGCCAGCCTCCTGAAAAACCGGCTGTTGGAGCTGGAGATCCGCCTGCAGGCCCTGCGCGGCACGGGCAACTACACGGAGGAATATCCGGAAATCCGCCAGCTCAAGGATCAGATTGAAGTCCTCCAAAAAAAGATCCAGGACAATCTCGAACAATCCTTCGAACGCCAGGTTCAAATCTCGGAATACCAGAACCAGAAGACCATTGCGGAGGAAATGAGCCTGTTCTTTACCCGCAAGCTGGAAGAGGCCAAGATTGCCACCGGGAAAAAGAGCGAGGTCGTCCAGATCATCGAACCCCCGTCCAAGGGCGTGGCCATGACCCGAAGCCAGGCGCGAGGCCTGTTTGCCGGCGGCCTGCTGGGCCTGATGCTGGGCGTCGTGCTGGCCTTTATTTCCGACAGCCTGGACACCTCCATCCGGACGCTGGCGGAGATCGAGGAAACCTTCAAACTGCCGGTGCTGGGCGTCATCCCCCACTTCTCCCCGGACACCATTGACGTTCCCCTGCGCCCGGAAAGCTACTGGGATCGAATTCGCTATTCCCACTGGGTCGCCTCGATGGGGTCCTTCTGGCGAGCCGCCAGTTCAATGATCTTGCCCCGCCGGCGCAGTGGAAAAGCCTCTGGACGGCGCAGGGAACTGATTGTGCCCTTCGCGCCCCGCTCGCCGGCCACCGAGGGCTATCGCATCCTGCGGACCAATCTCCTGCTGATCATGGAACGCACCGGCAACAACGTCTTTCTGGTCACCAGCTCCGGCCCCGCCGAAGGCAAGAGCACCACCACCTCAAACCTGGCCACAGCCTTTGCGCAGGGTGGCAAACGAGTGCTCCTGATCGGTGCCAACATGCGGCGGCCGCAGATGTACAAAATCTTCGGCCTGGACCGCGAGCGAGGGCTTTCCAACATCCTCGCCGGAGAAATCGCCTGGAAGGAAGCGGTGAAGGATTTCCGCGATGTCGCCCTGCATGAGGGCGGCCAGCTCGAGCTGGCCACGGCGCCCGGCCTGGACCACCTGTTCTTTATCACGGCGGGCGGACGCACCATCCAGCCGGCGGAATGGCTTTCCCTGCCCACGTTCAAGCAATTGCTCGAGGAGGTCCGGAAGGAATTTGACATCGTGCTGGTGGATGGCACCCCGGTGCTTCCCGTCCCGGACAGTGTCATCATTGCCCAGGCGGTGGACCAGGTGTTGCTGGTGGACCAGGTGGGCGTGGCGTCCAAGGAATCGGTCCGGAGAGCTTTGAAGTCCCTGCAAAACGTGGGGGGGACGGTGGCGGGACTGGTCCTCAATGATGTCCGCTCCAGCTGGGCGGAGGGCGCTGATTTCCACCACTATCGCGGCTACTACGGCAAACCGGAAAAAATGTGAGCCGCCGGCGCACGGGGCGGCTCAAATGGATGCACGCGGACTGAACCATGTCCTCATTGGCCACTGAAAAAGAGGCGCGAAACCGCCTGTTGCTGTTGATGCTGGCTCTCGGCGGAGGCTATTTTCTCAGCCGGCACATCGAAACGATTCAACTGCCTATTTTCGCGGGGGCCCTGCTTTTCCTTGCGGCGCTGGGCTTCTCTTTCATTCGCGGCACACAGGCTTTGTATGTGGTGATCTTTGCCATGCTCTTCAGCCCGGAGATCGGCGCAGGCGGCATGCAGGCCACGCGGGCCAGCGGAGAGGGCGGCGGCATTGTCATCCGGGTGGAGGACGTGATCCTGGTGGCCGTGGGCATCGGGTGGATCCTGCGCTCCGCCTATTTGCGCAAGAGCTTTGGCATCATGAAGTCGCCGGTCAGCGGCGCCATTGGCTACTATATCGCCATCTCGACCATCTGCACCCTCCTCGGCGCCATTGACGGAAAGGTCAAGCTCGATGTCGCCTTCTTTCACAACCTGAAGTATTTTGAATACTTCTTCCTGTTTTTCATGATCCTGGCCCACATTCGAAGAGTGGAGGACATCCGGGGAATGATCACCGCCATGCTGGTGGTGCTCTTCCTGGTTTCCATTTATGGATATTCCCAAATGGCCCAGGGCATCCGCGTCTCCGCGCCATTCGATGCGGAGCCCAACACCTTTGGCGGCTACCTGGCCCTCATGGCCTGCGTGGCCGGCGGCATCCTGCTGACCGACCGAAGGCCGCTGGTGAGCATCTTGTTTTCCCTGCTCCTGCTGTTTGTGTTTCCGCCGTTTCTGTTCACGCTCTCCCGGTCGTCCTATACCGCCCTGCTCGCGGGCTTGATCGCCTTCATGCTCATCAGCCGCCAGCGCATGGTGATCCTCGCCGTTTCCGTCGTGGCCGTGCTGGTCATCCTGGCCGGCATTTTTGTGGTTCCCGAAAAAGTGCAGGAGCGGGTGACCGGCACCTTCAGGAAAGGCACGCAATACCATGTGCAAATCGCGGGGGTGGATCTCGATCCCTCCGCCTCCGCCCGCGTGGTCTCCTATGAGCAGGCCGTCAATGCCTGGCTGGAAAAACCCTTGTTCGGCCACGGCGTCAAGGGCACCCTGTTCGTGGATGGCCAGTACTTCCGCCTGCTGGCGGAGACCGGAGTGTTCGGGCTCTTTGCCTTTCTGTTCATGATGGCCCAGCTCCTGCGAAGCGTCTGGTTCGCGTATAAGAACGCCCGGGAACCCTATTTGAAAGGCGCCTCCATGGGCTTTTTTTGCGGGGTGGTGGCCATGATGGTCCATGCCCTGACCGCCAACAGCTTCATCATCATCCGCATCGCGGAGCCGCTCTGGTTGCTGGCGGGGCTGGTGCTGTTGATCCCGCATCTGGAGGAGCCGGAGCCTGAATCGGCGGTGAATGTGCCTGCAGGAACCCTGTGAACAACGAACGTCCAGCGGAGGCTCAGGAACCGCCCGCTCTGCGCAACCGGGCGGCACGGGCCGGCGTGTGGATTATCGGCGTAAAAATCTTCCAGCGAGCGCTGGGCCTGATCCGGCTGGTCGTCCTGGCGCGCCTGCTTTCCCCCGCCGAGTTTGGCGTCTTTGGAGTGGCCTCGCTGGCCATCGCCTTTCTGGATATGTTCACCGAGACCGGCGCGGAAATCAGCGTCATCCGCCGCCGCGAAACGGACAGCCGCTTCCTGCATACGGTCTGGACCGTCCAATTCTTGCGCAGTCTCGCCCTTTTTCTCCTGTTGTTTGTGGCCGCCGGCTGGGTGGCGCAATTCTTCCAGTCCCCCCGCTCGGGCCTGATGCTACGCTTCCTCGCGCTTTCCGTGGTCCTGCGGGGATGCACCAGCCTGGGCGTCATCTGCCTGCGCAAGGATCTCAATTACCGGGCCCTGTTCCATTATTCCTTTGGCGGAAGCCTGGCGGATTTGCTGGTCTCCGCCGGCATGGCCTGGTGGCTGGGCTCCGCCTGGGCGCTCGTCTGGGGCGCGCTCGCGGGCCAGCTCGCGTCCTGCGTCATCTCCTACCGGATCCACCCCTACCGCCCCCGCCTGCTCCTGGACCGGACACACCTGAAGGAATTGGTCCGCTTTGGGCGCTGGGTCTTCAGCCAATCGTTCCTGGTCTATCTGCTCTCGGAGGGTGACAAAATCATCCTGGGACGCCTGCTGGGCACGGCCTCTCTCGGCCTCTACCAGATGGCTTTTCGCGTCTCCAACATGCCGGCCACGGAAATCATGCACGTGGTCTCCCGCATTGCCCTGCCCGCCTATGCCTCCATCCAGGACTCCGCCGCCCGCCTGCGCTCGGTCTATCTGCACACCATCCAGATGGTCACCCTGCTCTCCGCTCCGCTCTCCGCCGGCCTCATCTGCATCGCCCCTTCGCTGACCGCCGGCATCCTCGGCCCCAGGTGGATTCCCGCCACCTCCGCCATTCAACTGCTGGCCGTGTTTGGATTCATCCGCTCCATCGGAGGCAACAGCGGCCCCTTCTTCTATGCCATCGGACGCCCCGAGCTGGTCACGATGATTCTTGCTGGAAAAACCATCCTGCTCGCGGCCATGATCTACCCCATGACCCAACACTTCGGCATGATGGGCACCGCTCTGACCATGGTCATCAATGCCCTCGCCGCCAAGATCCCCACCGACTACCTCGTCATCCGCTCTTTGAAATGCCGCGCGGAGGAAATGATCCGGCCTCAGCTCTGGCCCCTCATGGCCTCGCTCTTGATGGTCGCGGTGCTCCTGCTGGCGGATCCGCTCCTCCCCGCCCCCGGCAAGCTGAAGCTGACGCTTCAGGTCGCGGCGGGCGCCGCCATCTATTTCGCGGCCATCAGCCTCCTCAACCGCTGGCTGGACCTGAACGTCTGGCGCGCATTTTCCAAGATTAGAAAAGGGCTCTTTGCATGAACCCATCCGCCCTCCAACCGCTCCTGGCCTGCCCCGTCTGCGAACAGGAGCCCGCTCTACAGCGGGGGCCGGACGGTTTTTTTTGTCCGGCCTGTGGCTATAAAATTGTGGAAAAGGATGGCGTGCTGGAGGGCGCGTGGTCGGATGTTGGATATGCCGAGATCAAGGCGGACGCCTTTGAAACCTTATTGCACAAGGCCCGCGCACAGGGTTGGCGGAGCGCGGTGGAGGAAATGGCTGATGAGCCGGGCATTCAACCCCGCTACCTCGCCAAAACCACGCGCGCCGATTTTCAATACCTCCTGCCGCTCAGCCCCCAGGCGGTGGTTCTCGATATTGGCGCGGGCATGGGCACGCTGGCGCAGGCCCTGGCGGCCCGGGCCGGTCTGTACGTCGCGCTGGAAAACGACACCGCACGCCTGCGCTTTACCCAAATCCGCCTCCAGCAGGAGGGCCTTACGAACACGGTTTGCCTCCATGCCAGCGCCCTGAAGGCCCCGCTGGCCCGCCATGCGTTTGACCTCATCGTGCTCAATGGCGTGCTGGAGTGGCTCGGGCTGGAGGGCGAGGAGCCTGCGGGCGTCATCCAGGAACGGGCCCTGCGCCGGATGGCCGGATGGCTCAAGCCCGGCGGCACGCTCTACATCGGCACCGACAACCGCTGGGCGCTCGCCCAACTGCGCGGCGCGCCGGAGCCTCACGCCATGGTGCCCTTTGTCGGGTGCCTTCCCCGCTCCTGGGCGGATCGCCTGGCGCGCGCGGCCTACGCGCGCGGCCAGGGCTGGGCGCGCTCGCCCCAGCTTGCCCGCGGCTTTCGGACCTGGACCTACTCCCTGCGGGGAGCCCATCGCCTCCTGCGCACGGTCGGGCTGGAACCCTCAGGAACCTGGCTCCCCCAGCCCACCTACAACCAGCCTCATCGCATTCTTCCCACCGCCGAGGCCCCCCTCTCCTGGTACCTGAAAAACTGGCTCTCCGGAAAATCGGCGTGGAAAAAGGCCCTGGCACTCTGCGAAGCTTTGCATCTGCCCACCGGCTGGCTCTCCCACCTGTACAGGCAGACCGCCGGCTTTTTTGCCTTCACCGCCATCAAGCCAGGCGCAACACCCCCGCGCTCCCTGCTGGAGGCCATCGGAGACCACGTCGCGCGCGAAAGCGGAGAGCCGCCGGGGCACACCTATTCCGGCCTGCTCTCCGGCACCCAGGAGCAGTGGCCCAAAACGATCCTCCTCTTCCCTGCGGGCAAAGCCGAGCCTGTCGCCGTGGCCAAAATTTCGCGGAGCCCCATCACGGAGGCGCGCATGCGCAAGGAGCAGGCCAACATGCAACGCTTCGCGGCGCTGGGCCTGGCCCTGAAACCGCCGGCACTGGTTCAGATTCAGGACAGCCTGGTCTCCATCCGGCCCTCTGTTTCCGGCCGGGGGTTGGGCGCCCTATTAAATCCCCGCCAGCCCCAAAAAGCCCTGCCCGTGCTCCGCGCCACCGTGGAGTTCCTAAGCCAGCTCAACCGGCAGGGAAACGCAACGGGCTTGGATCTCGCCGCCTTGCGCAAACACACGGAACACATGCGCCCAGCCATCCAGCAGGCCGCGCCAGATCTGCTCGCCGCCTTTGAAGCGGCCGCCAGCAAACTCTTGCAACAGCCCGCCCTGCCCTCCGTCCCCGCCCATGGCGACTTTGTCCTTTCCAACCTCTGGATGGCTCAGCCCAACGTCCTTACCCCCGTGGACTGGGAGGAGGCGGACCTGCACGCCTGGCCCCTCCTTGATCTCACGCTCTTCGCCCTCGACCTCGCCTTTAAGAAAAAATCCCTGGCGGCTCATGCAGAGGTTCGCGCCCTGCTGGATGAACAGTGCGCCGCGTTTTCCAAGGGTTGGAAACTGGAGGATCAAACCGTCCAAGCCCTGATTCAACTCAGCGTCTTCCACCTCCTCGCGCGCCTCGTGGAACGCGACGCCGATCCCGAGACCCTCGAACAAATCGCCGCCGCCCTGCGCAAGCAACAACCCAAAGCCCCACGGCTGGAGTTCTCATGAAGATCTGCCTCCTGGCCGACACATTTCCGTCCGTCTCGGAGACGTGGATTGCCAACGAGGCCGAGTGGCTGGCCGCCCAGGGCCACGAGGTCGTGATCGCCGCGCGCATCATCCAGCTGGACAAACCTGCGCCCCCCGGCGTCCGCCTCCTGCCCGTGCGCGTGCCTACACGCCCCCTGCACCTCCTGCTGGAGGCCCTCCAGCTGGCCTTGAAAAGCCGCGCCCATCGCGAGGTCTTCAGGGGAGAAGGCGGCTTCATCGAAAGCCTCCGCCGAATGCACCGCTTCCAGC
Organism: uncultured Verrucomicrobiota bacterium; assembly: GCA_964521805.1. GTDB lineage: Bacteria > Verrucomicrobiota > Kiritimatiellia > CAIQIC01 > GWF2-57-35 > CAZFSE01. Next base: position 9,080 of record CAZFSE010000087.1, read on the forward strand.
CCTTCATCCACTATGTCCCCGACGTGTTCCATGCCCATTTCGGCAACATCGGGGCGGGGTACGCCTTCCTTCGCAAAGCCCTGAACCGGCCTTTTGTCGTCACCTTTCATGGCTATGACCTAAGGCGCGGCCTGCGCGATAATGGCCGGCGCTATGCGGACCTGTTTAGAAAGGCCGACGCCATTATCGCCATCTCCGAGTACAGCCGGACACAGCTCCTTCGCATGGGATGCCCCGAGCGCAGTCTGCACGTCATCCCGCTGGGCATTGATCCCGCCCGCTTTCATCCCCTGGAGAAACAGCCGGACAAAAAAAATGTCTGCCTCATCACCGTCGCCCGCCTGGCCCGCGAAAAAAATCTGGAACTGGCCTTGCGGGCCGTCGCCGAAGCCCGGAAAGCCCTGCCCCAGCTCACCCTCCATTACCGGATTATTGGCGATGGACCTGCACGCCGTGATCTGGAGGATGTGGCCCAATCCCTCGGCCTGTCCGATGTCTGGGCCGGCACGAAAGAGCCCGCCGCCATCGCGCGCGAACTTCGCGCCGCCGATCTGTTTCTGCTTTCCAGCATCGAGGAAGTCGCGCCCGTCGCCATCCTTGAGGCCATGGCCTCCGGCCTCCCCGTCATCGCCACCCGCGTAGGCGCCATCCCTGAACTCATCACCCCCGAGACCGGCCTCCTCGTTGATAGCGGCGACCTGCCCGGCATGAGCGCCGCCCTCCAGAAGCTTTGCCAGGATCACGCCCTCCGCACCACCCTCGGCGCCGCCGCCCGCGAACGCATCCTCCAGCACTACGACGCCACCCCCCTCCAGCAACAACTGCTCCAGACCCTTGAAATCGGGGCGGGCAGGTGACGGAAGACGAAGACTCCTCAGATTTTGTGTCTTTTGTGCCTCTTGTGGCAAAGATACAAAAGCCTCCTCCCGCACCACATTGTTTGCAGAATCATGTGTAGCAGAATCATGGGGATGGTGAAGCGCTTCAAGCCCCCTGCCGCCTCCACTCATCCTCATACTCATCCTCATACTCATACTCATGCTCATACTCGCACTCATCCTTCAGCCGGTGACAGAGGCCGCCTGGTGTCCGCTGG
>CAZFSE010000087.1:10275-17541 GCA_964521805.1 uncultured Verrucomicrobiota bacterium
ACTGGTCACTGCTTACTGGTCACTGCTTACTGGTCACTGCTTACTGGTCACTGCTTACTGGTCACTGCCCCCCCCTCCCCCCATTCGTTGCCCAATAAAGACAAGGAAATAACCCCACGGATGCCAAAGGCGACCCACGGATGCGGAAAAGCAAGAATCCTGCGCACACACGTAGTCGTTCCTCCATAGCGTCAGAGCGAAGGGGAGCGCATCCCCGAAGTAGTCTTTAGCCATCCGACTCCTCTCGGCATAAAGACTACTTCGCCCGCTTCTGGTTCATCCCCGCGGTATTCTTTGCCCTTTTGCCCGGCGCATTCGCAGAATCAACCGGGCGACATCAAGTGCGCGTGTGCGTCGACATGGAGCACCCAATCCGGACGATATCGAAGTATCTGACCGGCGCTCACTTCGTGTACGCCGTCGAGCGGGATTCCCTTTACGCAGACGAGCGGATTGCGGAGTGGATGCGCAGAAGCAGAGTGGGCGTGATTCGCTGGCCCGGCGGAACGGCCGTGCAGAATTATCATTGGGACAACCTGAACGGCATTGCCTTCAAGGAGGACACGATATCGTTCAGGGCGCCTCAAAGTCTTCCAACTCACTGGCGGCCATGAGGACCTTGAGCAGGGTATGCGCCTGTCCAAAGTCCGGGACCTCCAGTACGTCCGTATAGCGGTCGTAGACGAGAGTCCAGAAATCGGCGTACTCCTCCTCGGAGATCGGCTGGACCTCGGGGGAGGCGATGGCGAGTCCATAGCCGCTAAAGGCGGCCATGCGGGCGGGCGTGGTCTTCAGAATATCTTCCAGTCGCTCGCGGTTGAGCACGCGCAGGATCTCCGCCTCCTGGCGGCTGAGGGCGGGATAGTAGCTGAAGGGCCCCATTTCCATGCCCGGGGGCACGGAAAGGCCGGCCTCCACGGCAAGGTACGTGTCCTGCGTCAGCAGGACCTCGCCCGGGGTGGCATAGCGGTTGATCCAAAGGGCCACCTCGCGCAGGCGCTGGAGATCGGGTTGTTCCTTCATACGCCACCAAATGCGGTCGCGCCCGATGATGAACCAGCTCTGATTGATGGGCGAGGAAAAGGCGGAAAAGGCTTGGGCAAACAACAGGGCGGCCAGCACCCAAGCACTCCAGGTGCGGCGCGCACCACCCAGCCAGGTGGCCATCCACCCGGCCAGCACGGCGCAGAACAGCGGATAGAGCATCACCTGGTAATCATCATAGGGAACAGGGGCCGTGAAATGGATCAGGGTGATCAATCCGATCACGCCCAACAACGCGCGTTGGAAGGGGGCGCAGGTCCGTTCTTCGCCATCCGAACGAAAAAGATCCAGCCGCAAGATCCGCCCCACGCCCATGACAAAGGCAATCATCAGCGGCAGGTAATAGGCCTGAACCAGGCGCGAGATAAACCCGGCCTTGAAGACGAGTCCTTGCAAGACGCTTCCGGCGGAGCGTCCGGAGTGATACTGCACCACACCGAACAGGAAGCCTTCCGGCGCCGCCAGATAGAGCGGAAGAAATACGGCCAGTGCGGTTAGCCCTCCGCCGCCACACAAGGCCGCCAGCGGCCCCCACCCCATGCGGCGGGCGTGCAGGAGCAGATAAAAAAAGGCCACCACGGCGGCGCCGCCCGCCGAGATGCGGGTGCCCGCCGCCAGCGCCAGCAAGGCGCCGGCGACCAGGGCGGCCGGCCAGTCGCGGTTCGCCTTCACCCAGCTCAGCAAATAGAGACCCACCACCAGAAACAGCGCGCAGAGGGAATACGTCTTCACCACGGTGGTGAAATAGCTCTGATAGACGTTCCCGGAAATCAGCATGAAGGCGAGCGCGGCGGAGAGCCCGCGCCGGTCGGGTGCGGCCAGGCGGGCGGCCAGGGCGGAAGCCAGCAGGATGCCGGCCAGGCCCAGAACCACGGTGAAGAGGCGTCCTCCGGCAATGCCCCAGCGCTCCACCCAAGACAGGGCGGAGGCATAGACAAATGGCAGGACCGGCGCCTGGGTAAAGGCGAAGTCCCGATATGGAACTTTCCCTTCGGCCACCTGCCGCGCGGAATAGAGATACCAGCCCTCGTCCTGGTTCAAGTCGCCCCAGTAAAGATTTGCCGCGCTCAACACCACGTACAGTGCCACAGCCCCCAGCACCGCCAGCCATCCGATGGTTTTTGTTGTTCGTGTCAAGACTCACTCCTTGGATTGTGCGCTCGCCAGCAGAAAGTCTCGTATTATCGAATACCCGGCCTGAAGGCTATCCAAATCAATGTACTCTTCGGCGGTATGAGCCTCCTCAATCCGGCCCGGCCCAAAGACCACCACCTCCTTGCAACAGGAGGAGAGCGGCCCGGCATCGCTATACCACCCCGCGCCGGCGGTTTCAGCTTTTCGGCCCGATTTTTCTATGGCGGCCTTCATGCGGCACACCAAGCTGGAATTCGTTGCCGTTTCAAAGGGCTGTCCCTTTTTGACCACCTGCAGGGTGTATTCCTTGATTTTTCCGCAGGCCTGCAACTGCTGTAATCCTTGCTCGATGGCCGCAAGGGCGGTTTCGTTATCCTCCCCCGGCAGGGTGCGCCGATCCACATCAATCCGGCAAAAATCCGGGACAATATTGACCGCCGAACCACCCTCGATTTTCCCAATATTCAAGGTCGGAGAGCCCAGCAAAGGATTTTTCCGCGTCAGCGGCAAACTTCTCAGCATCGCCAATACGTGTTGCATGTCTTCAATGGCACTTCGACCGCGTTCAGGATGGGAGCCATGCGCCGCAAGCCCGCGCACTTCAATCCGAACCCACAGGGGCCCCTTATGCGCATGAACCAAGCGAAGCTCCGTGGGCTCCAGTACAATGGCTTCATCCGCGCACAAACCGGAGGCGGCCAGCTGAAGCGCGCCCACATTGCCCTTCTCCTCACCCATGGCACCCACAAAAATCAGCCGCACTCCCCCCTTGGCCAGCGCAGTGAGAACCTCCGCAGACAAGGCATACAGCGCCGCCGCCATGGGGCCCTTGTCATCGCAAGCGCCCCGCCCATAGAGGCGGCCATTCTCCACAACTCCCTGAAACGGAGGCCGTTTCAGCACGCCAACGCCTACGGTGTCGAGGTGCGCTTCCAGCAATATGGTCTTGCGAGGCGTCTCCGGCCCCCAAGCCGCCACGATATTGGGCCGGCCTGAAATCTCATCGTGCAACTTTGCCTGAAATCCCTGCTCCACAAGTCGAGCCGCTAAAAAAGCCGCCAAGCGGCCCTCACCGGCCTCCAGGGTATCCGCATTATCCTCCGGGTTGACGCTCGGAATGGCGATCAGTTCTTTCAATAAATCCACTAATTGGGGGTCCGTCATCGTTTCACCTGTTTATTGGGGCGGCAGTCTATCGCAAGCCGCGCCAAAAATCCACCATCTTGCGGATTGTCAAAAAAAACGGCTCATGCTACGGTTCCGCGCTTGTTGTGAACTCTTTGCGGAGGCGTTGACCTTGTACCTAAAATCTCTTGAAATGGTGGGTTTTAAAAGCTTTGCCGAACGGACCAAGCTGGATTTCGAACCGGGCATGACGGCCATCGTCGGCCCCAATGGCTGTGGAAAAAGCAATGTCTCCGATGCCATCCGCTGGGTGCTGGGCGAGCAGAGCGCCCGCGCGCTTCGTGGCGCAAAGATGGAGGACTGCATCTTTAACGGGACCGACAGCCATAAGCCGCTGGCCATGGCGGAAGTGAGCCTGACCCTCGGGGACTGCGAAAAGATTTTAGGCACCGAGTTTCATGAGGTCACTGTGACCCGCCGGGTCTTCCGCTCTGGCGAAGGGCAGTACTTCATCAACAAGGCACCCTGCCGCCTCAAGGATCTGCAACGCCTGTTCATGGATACCGGCGTGGGCACCAACTCGTATTCGCTGATGGAGCAAGGGCGCATTGACTTGATCCTCAGCTCCCGCCCCGAGGACCGGCGCGAGGTGTTCGAAGAGGCCAGCGGCATCACCAAGTTCAAGGCCGACAAGAAGGAGGCCATCCGCAAGCTCGAACATACGGAGGCCAACCTGCTCCGGCTGGGTGACATCATACGCGAGGTCAAGCGCCAGATCATTTCCCTGCAACGCCAGGTCGGCAAGGCCAAGCGCTACAAGACGCTTCACGAGCAGTTGCGCCAGATGGATATCTGCCTGGGGCGCGACCGCCTCGAACACCTGAACCGCGAGGTCTCCGCCCTGGAGACCCAACTCGCGTCGCTCTCCGAACAGGATGAGGCCATCAAACAGGATGTGGAACAGGCCGAGCAACAGGCCGCCGAGATTCGCGAGGATTTCTCCCGAGCGGAGCAGGAAATCGGCGAGGCCATGGACCGCGCCTCCAACGCCCGCGGTGAACTGGACCGCACTCAGGAACTAATCCGCGTCAACAAGGACCGCATCGAGGAACTCAACACACTCTTCCAGCGCGACAGCCGCGAAACGGAGGAGGCCCAAACCAGCCTCGCCACCCACCGGCAGTCGCTGGAGGAACTCAATGCCCTGATCCAAAAGGCAGAGTCCGCCCGCGACCAGGCCGAAAAACTGCTGGCCGAAGGCTCCGCCAAGCTCGCCGGACACGAGAAAACCACCGAAGAACTTCGCAAGCTGTTGCACGACCTGCGCACGGAATCCGTCGAGCTGGAAAATCATGCGGCCAAGCTCCAGAACGAACTGTATGCGCTCGAAGCCAAGGAACGCACCGACGTCATCCGCCGCGAACGCCTGGCCGCCGAGAAAGCCGAAACGCAGAAGGCCGCGGAACTGCTGGCAGAGAAACTGGCCGGCATGAACCGGCAGGTGCAGGAAAACAAGGCCCGCACCGAGCTTCAGGAAAAGATGGTCAAGGACAGCCTTAGCCAGCGCGCGCAGAAAGCCGGCCTCATGACCGAGCTGAGCCGGGGCATCGCCGATCTACGCACCCGCATCGCCACCCGCAAAGGCCAGTTGGAGCTGTTCAACAAGAGCCAGGCCGAGGCCGAGGGCTTCCCGGGAGGCGCGCGCCTGCTTCTGGACGAATCCAATCCTCTGAACCTGGACCGCACCGCCATTCTGGGCTCGCTGGCCGAGCAGATTCAGGCGCCTGCCGAATATCGCGCCGCCCTCGAAGTGGTCCTGCGGGCTTGGCTGGATGCCGTCATCGTGAAGGATGCCGCCAGCGCCCTAAACCTTCTGGCCTCTCTTCAAAAGGCCGCCAAGGGCTCCGCCCGCATCCTTTGCGCGCAGGGACAGGCAACCGCTGGCGCCTCCACCGGCCCCGGCACGCCCCTGCTCGATCATCTTCAGTGCCCCGAGGCCCTGCGCCCCCTGCTGGCCCAGTTGCTGGGCTCCGCGCGGGTGGTCCAATCCCTCGATGAAATCCCCCAGCCGCTGGCTCCGGAAGCCCTCTATGTCACCCCCGGCGGCCTCCTGGCGCGCGGCACCGGCTCCTTCGAGTATTGGATGGCGGAGGAACACCAGAATAACCCCGTCGCCCGCCAGCAAATGCTCAACCAGTGGAATGCCGAACTCGAACGCCTGCAAACCGAGCTGGCCGATCTCGAAACCCGGCAAAAAGCCCTGCAAGCCGACGAAAAAAGCGCGCAGGAGCAAATTGAAGAAGCGCGCCTGGCCTTCGATGAAGTCCGCCGCGCCATGGCCCTGAGCGAGGGCGAGCAACAAATCATTGCCCAGCAGGAACGGCAGGCCCGCGAGCGCGCGGAGACCGTGATGTGGGAGCTCGACGCCATCCAGAAACAGGCCAGCACCGGCGGCAACCGCCGCTCGGAGATTCAGCAGGAGCTGGAACGCGTCCGCACCCGCCAGTCCGATATCCGCGCCGCCCTGGCCGCCAAGACCGAAACTCTCCGCGAGCTGGAGGAACAGCGCACCACCTTGAGCGCGGAGGTCACCGAACAGCGCGTCTCCTTTGCCGAACACCGTCAGCAGGCCGGGCATCTTCTCAGCCGACGCGAGCCCACCGCCGCCCGCATCCGCGAACTCGAAACCATGATTCGTGAGCGCGCCGCCGGGGTTAATGACCGGCGCTCGCGCATTCTCTCGCTGGAAGAATCCACCCGGCAGGCCGCGGCCCGCGTGGCCCCCTTGCAGGCGGAGGCCGCCCGTTGCAACCAACAGCTCGAAGCCTCCCGCCGCCAGCGCGAAGAAAAAACCGCCGCCCTGGCCATCTGCGATGCCGCCTTGAAGACCAAGCGCGCCCGCATGGACGAAATTCATGGCCGCAAATCCCAGTTGGAAGTCGAGCTGGCCGAACAGCGCATGCGCCGCCAGAACACACTCGACCGCATCACCGCCGATTACCACATCACCACCGACCAGATCACCAAGGAGCCCGAGCCCGAATGGGAGAATGGGCAGAAGCCCGACCGCGACACCCTGGAAACCCTCGTGGCCGAAATTCGCGCCAAGCTTGAATCCATGGGGCCGGTCAACCTGGTCGCCATCGAGGAGCACCAGGAGCTGGAAGAGCGGTTCGCCTTCCTGACCCAGCAACAGGACGACCTGGTCAATGCCAAAACCCAGCTCATGGACCTGATCAAAAAGATCAACCAAACCACCACCGAGTTGTTTTCCAGCACCTTCGCGAAGGTCAACGAGAACTTCCAGGAGCTGTTCAAGAAAATGTTTAATGGCGGCTCCGCCAAGCTCGTGCTGGTGGACGAGGAAAACGTGCTGGATTCCGGTATCGAGATCATCGCCCGCCCGCCCGGCAAAAAACTGCAGACGGTATCCCTGCTCTCCGGTGGCGAACGCACCATGACCGCCGTGGCCCTGCTTTTTGCCCTCTACATGGTCAAGCCCAGCGCCTTCTGCGTGCTCGACGAATTGGATGCCGCCCTTGACGAATCCAACATCGGGCGATTCGTCACCATGCTCAACGAGTTCCAGGCGAAGGCCCAGTTCATCATGATCACCCATAACCGCCAGACCATCGGCGCCGCCGACATCCTCTACGGCGTCACCATGGAACAGCATGGCGTCTCAAAAATTGTCTCCGTCAAATTCTCCAGGCATGAGAAGAAAAACGCCGCACAGGAAAAAGCTCCCGCGCCGGCGGAAGCCCCGCCTCCCGCCGAAACCCCAGAACCCACGCCGTAATAAGTTTCCAAGGATTGGAACTTTTTTTCATATTTTTTCCAATCCTTGGAACTTTTTCCGCCTGTCCCCAGGGAGCCTGGGGTCTCTCTCACAGCCGGTCATGCGCATCCGGTTCCCGGTCAGGAACCTGTGCTAGGGCGGCCAAGAACTTTTTGGGACTGGCG
>CAZFSE010000088.1:0-17202 GCA_964521805.1 uncultured Verrucomicrobiota bacterium
AGATTGTTCGGATAGGTGATGGCCAGGGACTGCTCCTCGTTGTACTTCACATCGCGGCTGATATAGCCCGCGTTCGTGCCGCCCGCCCAGTCCCAGGCCGGCAGGTCGCCGGAATCCGACAAGTCCGCCACATTCCCGTTGGGGTTGTCGTCAAAGCCCGCGTTGCGCAACAGGCTGTACACCGGCGCCACGCTCCAGACCAGCTTCTGACCAATGTCGTCGAAATAGACCGACCCGGCAAAGTTGCTGTCGGTGCCCACCAGGCCCACCAGCGTGCGGCCCATGACCGTGCCCTGCGGCGCCACGCCCACCGCCTGCAACAGCGTCCACGCATTCGGCGCATTCGTCGGCGTGAACACATTGCTCGCGTAGCTCACCAGCACATTCGTATTCGCATCCAGGAACTGCATGACCACCAGCGCCACCGCATCATCCCCCTCCAGGCGGTCGGACGAGGCGGAGTAGACAAAGCCGGAGCTGGCGTACTTGTACGTGGCCGAGGCCGCCCAATCCTGCTGGACCAGCGTGCCCGGGAAGTAGATCTTCAGCGCATTCGCCCCACTGCGAGCCACCGCCGAATCCACCGCGCCCGCATCGCCCAAGCCCGCCCAGAAGTCAATATACTGCAGGCCGGTGCCCGCCGAGGTGTCTTCAAAACCGGGGTTGAACAACGCGCCATCCTGGGTCGGCGTAAACGGAATATTCGTCGCCGTCACGCATAGGCTGTCAAAATATAACGCGCCACCCGCGCCCACCGTACTGCCCAGGAAGGCCGCCGAAACCCGGCCTGTCAGCACACCGCTCGATGGAGCCCGATTCGTGACCGAGAAATACACCCAGGTATTGGCCGGGCTGTTCGTGGTAAAATGCGCCGTTTCCTTTACAGCCACCAGATTGGAACCCTGGTAAAATTCCAGCATCAGGGCACCGTAGCACGTGCCCGCCAACCGCTCTGTGCCGGGGTTGTAGATGTAACCGGAAATGATGTACGACATCCCGGTCGCCACCGGGAACGTCTGCGCCGCCATATTCTGGGGGAAGGTGATGGAAAGAGCATTCTCGCCGGACAATTTGTAGGAGGTTTGAATGAAGCCTGCATTGGTGCCGCCCAGCCAAGTCCAGGACGGCAAATTGCCTTCTTCGCCCAAATAGTAGGCATTCCCGGGGATCCCATCATCGAAGCCCGGATTTGAAATCAGGCCGCAGGACGTTGCGCCCGTGGAAACCAGCGACTGGCTCACATCATCAATGTACACCACGCCGGCGAAATTGAGGTTCGTGCCCACCAGCCCGATCAGCGTCCGGGCGGTGACCGCCGAGGCCGGCGCCACACCGCGCACGGTCATATTGGTCCATGCGCTGGCCGGGGTGTTGGTGTTCAGCGGATTGCTGGCGTAGCTGACCAGCACTTCATCGCTGGCATTCAGGAATTGCATCACCACCAGCGCCTGCAACTCGTCATTGCCAGAAAGCCGGGCCGAAGCGGGAGTCATGGCGTATGCCGAGCATTCGTAGGTGTACCCCCCCACCGGCACCCAGTCCTGTTGCACCAGCGTGCCCGGATAGTAAATCTTCAGCGAGTTGGCGCCGGTGCGCGCATAGGCCGCATCCACACCGCCGGCATTGCCCAGTCCGGTCCAACTGTCAATATACTTCAGCACGGTTCCGTTTGCCGTGTATTCAAAGCCGGGGTTCCAAATCGCACCCGCCTGGGTGTTGGTCTTGGGCAGGTCCGCCGAGGTGGTGCAGAAGGAATCGTAATAAACCGCGCCCGCATAGCCGGCCGCATCCCCCAGCAGGGCGGCAGACACCTTGGCGGTCACAGCCCCCGACCAGGGCGCACGATTGGTCACAGAAAACTTGACCCAGCTCCCCTCGGGGCTGGACGCCGTGAAATGCGGGCTCTCCACCACGGAGACCAGGTCGGTCCCATGGAAAAACTCGAGCAGGAGAGAACCATACGCCACGCCTGCCAAAGGATCGGCGGCGGGCGTGTACAGATAGCCCTCAAACGTGTACGTGCGGCCCGTCACCGCGGAAAAGCCCTGGGCCATGACATTTTGAGGATAGGTGATGGCCAAGGCCTGGGATCCTTCATACTTCTCTGTTGACTGGATAAATCCCGCATTGGTTCCGCCCGCCCAGGTCCAGCCCGGAAGCAAAGCCGCCTCGCTCAGCTCATACGCATTCCCCGCCAACCCATCATCAAAGCCGGGATTGGAAATGACCCCGCAAACCGTGACGGTTGACGAAAGCTCTGCTTGGTTGAGATCATCGAAATACACCACCCCCGAGTAGGCGCTGTCCTCCCCCACAACCGCACACCACGTCCGGCCATATACGGTTCCCGGAGGGGCAAACCCTTCCGCACGCGAGAGCATCCACTCATCCGACGTCGAACTTCGGCTTAGCTTGGCCCCCTCGTACGTCATCAGGATTTCATTGTCCGCGTCCAGGAATTCAAGCAAAACCATGGCGACAGCATTAGTGGAGCTGAGAGGATTGTCGCTCGGGGTCATCATATACCCTTCGGTCATATACCGAACGCCAGACGTCGCGGCCCACGTCTGCCCCAACAGAGATCCTGTGTAGTAAATCTGGAACGAGAAACGTCCGCGCCGTGAGGCATTGGTGCTTACGACGCCGGCATCGCCTTCAAGCACATAATTGGCCCAGTATGGCACATGAAAGATGTTATTAAGCGGCTGGACTTCAAAGTCTGGGTTGAACAGCGCCCCAGCGGTCGTGGGCGCTGATTCAAAGGTCTCCGCATCGTCAAAATAAACATAGCCCTCGGTCGTTGAATCACTGCCGCCATAATAAAAGACCAGCGTAAGGCCCGTTACCGTGCCAAGGGGAGCCAGGACGGGGCCGGTTCCCACTTGTGTCCAGTTCGTGGGGATTTCAGCGCGGTACTCAGGAGACACCCCGTATTCACCAATTCGATAGCCCTCTTCATCATAAAACTGAACAACCAATTGGACGTATCCCTCTGTCGGACGGAAGGCATCCACACCCGCCTCGTTGCGAATCCAAATGTTCGCCTCATACACGCCCGCAGGACTGGCAGGCCACGCTTGCTGAAGATACTTATTGCCCGTTCCAAAGGCATTCATGCGGCAGTACCGGCTTCCACTATGAGCGCCCGCCGCATCTTCAAGCAAGGTGCCGTCTGAACTCTCATAGTTGCTCCAATGAGCAACATTGGTGCCCCATCCGCTATCCACCACCCCCGTCTCAAAGCTGGGATTGAGCAGGAGATTGCTCTGCCCCATGACGGGCGCCAAAAAGCCAAACCAGCCGGCCGCCACAAGAAACAGACCAAGATGGAATTCCTTCAAACCACGAGAATCAAACGTCAACATCTTCATAATTACACTCCCCCATGCATTCAAAACAAAGGTCCACTTATCTGATACTAGGTGTATTCTAGGTTCATTATTAAGGCAAGCAAAAAAGCATAAAAAAACTCCAATGTATCTTCATTTCTTGCAGTCATTTACGCCGCCATCCAAAAATGTGCCCAACATTTTTGACTGCGCACCCTCCTTTTTTCGGGTCCGTTCCCAAAAAAATGGGCTCAGTCGCGAACGGCCTGCGGACGCTGGAGGCCCCTGCGCGAGGGACCATCAATCCGCCAACAGCTCCCGAATATCGTCCCAAGTCAGCGCGCCCATCACCTGCTCATCGCTCTCCAGCGTGGCATCTATGATCGCCTTCTTGCGCTTCTGCATGGCCAGCACGCGCTCCTCGATGGTCCCGCGGGTGATCAGCTTGACGCTGTACACAGTGCGCTTCTGCCCGATGCGGTACGCGCGGTCGGTGGCCTGATTCTCCACCGCCGGATTCCACCAGGGATCAAAATGCACCACCATGTCCGCGCCCGTCAGGTTCAACCCCGTCCCCCCCGCCTTGAGGCTGATCAGGAAAATTGGGATGGACCGGTTGGAATTGAATTCATGGACAATGCTCATCCGCTCCTTGGTGCTTCCATCGAGGTAGCAGTACGGCGTCTGGCGGCTGTCGAGTTCCTTGCGCAACAGCGTGAGCATGGAAACAAACTGGCTGAATACCAGCACCCGATGCCCGCCATCGAGCGCCTCATCCATCAGTTCAAAGAATAAATCCATCTTGGCGGAGGGAAACTTGCTTTGCAGGTTGGGCAGTTTCAGCAGGTCCAGATGACAGCACGCCTGGCGCAGGCGCAACAAGGTCTTGAGGATTTCCATCCGGGCGCGCGGGAAGCCCTGGCTTTCGACCAGGTCGCCAATCTGGCGGCGCGAGGCCTCCAGCAATTCCGTGTAGACCCTCTGCTGATCCACCGTGAGCGTGCAATGCGCCAGCCGCTCGATCTTCGGCGGCAGATCACGCGCCACATCCTTCTTCAGGCGGCGAAGCAGGAAGGGATGCAATTTACGGCGCAATTTGTATTGCGCCTGCTCGCCTTCCGCTCCGCCTTGCGAGATCGGCTGTTCGTAGCGCAGGCGGAACGCCTCGTGACGCCCCAGATAATCCTGCATCAGGAAGTCCATGATGGACCAGAGATCGGAGACGCTGTTTTCCACGGGCGTGCCGGTAAGCACCACACGGTTGAAGCCTTTCAGCCGCTTGGCGGCGATGGAGTTCTGCGTGGACCGGTTCTTGATGTGCTGGGCCTCGTCGAGCACCACGGCGGCGAACTCCCGCGCGGCGTATTGCTCGATGTCGCGCCGCATCAGCGCATACGAGGTGATCACCAGGCCGGCCCGATCAACCTCCCCCCACTTCTCGTGGCGGTCACCGCCCGTCACGGTCAGCACCTTCATGGAAGGCACAAAGCGGGCCGCTTCCTCGGCCCAGTTCTCAATCAGGCTGGTGGGGCATACAATCAGCGCCGGACGTCCGCGCGCATCCGGATGGAGCCGTTCGAGCTGAAGCCAGGCCAGGGTCTGGAGCGTCTTGCCCAACCCCATTTCATCGGCCAGGATGCCACAAAATCCGCCCGATTCCAGAAAGCGCAACCAGCTCACCCCCTCCTTCTGGTAGGAACGCAAAATGGAGTCCAGGGAGGAAGGCAGGGCCACCGGCTCCAGCGTGCGTTGCCGGTTCTGCCGTTCGGCCACCGCCATCCAGGCCGGCGCGGCCTCGATGTCTATGCCATCGAGCGCGTCGAGGGAGGACTTCACGTACGAGGCATGAATGCGCGACATCCGGAAACTGCCCGGCTTCCGCCCCTCGCCACTGGCACAGTCGGAGAAGACGTCGTTCATCGCCTGGATGGCGCCGGCGTCCAGCAGATACGTGCGATCCCCTGCCTCCAGGAAGGACTCGCCCTTGCGCAGGGCCCGCTGGATGTCCACGGCGGAAAGGCTTCCCCCCCGCCCGTCATCGTAATCGAAACTGACTTCAAACCAGTCGCCCCCGCCGGCGTCGCTTACATGCACAACAGGAGTGACAAAATCCACGGACTCCATGTGCGGGGCGATCTTGCCCTCGAGCTCCACCTTCCAGCCATTGCGCCGGAGCGCGGGCAAGGCGCTCCCCAGGAAATTCAATACCTCACGGCACCCCACGATGGGCTCAAGGGCATCGCCGGCCTCCCCATGAAACCCAAACGGCTCCAGCCGGCGCAACGCCTCGGCCTCGTGCTCGGGGTAGCGCACGGTGTAGCGGAGCAGGTCGGAGGGATCCGGATGCGCAAAATGCCCCCGGGCATCCGTCTTGCCGGCCACCAGGGAAACGTCCCCATACTCCGCCAGCAGGGTGGCCGAAAGCGAGGCGGGCGAGCCCTTGACCACCAGCCGGTACGTGGGGCGCTCCGGCTCGATGGTAAAGAGGTCGGGCGTGATGTCACTCTCCACCGGAATATGCTGGGCCAGCAACGGAAGCTCCGTCTGCATGAAGCGCGGCACCGCCTCCCGGGCAATGGATACGGGTTCCAGATAGACGGAATGCAAGGGTGCGGGAAGCAGGTTCTCCAACCCCCAGAAATGGCGAGCCCCATACACCCAGCCGGCGCGCGGCGTGGTGATGTACAGCGGAAACTCCCCCGCCTTCATGAACGGAAGTTCGGTGTGCACCATCAACAGCAATTCCCCATTTTCCCGGTCCAGGTCCATGCGCAACAGGGACTTCATCTTGACGGCATTGACGGTCATCGGCTCGGTAGATCCCACCGCATACAAAGGCTTGCCGGCATGAATATCCAGAACATTGATCAGATCGTGCGCGTTCAACTCCATCCGGCTTTTCGCGGGCCCCTCGCAGATGTCCTCCCAGACCAGCAGAAGCCCATCGTCCTGCTTGGACAGCGCCAGCGCAACGCGCTTTTCCACCGCGTCCACGGGCAGGGTCTTTCCGTTGAGATAAACGCCGCACAGCAAGGGGAACCGCCCCGTTCGGCACCCCTCCTCCCAGCCCCGGTCCAACGCCAGGCGCACCTCCGCCGGCAGGGCGCCAGGCGTCCCCGGCGGCGCGCGTTGCAGGTAGTCCGCCTCGTTGACCTGCGCCAGGCGGGCCGCCCGCCGCGCCTCTTCCTTTTGCTTGCGCTCACGCTCCGGGTCGGAGGCCCGCTTCAACAAGGCCAGCCCCAAGGCAATCACATGGCAACACACAATCCCCCGCTCGGTATTGTCTCGGCAGGGACACAGATTCTCGCAGGTCCCATCCGGCAAAATACGCGCCGCGGTCTTGATGGTCCGGTTGCCCCAGGAAAGATCACCCAGAATGCAGTCCTCTTCCAAATCCGCCGTCTGCACCACGCCCCGATCATACAAGGTCTGCCCGTCGCGGCACGTCGTGGCCCCCGCCCAGTTCATCAGATTCTTCTGCGTAAAAGGAAGCCTCACGCGCGCTCCCCTTCCAGCGGAAAATCCAGCATCCACCGCACGCGCCCCGCAGTCCGCACGCGGGCCGCCGGATACCGGCCTCCCTCGCCCGACGGGTCGTGAAGAATCGCCCGGACGACCGGCTGTTTGCCAGCGCCAGACACCATGAACACCGCCTCGCGCGAGTCATTGATTTGCGGGAACGTCAGCGTCAGGCGCGGCCAGGCGGGCTGGCCCGCGGGCTCCGGAACCGCCGCCACCAGCCGGTGTGTTTCCTGCAACAGGGCGTGCCCGGGGAACAACGAAGCGGTGTGCCCGTCCGCCCCCAGCCCCAGCAGGATGACATCCAGGCGGTGCGCGCCTCCCTCTTCGGGAATCACGCGGCGAAGGGTTTCCTCGTAGGCGCGCGCGGCGGCCTCCAGGTCCCCCTCCACGGAAAATGGAAAAAGATGATCCTCCGGCAGGGGCGGGCGGTCCCGCCACGCGCGGCGAAGCTGTCCATAGTTGCTGTCCGGATGCTCAAACGGGACGGCCCGCTCATCCACCAGAAAAAGCCAGGTCTTCTCCCACGGAAAGCCAGCCCCCTCCTCGCCCAGCCATTCGTACAGTCGTTGCGGAGTCTTGCCGCCGGAGACCGCCACATAAAAGGCGCCCCGCCGCGCCACGGCGTCGAGGGCGGCTTGCCGCAGATGCCCGGCCGTGGCGAGGCTGAGCGACTCCAGATCAGGATAGCTTTGGACGGACGAATCCATGATGGACGGATTACCCGCTTCCCTCCCGGGCCTTGCATCCCGGGCACTGATACGTGCAACGGCCTTCCAGGGCCTCATCATCCATCAGCCGCCAGCGCCGGCCATCCTGTTCCATCAGCAGATTCGCCTCCGCCGGCCCCCAGCTCCCGGAGGGATACAACGGCGGCGCCTCGGCGCCTTCCTTCCGCCACCGCGCCATCAGCGGATCAAAGATCGTCCAGGAAAGCTCCATCACATCGCCGGGAATATAGAGCGTCTGGTCGCCGTTCATCACATCGAGCAATAACTGCTCATACGCTTCCGGCAGGCCGCTTCCATACGCATGGCGGTAGCAAAAGTCCATCACCACCGGCGAGGTGCACATCTTGGGGCCGGGCCGCTTGGCATGCAGAACCAGGGAAAAACTCTCCTCGGGCTGTAAATTAAACGCCAGCACGTTCGGATCCAGCCACTCTGGATGCCCCGGGCTGAACATGGAATGCGCGGGGCGCTTGAAGCAAACCGCCACCTCGCTGACCTTGCGACCCAGGCGCTTGCCACAGCGCAAATAGAACGGCACCCCCTCCCAGCGGGGATTGTCCACCATCAGCTTCATCGCGGCGAAGGTCTCGATCTTCGACTCGGGATTCACACCCTTCTCCTGGCGGTAGCCCGGAACCGCCTGGTCCTTCATCGTGCCTGGCCCGTACTGCCCGCGCACCACCCAGCCCTTCAGATCCTCGGGGAACGGCCGGACCGAGCGAATCACCCGGCGCTTCTGCTCATACATCGCCTCCGGCGTGAATGACGACGGCTGTTCCATGGCCATCAGGGTCATCACCTGGAACAGGTGGTTTTGAAACATGTCCGGAATGACACCGGTCTGGTCGTAATAGCCCCCGCGTTTTTCCACGCCCAAGGTTTCCGCCACCGTGATCTGCACATGATCCACATAGTCCCGATTCCATACCGGCTCAAAAATGCGGTTCGCAAAACGGAACGCCAGCAGATTCTGAACCGTCTCCTTGCCCAGATAATGATCCATGCGGTAAATCTGTTGCTCCGACAACGTGCGCGTGATCTCGGCATCCAGCGCCTGCGCGCCCGCCAGGTTCAGCCCAAACGGCTTCTCCAAAATCACCCGGGTCCAGGCGCTCGCTCCGGGCGGATGAATCAGGCCCGCCTGCCCCAGCAGGGTCACCACCGTCCCGTAAACAGAGGGCGGCGTCGAAAGATAAAAAATGCGGCTCCCCCCCACCCCCTGCCGCCGGTCGGCATCCTCCAGCGACTCACGCAGGGCCTTGAAATCCTCTGCCTGATCATACCCCCCCGCCTGATACTCGCAGTGCCCCAGGAACCGCCGCCGCGCTTCCACCGTGGACGCCGGGAACTGCTTCTGAAGGATCTCCTCCATCCTCGCCCGAAAATCCTCCGAGGCCATCGGCGTGCGAGCAAAGCCCATCACGAAAAAGCGCTCCGGCATCAGCCCGCGGCTGAATAAATGGAACAACGAGGGAATCAATTTGCGCTGGGTCAAATCGCCCGACGCCCCAAAAATCACCAGGCCGCAGGCGCCCGGCGGGCGCGACATCTCACAATACGCTTCCAAGGGCTTGCTGTTGTCCGACATGAACATGCCTCATTTGTTAATGGCCCATCCACCCTCTGCAAGATTCGAGCACCCTCCGGAGATAACTCCCCCCCATCCGAAAGGGAGAAGGTATCATTCAGCCCCAGCGCCGCAAGCCCTTTTTTTTCGGCAGGAAAAAAAGATGCATGTGGTGGAAAGGCCCCATTTTCCTGCCGCGCTCGGAATCGGCCAGCGGAGCATATATAGGGGATGGAGGTCGGCTAGACCACGTCCAGGGAAATGACGTCCTTTGCCTTCGTCGTGGCGGACGTCGAAGGCGCCTGGGACGATGTGGCCTTGCGGCCCACAATCTCGGAAAGGCTGTCCACCACCATGTTCACGGCATCCGCGCGGGCGGAAAGATCCTCGGCGGCAGAGGCGGATTCCTCCGCGCTTGCGGCGTTCTGCTGAACCGTGTGCTCCATCTCGCCCAATGCCTGGTTGATCTGCTCGATGCCCTGGGCCTGCTCGCGAGCGGCGGTTGCAATCTCGCTGATCAGGCCGGCCACCTTGGCCGAATCCCCTTCCAGCGCCTTCACGGATTGAACCACCCGTTCGGAAATGGATACGCTGGTATCCGCGCTCTTTCGGGAGGAGTCCAGCAAATCCGTCGTGTTGCGCGCCGCTTCCGCGCTCCGCCGCGCCAGGTTGCGGACTTCCTCCGCCACCACTGCAAAGCCCTTGCCCGCCTCACCCGCCCGCGCCGCCTCTACGGCGGCATTCAGCGCCAGCAAATTGGTCTGGAACGCGATTTCATCAATCGTCTTGATGATCGTGGCAGTCTGCGTGGTCTCCTTCTTGATCTGCGCGATGGCCTCCGACATGCGCGCCATGCCTTCCGACAACTCCGCGAACTTGCGAGCGCTTTCATGCATCGTGGCGTCCGCCTGCTTGGCATGTTCGGCATTGCGCTTGGTGTTGGCGGCAGCCTCCGCCGCGGAGGCCGCCGTCTCCTCCAGGCTGGAGGACTGTTCGCTGGCCGCGGACGCCAGCGACTGGCTGGAATCCGAGATCTGCCGCGACGCAGAGAGCACATCACCCGCCGACTCGGCCAGGGTATCCACCACCCGGCTTACCGGGCGCATAATGAACCGGTGAATGGCCCATTGCAGAGCTACCGCCAGAAGAATGGCCACCACCAGCACTGTTCCCGCCCTCACATACAGCAGGCGGACCAAGGCCCGCTGAACATACTCGCGCGTCACCGCCATTTCCACTTCCGCGATCAGCTTGTCCCGGCGCTTGATTTCCCGGCTCAGCACCAATTGGCCCGGGTGCTCGGGGATGGATTCTGATGGCGCCCGCGGCCAAGTAGAAACTCGTTCGACCCCGCAACGGCCCTTCCCCCCGGAAGGGCCGTTTTTACTCGGCGCGTTCGACGGAGAGCTCAGGGCTGATCTCCTCGCGCATTTGCGCCTCGATGCCCTGGTGCAGGGTCGCCATGGCATGCGGGCAGGCATGGCAGGCGCCATGCAGACGCAGTTTCACCACGTTGCCGCTCATCTCGACAAACTCCACATCGCCCCCGTGGGACTGAATATAGGGACGAACCTTCTCCACAAAATCCTTGACCTGCTGTTCCATCGCTGTTCCTTTCATTGCCCCCAACACCGGGAGGGGAGGCACGCTAGCACTCTGCCTTGTCCCTGTCCAGACTGGAGCAAACGCCTCTCTGGAAATTGCCAAACTTTGGGCTTCTTTCCCGGCCCGCTCTTGGGCAGATTGGGGCCATGCGACACGGCTTTACTGTTCAGGGGATTTCCTCGGCATGAAAATACTGATTGCTGAAGATGATTCGGTTTCCCGCATCCTTTTGAGGCAAGTGCTCATCACGGGCGGCCATCAGGTGGTTGAAGCAACAGACGGTGTATCCGCCTGGACCCACTTGACGGGGCCGGAGGGTCCCCGTTTGGCCATCTTGGACTGGATCATGCCCGGAAAGGACGGGCTCTCCATTTGCGAGCAACTGCAGGCCATGAATCTGGCCCGCCCGCCTTATATCATCCTCCTGACCACCCGCCATGACACCACCAGCATGGTGGAGGGCCTGCGCGCCGGCGCGCACGATTACCTGTCCAAGCCCTTCAATGCCGAGGAGCTTCTGGCGCGCGTCGAAGTGGGCCGCAGAATCTTGACCTTGCAAGACCACTTGGCGGAGCAAACTCAAGAATTGAGCACGACCAAAGCCCACGATCGCACCTCCAGCCTGATGGTGGAATCCCTGCTCGATGCCATTCCCGATGTGATCGGCATCCAGGACAACAAGCACCGAATCATCCGCTATAATCGGGCCGGTTATGATTTCTTGAAAATGACCCCTGAGGAAGTCCGGGGCCGGCTCTGTTATGAATTGCTGGGGCACGACACCCCCTGCCCCGTCTGCGCCACGTCGGAAACCTATCAAACGCTTCGCCCCGCCCGTGTGGAGCGCTTTATCCCGGAAATGGGGGTTTGGCTGGATGCCCGGTCCTATCCGGTACTCAACGCTCAAGGCGCCATTGAACTGGTGATCGAACATCTGCGGGACATCACCGACAGAAAGCTGATGGAGCAACAGCTCAAGGAGAGCGAGAACCGCATGCGAACCTTGAACGACAACCTGACCTCAGGCATGGTTTACCAGCTTGTGCGCGCCCCGGATGGACGCCGAATATTCACCTATTTGAGCGATGCCGTCCACAAGCTCTATGGCATCACGCCGGAACAGGGCATGTCCGACGCCAATCGGATTTATGACCGGGTCCACCCCGAGGATCTGGAGCGCGTGCGAAACGGGGAAGAAGCCGCGGAAGCCGCCATGGCCGTCTTTCGCTCCGAGGTCCGGATGCTGAATCCGGATGGCTCCATCCGCTGGTCCTCTTTTGTATCCACCCCCCGCAAACTTCCCGACGGAAGCACGTGCTGGGATGGGATCGAGTTTGATGCCACCGAACAGCACCGCGCCGCGGAGGAACAGCAGGAGCTCAAGGAGCAGTTGCACCAGGCCCAGAAGATGGAATCCATCGGACGGCTGGCGGGCGGAGTGGCCCACGATTTCAACAATATGCTCGGAGTGATTCTGGGCCACGCGGAACTCGCCCTGGAACAGGCCAGCCCCTCCCAGCCCCTTTATCAGGATTTGCAGGAAATCCGAAAGGCCGCCCAGCGCTCCGCCGACCTGACCCGACAGCTCCTCGCCTTCGCCCGCAAGCAAACCATTCATCCCAGGCCCCTCAACCTCAACGCCACCATTGCCGGCCTGTTGCATATGTTGCGCCGCGTGCTGGGCGAAAATATTGAGCTTGTCTGGAAGCCTTCCGACCCCTTGTGGCCCATCCTGATGGACCCGGTGCAGGTGGACCAAATCCTGGTCAATCTGGCCGCAAATGCCCGGGACGCCATTGAGGATACAGGCGCGCTGGTCATCGCCACCGAAAATGTGGCCGTCACTCAACCCCTCCCCGGTGGACCGCCAATGGGCCAGTATATCCATCTCAGCGTACGCGACAACGGCAAGGGCATGGCCCCCGAGGCCCTCCAACACCTGTTTGAACCCTTTTTTACCACCAAGGATCTCGGCCGGGGCACCGGGTTGGGCCTGGCCACCATCTATGGCATCGTCCAACAAAACGGCGGGCATATCCAAGTGGAAAGCCAGGCCGGCCAAGGCACCCTCTTTCATATTTATTTCCCGCGCGGAGCAAAAAATCCCGAGCAGGCCGCCTCCCAAAAGGTTCAGGCCTCCGAGCGGGGCACGGGAACCATTCTGCTGGTCGAAGATGAACCCGCCATCCTCGCCATGAGCAAAACCATGCTGGAAAACCAGGGTTACGCCCTGCTGACAGCCAGCTCGCCTTCCGAAGCCATCCAACAAATGCGACACCACGAAGGCCCGATCGATCTTCTCGTCACCGATGTCATCATGCCGGAAATGAACGGGCAGGAACTGTACCGCCAACTGGCCGCCTGGCGGCCCGGCCTCAAGGTGCTCTTTATGTCCGGATATACCGCCAGTGCCATCACACATCATGGCGTGGCGGAGAACACCCAAGCCTTCCTGCAAAAACCCTTCACCATCCAGGCCTTGGTTAACAAGGTCCATGAAATCCTCAAGCCCTCCGCCTCCTCAAAAAAACTTGGCAAATAAACTGTTTGGTTTTTTTCACATTTTTGACATAGTGTTTGTCCAATCGTTTAGATGGAGGTGGTTATGTCGAATATTGCTCAAGTGCTAAAACAGGAAATCCAACGGCTCGCCCGCAAGGAGGCCAAACTCAATGCCGCGCCCCTGCGCCGTGAAAAAACAGCCCTTAAAAAGGCGTTTCGCGCCATTCGCGCTGAGTTGAAACAACTCAGCAAGGAGGTGCGAGCCCTTTCCACTCAGCAGAAGCGCGTCACCCAACTCCTTCCCAAAGAACAGCCCGAGCAAGGCCAGCGCGTCCGCATCACCGCCAAAGGCATCCGCGCCCTGCGCCGCAAACTGCGTCTGACGCAGGATGAGTTTGGCAAATTGCTGGATGTCTCCGGGCAGTCCGTCTGGCAGATGGAGCGCAAGCAGGGAGCCCTGCGCCTGCGCGCCAAGACGCGCCAGGCCTTTCTGTCCATCCGCGGCCTCGGCGCCCGCGAGGCGCGGCTGTTGCTGAAGGCCTAAGCCTCGCCCCCCCAAAAAATAACCAACACCCCCGGTGGCTTGGCGAATTCACAATCAGGGGGTTCGGGCTGAATCGGACAACCGAAACAAGGGGCGTGTGCCCGGCCCAATTGGGCTGGCGCGGACAAACACGCTTCGAAATCAAGGCCCGCCATCATTCCACGCTTCCATCAGCCATGGCGTTGCGGGCGCAGGCCGCGCCAGCAACTACTCACTGGCAACAAACTGCGCCATTATGATATTCTCATGGGGCGCTTGCACAACCCTAACATGGGTATGAGAGGAATGCCGGTGTCTCAACATGTTGAAGGGAGGCATTTATGGCAAAAGAAAACATTTTGGTGGTGGAGGATGAAGCAGACATCCAGGAACTGGTCCGGTACAACCTGTCCAAGGAAGGCTACCGGGTCACCGGCATGAGCACGGGTGAGGGCGCCCTCAAGGCCGCCCGCTCCACCCTGCCGGCGCTGATCCTGCTCGATCTCATGCTTCCGGGCATGGATGGCTTGGAAGTCTGTAAATTGCTGAAGAGCGATTCGAAGACCCAGCACATTCCCATCATCATGCTCACCGCCAAGGGCGAGGAAGCCGACGTGGTCGCCGGCCTGGAACTGGGCGCGGACGATTATATCTCCAAGCCCTTCAGCCCGCGCGTGCTGATGGCCCGCATCAAGGCGGTTTTGCGCCGCCGGATCAAAGAACAAACCCTCGATGAACGCCCCATCAAGGCTGGCGATCTCCAGATGGACCCCGGTCGCCACGAGGTGCTCATCAAGGGCAAAAATGTTCAACTCACCTTCACCGAGTTCCGCGTCCTTCAATATCTCTCCCAGCGGCCGGGATGGGTCTTCACCCGCCAGCAAATCGTGGATGCCGTGCGCGGCGAGGATTACGCCGTCACGGAACGCTCCGTGGATGTGCAAATTGTCGGCCTCCGAAAAAAACTGGGGCCCTGCGGCGATTATGTGGAAACCGTACGGGGCGTCGGCTACCGGTTCAAGGAGCTGTAAATGCGCCGCACCCGGCTCCATGCACAGATCTTTCCCTCCTTTGTCCTGATTCTGGTGGCCTCGCTGGCCGCCATCACCTGGTACACCACCACCACGCTTCGCAATTTCCACCTCACCCAGCGGGCCCACGACTTGCGGGACCGCGCGGAACTGCTGGTGGGCTGTTTCTCGGACCTCGCTTCCACGCGCTACTCGGAAGCAACGGAAACACGGGTACGGGAACTCGGAGAGCGCACCTCCATGCGCATCACCCTGCTGGATGCAAAGGGCGAGGTGCTCGCGGACTCCCTGGAAGATCCCCGCAAAATGCTGTCTCATGCCCATCGCCTCGAAGTACAAAGCGCCCTGCAAGGGACCATGGGCCAATCCGTGCGGTACAGCGAGACCCTCAACGCCAAGATGATGTATGTGGCCGTCCCCGTCCGCGGGACAAACGCCGTAGAAGGCGTCATCCGCACCGCCGTCCCTTTAACCTCGCTGGATGAAACGCTGGAAATCCTGCAATCCAAGATCATCGCCAGTGGGGTGATCATCGCCTTGCTGGTTTCCGGGGCCAGCTTCCTGATCTCTAGGCGCATCGCCCGTCCGCTGGAAGACATCCGGCGCGGCGCCGAGCGGTTTGCCCGCGGAGACCTGGGCTTCCGGCTCACGGAACACTCCAATTCCGAGGAAATCGGCGCGCTGGCGGAGTCCATGAACAGCATGGCCACCCAGCTGGAGGACCGCATCAACGCCCTCATCAGCCAGCGCAACGAATCCGAGGCCGTCTTGTCCAGCATGCTGGAAGGCGTCATCGCCGTGAACACTGAAGAGGAACTCATCCGCATCAATCGGGCCGCCGCGAAACTCATCGGCGTTCATCCCGTTGAGGTGCTCGGGCGCAACATCCTTGAGGTGGTCCGCAATGTCGAGTTGCGCACGTTCGTTTCCACCACGCTGGCCAGCTCCGAGCCGGTTCAGTGCGATCTGCTGTTGCATGGAGTGGCGGAACATTATGTCCAGGCCAACGGCACCGTGTTGCGCGATCCCCAGGGCCGCAGTATCGGCGCCCTGATCGTGCTCAACGAAATCACGCGCCTGCGCAAGCTGGAAACCATCCGGCGCGATTTCGTCGCCAATGTTTCACATGAGCTGAAGACCCCCATCACCTCCATCAAGGGCTTTGTGGAAACCCTGCTGGAGGGTGCCCTGGACCAGCCCGAGGATGCCCGGCGCTTCCTGGAAATCATCGAACGCCAATCCGAACGCCTCATCTCCATCATCGAGGACTTGCTCAGCCTTTCCCGCATCGAGCAGGAAGCCGAAAAAGGCGCCATCGAAACCGCGCCCGCGCGCCTGGCGGACATCCTTCACGCCGCCGTCCAGCTCTGCCAGGCCAAGGCCGCCGCCCGGCAGATTTCCATTCAGGTGGAGTGCCCGCCGGATCTGACCGGGCAGGTCAACGCGCATCTGATCGAACAGGCCTGCATCAACCTGCTGGATAATGCCATCAAGTACAGCGGACACGCGTCACGGATCAGCATCCAGGCCGCCGCCAAAGACGGTGAGTTGGTCCTTTCCGTCCAGGACTCGGGCTGTGGAATAGACCGCGAACATCTGTCCCGGCTGTTCGAGCGGTTCTACCGCGTGGACAGGGCCCGCAGTCGAGAACTTGGCGGGACCGGGCTCGGACTCGCCATTGTCAAACACATCGTCCAAGCCCACCGGGGACGCGTCCAAGTCGAAAGCACCCCCGGCCAGGGCAGTCGCTTTTCCATCCATCTGCCGGACGCAAACGCCTGATGTCGCTATGTGGTACGACCCCAGTCCCCTCCACAGGAGGGGTGCCCGAAGGGCGGGGTGGGTCTGTCCCCTCGCCCTCCGTCATCCCAAGCACTGTCGAGGGATCCCCTGGGGGCGGCAGGAGATGCTTCGACACGCCGGGCGCGCACGCGCCCCGGCGGCTCAGCATGACGGCGTGGAGCAGGATGCTCCCGCCAGCATGAAGATGAACAGGAGGAGACGTGGACGAAAGCTCTTTTCTTGCCGGAGCGTCAGCGACTGGCAAGCGGACACCAGGCGGCCTGACTCGGGCTTCGCGGGGGATTCGAAGCAAGAGCGCGTCAGCTTGGTCCCTCCGCAAGGCAAGACCGGCTTTGCGGTCTGGGCGAGGTCAGGGCTGGACTTTTGTCCGCCCTGGCCGAAGCAACGCCGCGGAGGGGCCAAGATCACGCGCGAGTTGCTTCGCCCCGCGAAAACGAGTCAGGCCGCCTCGTCCCCTCCTCCATCAACCCAAGCACTGTCGAGGGAGCCCCCGGGGGCGGCAGGAGATGCTTCGACACGCCGGGCGCGCACGCGCCCCGGCGTTCACACCTCACGCCCCATCCCGCATTTTTGCTGTTTTCTCACGGGTTCT
>CAZFSE010000089.1:0-17184 GCA_964521805.1 uncultured Verrucomicrobiota bacterium
TTTATGGATAGATCACCAGGTCACGGCAGAAGGAAACATAGGTGTTGCGTCGGCGCATGAGGGGACGGCTGACCTGAATCTTGCGGATGACAGAGCCCGAACTGCTCTTGAACACGACCTCGAAATCCGTGAGATCCGGCGGGCAGGGCACGCGGGCGACCTGCAACCAGCGGGGCAGGGTTTCCCAGCGCCGGGTATCCGGTTGTTCCATCAGGCCCAGCAGAACCAGGCGAACGAGGAAGCCGTATCCGTCATTGGAGTTGTGTTCCACCGCGCTCGCAATGCCTTCCTTGATGGCCACACGGGCGAGGGTCTTGGCGGCTTTAATGGCGGCCTCAATTTGTTGTGTTTTGAGGGCCAAAGAGGTGGCATCCGACAATGTATAACTGCGGCCTAGAATACGGCCTTGCACCCATATTTCGGCGAATTGAGGCAGGGAATAGTGCGTATAGCCATTGAGCAATTCGTCGCCGGAGGGGGAGCGGCCACTCAGTACAAAGCAGACCAGCTCATGGGTCAGGGCAGGGTCTGGCGGGGGGGCTTCAGCGGTCGCAACCTGGTTCGGAAGCATATTCGTGCTGGGAGTGATCTTCAACTTGCCGTTGTCCGGGTT
Organism: uncultured Verrucomicrobiota bacterium; assembly: GCA_964521805.1. GTDB lineage: Bacteria > Verrucomicrobiota > Kiritimatiellia > CAIQIC01 > GWF2-57-35 > CAZFSE01. The sequence continues at coordinate 614 of CAZFSE010000089.1, forward strand.
TATGTCCACGCCAACAGCCAGCTCGGAGGCTTTTTTATACTGTAGGGCGGCATTGGAGGGGTCATCTATCATTTCAAAGGCGAACCCCGCCACATAACGGGAAAAAGAGTCGTCCGGATAATTGCCCAAGGTTTCGGGGGCCAGCGTCTTGAGGATGCGCCGGGCTTCGACGGCGGCATCATCCCAGTTGCCCGTGGCAAAATGATTCAAGGCGTTCAGGCTATGGACCAGAGTCCGCTCGAAGGGCGCGCCCCGGTAATCCTGCACGTTGTCATTGACCACCATGCTGGCGCCGCCCTTGGATACGCTGTAGGTCTGCAATTCCTCAATGCGGTCGGAGGCCTCAATGAAGTCCTTGGAGCTTTTATCATATTCACCCAGCGACTGGCGCACGGTGCCCCGTTCCATCAGGTACAACACGCGGTCGCGGTCTGGGATATCCGCGGTGCTCAAGGCCTGTTCAGATTGCCTGGCCCGCCCGCTGTAGTATTCGGAGCGCGCGGTGTTTAAGGCCGGGGTGGAACAGCCCGTAAGAAGGTTGGTGGCCAACAAGCACCCCGACGCCGTAAGCACAGCTTTTCGGCGCCAGGGTGCGGCATGATGGGTGGCCGTGTTCATGGGTCGGCCGCGCTTTCGGGCTTACCAACCAATCAGAGGCTGGCTTTCCTGCCGGGCAAACTCTTCTTCGGTGGTCCAGGCCAGCAGTCCGGTCTCCAAATCCGTGACCTCGATGGTCAGTTTGTAGTACTTCAGGACTTGCTTGGACACTCGCACCTGGCGGCCGGACTGAGTTTCCATCTCCACCATGGAACCGCTGATCATATACTTGGCACCCAGCTGGCGTCCGATGGACACCTGGGTGTCTGCCGTGACATTGGCGGCTTGATAGCCCTGCTCCTTCAGCAAGTCTTCGCGGCGCGCCTCGTTGATAAATTGAGCTTTTCCTGTCTTGAAGAGCAGGGTGCGCATCTTGTCGGTCAGGTTCTTGGTGTCCATGTACTGCGAGGTGCGGTTCTGCACACCGGCAATCATCATGATGGGAGGCGTGGGCTGGTCGGCGAGGAAGGGACTGCTGACCATTTCATTGACGACATTGCGGGTGATGTTCTGCATGTCGGCATAATTGTAATCGGCCTTTTCCACCGGGCTCTTGCCGGTGGTGGTGTCCACATCCGAGGTGGACACCCGGAAGGCCGCACAACCGCTGAAGAGAAGGGAAGCGGAAGCGAGAAGACTCAACTGGATAAGGTGTTTGCGAATCGTCATCATGGGTGTTTCTCCTTTCAACCTGCGTTTCGTCTACTGATACGCCAAACCTCATTTGTTTTCAAGAACCAATGGGCTTTTCTGTGGATTGGACGCCATGGGCCGAAAAATATTCAAGGTCATGATCGAAATGCCGGGCCTGGCGTTTGACCCCGGCTGGAAGAGCGGCCAGGATGCGTTGGCCGGCGGGGCTGGCTTGGGAGGGGCCGGCTGGCGCATGGTCCCGCAAAATAGGCGGCAGGCGAAGCCGTCCGCCACGAAGGTAGTCGCGGGCGATGAGGGGGGCCGAGGAATTCACGGACACGCCTTTTTTGGACGTGAGGTATTCCAGCAGGGCGGCGGCCAGGTCATCGAGGGCCAGGCCATGTGTGCGCTGAAACCTGCGGAATAACCAGTCGGCGAAGTCCATGAAGGCGGTGAAGGGGCAGGGGGTGCCCGCCCAAAGCAGGGGGGTGGACTCAATGAAGTTTCCGCTGTTGTAGAAGGCCTCCCAGAAATGGGCGAAGCGATCCAGCCGCTCCATGGTTTCCCTGTCCATCAGCGCATTGCGGATGAGGGCATAAGGGGGGGCGGTCTCGTAGTGCATGTCCCATTCGGCGGAGTGCCGCGCAATGCCGGCGCCTTTGAGCTTCTTCAGGATGCCCACCTGGATTTCATGGGGGCGCAATTTCAGCAGGCGATTAAAGCCGGCGGCGAATTCTTCCAGAGATTCGCCGGGCAGGCCGGCAATCAGGTCGGCATGGAGATAAGCCGTGGTGGTTGTTCGCAAGGCTCGCAGATTCTGCTCGATGAGGGCGAAGTCCTGTGGGCGTCGAATGCGCACGGAGACTTCGGGTGACCAAGTTTGTATGCCGACTTCGAATTGCAGGGAAAAAGGCGGGAAGCTCCGGACGGCTTCCAGCAGGTTCTCCGGGAAGTGGTCGGGGATCATCTCGAAGTGTAAAAAGAGACCGGGTCGGTACTGGCCGCGGAAAAACTCCAGGATGGCAAGGGCCCTCTCAATATTCAGATTAAAGGTGCGATCGGTGAATTTGAAGTGCTGGGCGCCGCGATCGAGCAGGTTTTTGAACTCTTTGAGGAGGGGTGGCAAAGGGAAAAAGCGGACGCGCGGGTCGAGCGAGGAAATGCAGTACTCGCATTGGTGGGGGCATCCCCGGGAGCTTTCCACGTACAGGGTGCGGTGGGCGAGGTCTTCATGGGAGTAAAGCGGGTAGGGGGAGGCTAGTTGGTCAAGTTCGGGCACCGGCGCTTGGATGATTTTTCCAGGGGGTGGGCGTCCGGCCAGAAGCTCCGCGCACAGTTCGCCGAAGGCCTGGTCGCCCTCGCCGGCCAGAATATAGTCGGCCCCAGCCAGCAGGGCGGGGTCGGCCCCGTAGCTAACCTCCGGGCCGCCCAGAATCAGCCGGAGGTCCGGCCTTTTTGCGTGGAGCAGAGGGAGAAGGTGGGCGACCAGAGTGGTGTTCCAGATATAGACGCCAATGCCGATGATGGCGGGTTCCTCCGCGAGAAGGCTCTCAGCGGCCTTGTCCACAGGCGTGTGGACATCGAACTCCATCAATTTGGCGCGCTCTTGCAGGGCGCCCATGTTGGCTAGCAAACAGCGCAATCCAAAGCCTGTGTGGCCATAACGCGCGTTGAACGTGGTGAGCAGGATGTCCGTCATATCAACGCGGTTTGACGTCCGTTACATGTACTTCCCGATGACCGGCTTCAGTGCCTGCTTGCGTTCTTCGGGTACCAAGGCCGGTTGGGTGACAATGGCGTTTTTCAGTATGGACGGGCAGGGGCAGGTCCGTTGAGGTGGCTGTTGGCGCAGGTGCAGGCGCAGGATGTCCTGCGCGAGCGTGGTGTTGGCCATCAGATTGCTGATGACCATCTCCAGGGTCACCGACTCGATTTCCTCGTGCCAGCAATCGTAATCGGTCACCATGGCCATGGTGGAGTAGCAAATTTCCGCCTCCCGTGAGAGCTTGGCCTCTGCCAGGCTGGTCATGCCGATGACGTCAAATCCGCACTGGCGGTGGAACCGGGATTCCGCCTTGGTGGAGAAGGCGGGGCCCTCCATGTTGACATAGGTTCCGGTGGCGTGTGCATGAAGGCCCTGGTAGCGGGGCTCCCCGCTCATGACCTGCTGGGCCGCCTGGAACAATTGCTTGCGCAACTCTTCGCAGACCGGCTCGCCAAACGGCACGTGCGCGACAATGCCCTGCCCGAAGAACGTGTGGTCTTCCGAGCGCTTGGTGCGGTCGAAATACTGGTCCGGGAAAATGACATCCCGCGGATGCAGGTCTTCTCGCAGACTGCCAACGGCGGACACCGAGATGATCTGTTCGACGCCCAGCGCCTTGAACCCAAAGATGTTGGCCCGGTGGTTCAACTCCGAGGGAAGCAGGGTGTGCCCGCGCGCATGCCGGGGCAGAAAATAGACCTCGCGCCCTTCCAGTTCGCCCTGCAAATAGTCGTCGGACGGCGAGCCAAAGGGGGTGTTGACCCGGACCCATTCCTGTTTGGACATGCCATCAAGTTGATACAAGCCACTGCCGCCAATAATGCCAATCTTCATTCTGCCGATACCTCGTTGTAGGGGTTATTCGTTCAGCGGGACCAAAATGGCCTTCAACGTTTCCTCGGTTCCACCCGTGACGTTTAGCGACTCCTTGAAGGGGGCGAAGCCTTCTTTCCGGATTTCCAGCGAATAGACACCCGCCGGTATGACCAGATTCAGGGGCGTCCGCCCGAGGATTTCTTCATTCACCACCACCGTGCAATTTTCTTCGCTGGCCATCATATGCAAGCGGCTGATGGGCCGTTCGGCGCCTTCCGCACTGCTGGCGACCACAACGGTTGCGGCGGCTGAAGGGGGCGGGGGTGTTTTCTCCACGGCCTCTTCCACGGGGTCCAGCAGTAATTCCACGGTGGCCTTGATGGGCCACTCCTCCCTCCCGCTCCACAGCGATCCTGGCTGGGAGAGGGAAACAGCCGGCAGTTCAAAGCGCTCGGTTTGATAGCCGGGCTTGGACGCCACGAGGTCCAGCATCAGGACACAATTCCCCCGCTTGTCATACTCGGCCCGGCAGGCATTTCCTTCGCTTTCCAGCTGAATGGCTCCCCAGCGGGTGAAGACCCATGACTTCTTGGGCCAGGAGGCCTTGACGGCCAGGATGTAAGGCGTTTCCCCCAGCACCACATCGGGAGCCCCGTTGGAGGCTCCTGGAGCAAACAGAAGGGCGCCCTGCGGATCGCTGTTGATGCGGATGAAAACCGTATGCGTGGCGCCGGTGGCCGAGGCCGCCTCCGTCCAACCGGCCACCATCAGCGTGCAGAAAGCACCCAGCAGACTTAATGCGCAATATTTTTTCATGACGTGTCCCAGCGTGGCATAATCCCGTCCGCTTGTCCAAAAAAGTTTCCAACCCTTGGAACTTTTTTTCACGATTTTTCCAAGGATTGGAAAAGCGGAACCCTCACGAGGCGGCGCAGATGGCGGATACCACGGCCACCGAGGGGACCTCCTCGGACAAACTGGTGGAAAGTCTTCGTAAAATGGCAGGACTGATGAAAATGCGTTGTGTGGGGCGGACGGATATGGATGACACCGCCACGTTCCTGGACAACAAGCGGCGCATCCAGTTGACCGTCCCCAAGGAATTTGCCTCCATGCTGAAGATTTACAACAAGGAGGCCAAGAAGGCGGGATTGCCGGAATATGAAGTGTGGGCGGCCCTGGATGCCGGGGGCATTCAGGCCGTGTATGCGCGGCTCGATAAGACCCTTGTACGAAAAGCCCGGCTGGCTCAGAATGTCCGCTTCTAAACGGCTTTCCGTTACCAGGCTTCGACAATTTGCTCGACGATTTTTCTGCCCAGATCCTTGGAGGCTTCCGGCAGGCCTCGTTGCTTGGAGGAGGTGAAGTCCCCTTCGATAAAGAAGGTGGATTCACCGGTCACGGAGGCGTTTTCCACCAGGACTTGATCGTTGGATCTGCGCTTGAGGACCGCCAGGGCCCTGATGCGGATGCGGTACTCGTCCGCCGTGGTTTTTTCCAGGGTGCTGTAGGCGAGAGGTTCCAGGCTGTAGTCCGTCAATACAACAATCAGAATGGCATCTGCCTCCTCATTGCCGGCCAGGGTTAATGATCCATCCTGCTGAAGCTGGCGGATGGTGGCGGATGTGGTGTCCACTTCAATCATCGGCTCGGTGGTCCGGTTGATGAAGGTGGGCACATGCACGGTCTTGATGTCGGGGGGAAGCATGGAGCCCAGCCGGTATCCGGCACATCCGCAAACGCTGGCCGCCAGAAGGATCAGGCCCATCAGGTTGTTAAGGGTTCTTTTCATGGGTTTTCTCCACAAGGGGCTTGAGTTCCTCGATGCGTAAACGAGCCAGCCCGGTCCAGTCGGAGTCCGGGAAAAGCGCCACCATGCGCTCATATTCAATCAGGGCCGATTCTGGCCTCTTGGCCAGCTTGTCGTAGTAAGTCGCCCGGTCGTAGGCCGCCTTGGCCCGCCGCCTTGCCAAGCTCTGCCGGTATTCGGCAATCAGCGGCGCCGCTTCAGAGTTTGGATGCCGGCTCTGGTACATCAGGACGGCGGCCCAGGCTTCATCGCGAGCCTGGTCGTCATTGGGGCTCTGCAGGGAAAGCTCATAGAAGCACCGGACTTTTCCCAAGGCGGATTCCTCGACAAACGCGCTGTTGGGATAGCGAAATTCCGAGGCCATATAGGCCACCACGGCCAGCTCGGGCTGGCCGGACAGTTCATAGGCCTGGCCGGTCAGATATTGTGTTTCCGCCGCACGGGACCACTCGGGGCCATTTTCGAGGATTTTTTCAAAGAGGGGCACTGCCCGTTCCGGCGCCTGGAACCCCGGGAATACAAGAAATTTTCCCTTGCGCGTGTTCATCATGCGGACGGCGATCTGAAACATGCGCTCCAGCACTTCATCGTGCGGGAACTGTCCGGAGTAATGCTTGATCAGGTAATCATATTCATCAAACGCCTTGAAATACTTGCCGCGGGCTTCCAGGAGTTTGGCATATTCATACTGGGCAAGTGCGGCTTCCGGCGCCACCGGCCAGTAAATGGTCAGCGCCTTGAACTGCCGGGTGGCCTGCCGCAAGCTGTTTTGGGCAACGAGCGATTGCGCGTAAGCCATCTGATCCGCGGGATTCTTTTTGGCTGGCCGCAGAAAAAGGGTCCAGCCGCGTTTGCCCACGGTTTCTTCATAAGGGCGGGCCTGTGCCTCCGCCCCGGCCGCGACAACGCACAGAAACGCCAGGGCCAGAACGATTCGAACGGTTGAAAAGTGTTGCACATGCATGGGGGCAGACATTAGGAAGGGTCTGCCCAAGGGTCAAGAAGGAAAGCAAGAAAACTGGACTCTTTTGCGAGCAGGACTTGCATCCCTCCGCAAAGGTTTGTAGATTGATCCGCGTTTTTGCAACGTGAAATGGCTGAATGTGAAACTGACAAGGGGAGCTTCAATGAAAAAAGTTCTGATACCGACCAAGCTGGATGCCGTGGCCAAGAATTTGCTTGAGGGAAAAGGCGCCTACACCGTTGTTCAGGAGGATAAGGCCGATCTGCTGGAGCTGGCGGGCCGCCATCCGGATGCGCATGCGCTGATTGTGCGGAGCGAGAAGGTCACGCCCGAAATCATTGATGCCCTGCCTTCCCTGAAATTGATCATCCGCGCGGGCGCAGGCTATAACACCATTGACATCAAGCACGCCCGTAAGAAGGGGGTGGACGTGATGAACACGCCCGGCGCCAATTCCAACGCCGTGGCCGAAGAAGTCGCGGCGCTGATGCTGGCGGATGCCCGCCATTTGATTGAAGCGGATGCCTCCTGCCGCCGAGGCGAGTGGGAAAAGACCAAGTTCATGGGGCGCGAGATCACCGGAAAAACCATTGGCATTGTCGGCCTGGGCTATATCGGGCAGTTGGTGGCCAAGCGGTTGAGCGGTTTCCAGATGCGCCTGCTGGGGTACGACCCGGTGGTTTCCGAGGAGCGCGCCCGCCAGATGGACGTTGAGCTGGTGGACTTGCCTGCTTTGTTTGAGCAGTGCGATTACATCAGCCTGCACATTCCGGAGAATAGCGACACCAAGGGCCTGATCAATTCCAGCCTGCTCTCCAAGATGAAGAAGGGTGCCACGCTGATCAACTGCGCCCGCGCCGGCGTCATCGTCGAAGCGGATTTGCGCGCCATCAAGGCGGAGAAGGGCCTGCGCTTTCTCAATGACGTATATCCCAAGGACGAGGCCGGCCCCAAGAGCGTGGCGGACATTGCCGATATCATGGTGCCGCACCTCGGGGCCAGCACCAAGGAAGCCAACGCCAACGCCGCGCGCCTTTCCGCGCAACAGCTCATGGACTATGACGACAAGGGCATCATCAGCGCCGTGGTCAACCGCGATGTCCCCGCCGGACTCGACGAGGTCTTTGGCGATCTGGCCTTCACCGTCTCGCGGCTGTGCCGTTGCATGGTGGGCCGCCAGTCTGCCCTCAAGCTGGTGCAGACCAGCTTCTATGGCAATTTGAAGCAGTTTGCCGACTGGCTGGTCATCCCCGTGGTGTCCGCCCTGAGCAATGAATTTGACCGCTCCACGAATTCCAAGGCCGCGCGCCAGTTCCTCAAGGACATGGGCGTGGACTATAACGACCGGGAAACCGATGACCGCAAGGGCTATGGAGGCTCCCTCACCGTGGACATGACCGGCCACGTGGATGCCGGCAATCTGCGCGAAGCCAGCATCCGGGGCACCATCACGGAAGGCAACATGATGATTTCCCGCATCAACGATTTCGACAAGCTCTACTTCGAGCCCAAGGGGCACACCGTCCTGTTCTCCTATGATGACCGGCCCGGCGTGCTGGGCTTGATTGGCGCGGCCATGGCCGCCGCCGGCATCAACATTGACGATGTGCGCAATCCACACGATTCCAAGGGCCGCCAATCGCTGGCCATCCTGAAGGTCAACAAGCCGGTGTCCGACGAGGTGGTGCAGAAGGTCGCCAAGGAAATCAACGCCCACACCGCCTTTTACGCCGAGCTGTAAGCGCGGGGGTGGGGCGCTCGTTGTCCCCGCACGGCCAGTTCCCTTTGCCGCATGGGCGCTTGAAGGTGTCACATGGGCACCGTGTTTTGGCATACATGCCGTCGCTCGACGGTACCCATATTTTTGTCGGGCCGAAATCTGCTCGGCCCTCTTGATCAGGCTGTTAAACTGATTCTGCTGAGACATCCTGTTTGCGTTTCAGGCTCTGTTCTGCCACAGTCCTGCCATGGAAGCATCGCTTCATACCGGGCCTAGCGGGTGTGTATCCGTACCGTCGAAAAGCACGTCCTACGTACCAAGGAGAATTGCCATGACCGTTCGATCCCTTTCCGCGTCTATATTTGCCTCTCTGTTTGTCCTGGCCTCGGCCTGCGTGGCTTCGGAATCCCCCACGGCGACAAAGAACGATGAGGGGGCCATTCCGATGCCGCATACCCTGAAACCCGAGACGCGAGCCCGCCTGGACGCCTTTGCATCGAAGATGCTGGCTCTTCGCGGATCCTTTGCCGGGTATCCTCTGGATGAAGACACCCAGCTCAAGGGCTTCTACGAGTGGTATCTGTCGAGCGGTCTCTACAGCATTTCCATGAATAACGTCGGCGATCCCAGGGAAGAGAGCGAACTTCAGATCAATACCCACGAATATGAAAACGAGGTCGTTGACTATTTTGCCCCCCGCTTTGGTTTTGAGAAAGGAAATTACTGGGGCTTTGTGACCCACAGCGGCACCGACGGCAACGACCATGGCGTCTATTTCGGGAAAAAATATCTGGAATGGAAATCCAAGCTCGCTCCGATTGCCTATGTCTCGGAAGAGGCCCACTATTCGATCAAGAAGCTGGCCGATGTGCAAGGGTTGGAGCTTCGCCTGATCAAGGCCACCCCGATGGGCCAGATGGATATTGAAGACTTCAAAGCCCAGCTGGACACCACGCGGCCCGCGCTGATTGTCGTGGCCATCGGGACCACCTTCCGAGGCGCCATTGACGACCAGAAAGCCATTGAAGAAGTGCTCCAGGCAACCCCGCCGCCCGCGGTCTATCGCCATGCCGACGCCGCCCTCTTTGGAAGTTTTCTGGCCTTCCTGGATGACCCCAAGGCGCGGGAAACTGTCAGCCAAAAAGCGATGAAATTCAACTCCATCGCGGTCTCCGGCCACAAGTTCTGGGGGATGGACGAGCCCTGCGGAATTTTTGTGTGCACCAAAGAGGTCCGGGACCATCTCAATGCCTTCAAGGTCTCTTACCTGAACCAAGCCGTTCCCACCATTACCTGCTCCCGGAACGCCATTGCGCCCCTTAAATTCTGGTGGAAGATCCAGACGAATCCCTCCAAGACCTTTGAGCGTATGGCTGAAACCTGCGTCGCAAACGCGCAGTATCTCCATGATGAATTGACGAAATTGGGCGTGAAGTCCTGGATCAATCCGTATTCCAACACGGTATTTTTCAAGAGGCCTTCGGAAGCCATCATGAACAAATACGAACTGGCTCCGGATGTGTCGCCCGTGGATGGCGATCTGGCCCACCTGATCGTGATGCAACATGTCACCCGGCAACTCCTGAAGGATTTCCTCCAGGACATGGGCAAAGAGAAGACGGCCTTGGCGTCGCCTCTCCACGTCCAATAAATGGAATTGGGGCCAGTAAAAAAGTTTCCAAGGGTTGGAAAAATCGACAAAAAAAGTTCCAATGCTTGGAAACTTTTAAGAAAAAGTTTCCAAGGGTTGGAAGATTTTTGCGAAGTGCAACATGAACGAACGCATGCGAGCGATTCTGGAAAGCAAGCGGCAGGAGCGCAACCGTCTTGCGGCTCTTCCATTTTCCGAGAAGATTCCTCTCCTCGAAAAACTGCGCGATCGAGCCATGAGCATTCAAAACAGTTCGCTGTATCAGCTTCGCGGTTCTCACGCAGGCAAGGCCTTGTTATTGCGCGACGCGGAGCCCTTCACCAAGTCGGAAAAGCCGGAGAACAAACGATTCTGATTCGGACTGAGGTTTACCATGGATGCCAGACCAAAAACAGTAAGCGACATTCTGCATACGGGCGACCAGTACATCATTCCGTTCTTTCAGCGGTACTATTCATGGAAGAAGGAGCATTGGGACCGGCTGAAGAAGGACATCTGGGCGCTTATGGAGGATGACGCCAAGATGGTGCATTTCCTCGGTCCTCTGGTCTGTACGCCCACCTCGCACTATCCGGGGGGCATCCCAGCTTATCAGTTGATTGACGGGCAACAGCGCCTGACGACCCTGACGGTCTTGTTGGCGGCGCTTCGTGACGTTGCGCTCAGCCGGAACGAGAAGGATCTGGCGGCGGAGATTTCCGAGGATTATCTCCTTCATAAGCGGAAGCAGGGTACGGAGCGATACAAGGTTCTTCCACGGCTGGGGGATCGGGAAGCCTTAATAGCCATTTTGGAGGGGCACGAGGATCTGACGGCACACGAGGAGTCGGGGGTCTTGCAGGCGTGGAAGTATTTCAAGCGGCACACGGAGCATCTGGCACGAATGGATACGGTGATGCAGTTGAAAAGGCTCTTCGACACCGTGACACGGCGGCTTTCGCTGGTGGTGGTGACCATCGAGGGCGAGAATCCTTACGAAATATTTGAGAGTTTAAACTCGACGGGGCTACCGCTGGAAGAGTCCGACCTGATCCGCAACTTCATCTTCATGCAGGTTCCCATTGATAAGCAACAGGACTTCCATGAGCGGCATTGGAAGCCCCTGGAGGGCCTGTTTGAGGCCAGGGAGGGGCTGAAAGAATTGCCCATGACGCCTTTCTTCAGGGATTACCTGATGCGTAACGGGCGATACTCCCGGGAGGACTCGACATTCGTGGATTTCAAACAGCAACAGAAGGATAGCAAGCTCTCGTTGGAAGACCAGGTGAAGGAGCTTATCCATTTCGCGAAGTTGGACGTGATGTTGCGTCGGCCGCAAACCGTACAGCGCGAGCCCTTGCGCCGCTTGCTGACACAGGTGGACGGCATGGATATTTCCACGGCTTATCCCCTGATTCTGAACCTGCTGGACCGGAACGCTCGGACGCTACTGAGTGATGAAGACTTGGAAGGGTGCCTGCTGGATCTGGTCAGCTTTGTCTTGCGCCGCTCCATTGGAGGGGAAACAACGCGGCAGTACGGCAAATGGTTCGTCGAGGCGATTACCGTTATCAAGGACACCCCGAGGGTGGAACTGGCCCAGTATTGGCTCCGCCGAAAGTGGCCGGATGACCAAACGGTTCAAAGCCGCGTGATAGATTTTCCGATCTACTGGCGTGAGAGCCGGAAGACCCGGATAGTGCTGGAGGCCATTGAGGAAAGCTACGATCACAAGGAAAAGGTCAGCTTGAAGGATCTGACCATTGAGCACGTCATGCCGCAGACCATCGGAAACAATGCGGCGGGGAAGAGCTGGAAAGCCATGCTGGGTGAACAATGGGAGAAGGTATCCGACAAGTGTCTGCACACCTTGGGAAACCTCACCCTGACGGGTTACAACCCCGACTTGAGCAACTCATCGTATGAGAAGAAGAGGGAACTGCTGGCAGAAAGTCACTTGGAACTGAACAAGTACTTCGCCCCCTTGCCGGTCTGGACGGCGGAAACCATCAAGGATCGGAGCAGGCAACTCGCTGAAATTCTCATCCGGCTTTGGCCCCGACCGCAGTCTGGAGAAACCTACAAGCCCTCGGCGGAAGCGCTTCCGGATCCGGAAGGGCTCTCTGTCGGTGAGAAGAAGCGACTGGCATACAGGCGAAGTTTAGACAGTCGCCTGGAGGATCGAGGCGTCTCTCCGGAACTCATTGTTCCTAACACCTCATCGTGCCTTGAGGTTCCCATCGGCAAAACAGGTTCCCTGGAGATTCAAATCGGTTTCTGGCCGGGTGTACGGATGCTCTATATATCCTTGGTGCCTGTCGGCGATGTCGGGGAGGCCATCGAAGAGAAGCTGAAAATGCAAAAGGACTCCATCGAGAACGTCTTGGGGTATAAGCTCGAATGGCAGGATGCCGATATATTCGTGGCGGATCGGGGCGTAGCGGTATGGGATCGCGAAGACTGGCCCGTCCAGCATGACTGGCTGGGAGATCGGCTTGAGGATTTCTTAAGGGTATTCAATCCTTTGGTCGAGCAATTGGAGGACGAGGTGCTGAAAGACCCGGCGATCCGGCAGAAGTACGACCTCCGAAAGCTTTTTGTGGATTATTGGACGAAATGCGCCGCCGCATTTGATGGAAGCCCCCTTAAATTCATGGCGGGAGATACAGACCGCGGAAAAACCTATTGCCGGTTTGACAGTATGGACGATGGAGTTGCACTGGGGGTTTCATTGACCCGAAAGCACATGCAGGTCGGTGTGTACTTCAAAGTGGACAAGGACGCCCCGCGCAGTTTACGAAACGCTTTCAAGACCGCGTTGGAACAATCACGTGCGGAAATGAGAGCGGTTATTGGTCCCGAATTGGAATGGGAGGATCCTTATCTTTCCATGTATATGGGCATACCATCGCTTGAGGACTACGGCGACTGGCCGCGACAATTTGCATGGCTCCGGGACAAGGCGGAGAAGATGTATAAGGACTTGCGCATTCGGTTGAACTTGGGAGCATGACTCTCACGGAGGCATCCAGGTGGGTGCAGGAGGGTCGTTTGCGGGGTTGGTTCGTCCTGGGCCGGACTACAGGGCTCTTAGGCATCAACTGCTTGGCCTTGGGAGGGGGCCGCGAGCGGGGAAAGGCAGGAGAGGGCTTGCCTTAGCGCCCCCGCTTTTCTGACCCGGAAAATGCACAATAAAAATACCTTGAAAATTACCAGTATGTCTGGCATATATCAATAACATGAAATGGATCAAACGAGAGCATTTGGAGCGAAAAATTGCCTCGCTGGTGCGCGACTATCCGGTGACGCTGTTGTCCGGTCCGCGGCAGTGTGGAAAGACCAGCCTGGCCCGGCGGATTGCAGAAGGCCGCAAGGCGGCCTACTTCGACTTGGAGGATCCTGAAACGGCTCTACAGCCGGAAACGGCCGCCGCCATGCTCAAGGATCTAAAGGGTCTTGTTGTCATAGATGAAATCCAGCGCCAGCCAGCCTTGTTTAATCTGTTACGGGTCCTGGCGGATCGGAAACCCCTGCCCGCGCGGTTTCTAATCCTGGGCAGTGCATCGCCCTCTATCATCCGTGGTGCGTCAGAATCCCTGGCTGGGCGTGTGGCTTATCTGGATATGGACGGCTTTACACTGGAAGAGGCTGGGGCGGACAACTGGAAACGGCTGTGGAGCCGGGGCGGCTTTCCAGGCTCGTATCTGGCCGGTTCCACGGAAAAGAGTCATGCTTGGAGGCTTCATTTCATCCAGTCCTTCCTTGAGCGGGACATTCCACTGCTGGGGATCCGCGTACCCGCGGTTGCCCTGCGGCGTTTCTGGACCATGCTGGCCCACTATCATGGGCAACCCTGGAACGCCGCTGATCTGGCTCGCGCCATGGGTGTAAAGGAAGATACGGCCCGGCACTACCTCGACATTTTGACCGGGGCCTTCATGGTTCGGCAGTTGGTGCCTTGGTTCGAGAATACCGGCAAGAGGCTGGTCAAGGCCCCCAAGGTGTATTTCCGCGATACGGGGCTTCTGCATACCCTGCTTGGCCTTAAGACGCCGGAGCAAGTCATGAGCCACCCACGACTGGGTTTTTCCTGGGAGGGTTTTGCCGTGGATGAGGTGATCCGCGCCGCGGGGGCGGAGCGTGATGCGTATTACTACCGCACGCATGCTGGCACGGAGCTGGATCTGCTCATCATGCGCGAGGGCAAACGGTACGGATTCGAGTTCAAGTTTGAGGATGCGCCCAAGCCGACGAAGTCCATGCATCTTGCCATTGAGGATCTTGGCCTGGAACATCTCTGGGTGGTTTCAGCGGGTACCCGGTCCTTGCCACTCACCGATCAGATTTCCATCCTGCCTATGGACAAAATTCAGACAACTGTCAGGAAGCTTGGGTAAAGGAGACTTGCCAGCCGGTCGCCCGTGTTGTGCTGGCGGGGTCAAGGCGGCTTCAGGCAGTCCGCAGGAAATCCTCGAGGCGGCGGGCGTGGCTGTGCTCTTCTTTGGCCAGGGCGGTGAAGGCGCTTTTCAGGGAGGCGATATGGGTGACGCGCGCCATTTCCTCGTAGAAGCGGGCGGTGGCCAGTTCGTGTTCGATGGCGTGCCGGATGACGGGTTTGTCATCCACGGCCACATCATGGGTCAATTCCTCCGGCGCTGGCACGTTATCCGGCCGGTATTCCTGGACACGGGCATCCGCGAGGTCTGAGCCGATGCGGCTCAATCGCCGGTAATGGTCCTGCTCCTCATCCGCCAGTTTCTGCAGGAGTTGCTTCAAGGCGGGATCAGAAGCCCCGGCCTGCAGTTGGGCATAATCGGCGCTGGCCGCCGCTTCAAAGTCGGCGGCCACCCTGAGGATGAAGGAGGCCATGACGCCGGCGGGCTGTTCGCTTACGGGGGCTTTGGCAGGGGCCAGGGCGTTGATGAGGATCAGGATGCCAAAGAGAATAAAGAGTCCGCCGGCGGCGAGTTTGATGACGATGGGGGGGACCATCCGGTTGAGGACGGAGCCGAGCATGACCGCGATCATGGTGGAGAGGACCAGGGCGGAAGAGGCCGCAAAAAAAACGGTCCATTTGGCATCGCCGCCGGTCGCGGCGCGGGCCATGGCGGCCAGCTGGGTCTTGTCGCCCAATTCGGCCAGGAAGATCAGGATGAAGGTGCTGATAAAAAGTTTGCTGTTCATGGCAATCCTGTCTGATGAATCTATGATGTGCGGTGGACAATGAATCCGGCCAGGGCCTCCAGTACGGGGGCGGGCCGGGAGAGTTGCCCCAAGGCCTCCAAGGCGGAACGCAAGAGGTTCTGCAGGTGTTCCCTGGCTTTCTCAAGGCCGTCGAGGGCCACATAGGTCATTTTTTTGTTTTGCTGGTCGCGTCCGGCGGACTTGCCCAGCTGTTCGGTGGTGGAGGTGGCGTCAAGGAGATCATCGGCGGCCTGGAAGGCCAGTCCGATGCGCTCGCCGAACAGGCCGATCCGCTCCAGGTCCGCGGCGGGCGCCTCGCCGGCGATGGCGCCCATTCGGCAAGCGGCTTTGATCAGCACGGCTGTTTTATGGAGGTGGATGAAATTCAGTTGGTCACGGGTGGGGGTCTTGCCTTCTGAGGCGAGATCTTCACATTGGCCGCCGACCACGCCGCGGCTTCCGGCCGCCCGTGCCAGTTCATACGCCAGTTGGCTGGCATGATGTGGCCCGCAGGCTTCAGCCTGGGAGAGGACTTCAAAGGCGAGCGTCAGCAGGGCATCCCCGGCGAGGATGGCGTTGGCCTCGCCATAGACCTTATGGGCGGTGGGCTGGCCGCGGCGAAGATCGTCATTGTCCATGGCGGGCAGATCGTCGTGAATCAGGGTGTAGGTGTGCAGGAGTTCGAGGGCCACAGCGGGAATCAGGGCGGGTTCATGCCGTCCGCAGAAAACCTCCGCCGAAGCCATGCATAGAATGGGGCGCAGTCGTTTGCCGCCGCCGAAAATGCTGTAGCGCATGGTTTGATGAAGGCGTTGAGGGGGCTCGGATTCCGCGGGCAGGCAGTGGTCCAGTGCGGCATTGGTGATGCGCCTGCGCTCTTCCATATATGTTTTGAGATCAATCATGCGGATCACGTACGGGCGTGCTGGAGGCTTTCAAGCGCCCTGCTCGTCCACCATTCGATAGGCATCCAGGATCAGGGGCATGGTGGCTTGCTTGATGGTGCGCTGGGAGCCGATGCCGGGACCGCGCTTGAACGAAAAGGTTCCAACGCGATTGCGAACGATGGCATAGACCGCGTCCGGCCCCCTCTGTTGGTCGGTGCGGGCATCAATCAATTCGCCCTTGATGAAGATCATGGTCCCAATGGGGATCTTCTTGTCGTTCATGATGGTCAGCACGCCGGTTTCGCGCTCTGAATTGAGCAGTTGGGCCAGGGAGCCCATGGGCATGGAGGAAAGGGCTCCGGAAAGATCAGAGGCATGTTCCCGTGGGGGTTTCGGGGGCGGTGCTGGGGCCGGCTTTTCTGCGGTTAGAAGGGTGGCCTTCTTCACCAGGCGCTGTTTGCTTCGCCGTTGGCGCCAATTGTAGAAAAAGGCAAACAAGGTGACCCCTGCCAGCAGGCACAACAGCAGAAGGGGCCTTTCAGCGGGGTTTTGCCTTGTGGGAGGC
>CAZFSE010000090.1:0-16937 GCA_964521805.1 uncultured Verrucomicrobiota bacterium
CTCTGCGGCCCAGCCCCAAGGTGCCGCCGCCTTCCACAGCGCCCAGCTTGGAATTTACGCTGGGTGGAAAAGCCGCCAGCTATGCCGGGATCATTGCGCTGATCACGGGGATTGTCTTTTTTGTGGGCTATGCCATGCAACACCAATGGATCGGGCCCGGTGTGCGCATCCTGCTGGGACTGCTCACCGGCGGGCTTCTGGTCATTGCGGGATACGCCGTGGAGAATCGCGGAACCCAATACCGCGCCCTGTCCCGCGCCCTGACCGGCGGAGGTGCCGCACTGTTTTATTTCACTGTTTTCGCCGCGCATTCCATTTATCACCTCATCAACTGGCCGGTCGCGGGACTTGGACTGATCCTGAGCGCGGCAGGCGTGCTGGCGCTGGCCGCCGTCTACGAAAGCCAGGCCGTCGCCGTGCTGGGGGTGCTGGGCGCGTTCATCACCCCGTTGTTGATCGGCGGCAACTTCGAGAGCGGAACTTTTGCGCTGGTCTTTGTGGCGGCGATCAACGTCCCCGTCATCCTCCTGGGCCTGCGCAGAAAATGGCAAGCCCTCTACAACCTGGCCTTCTTCTTCACCATCGGCTTTGCCGCCGCCTGGCTTGAACGGGAACTGCCAGGTCTCGAAACCGGACAATGGAAGACCGGCCTGTTCTTTGTGGTCCTGTTTTATGCCGAGTTCGCGGCCCTGGGCCTGCTCAAGCTCAAGGCGGAGCCTCAGCTCGCCGGACGGACGCTCGATCTGTTGCGGCTGGCCGCTTCCACCTGCACCCTGCTCGGCGCGCTCTACTGGATTCTGTCTCCGGAGGAACTCGACCTCTGGATGGGCACAGCCTTTCTGCTGGCCGCCGCCGCCCACCTGCTCCTCGCCCGCTTCGCCTGGACCTGGGCGCCGCGCTTCAAGGATGAAATTCTCGCCTTCCTGCTCGGTGCGCTGACCTGCGCCAGCCTGGCCCTGCCCGCGCAACTCGATGGCGCCTGGGTCTCCCTGGGTTGGGCCATCGAAGGCGCCCTGCTCGCCTTCTTCGCCCTGCGCATCGGCTCCGGCACGCTCCAATCCGTGGCCATCTTCCTGGGTCTGCTCGGCCTGGGCAAGTCCCTGCTCTTCGATTTCACGCTCTATCCAGAAGCGCCGGCCTCGTTCCTGAACGGACGCTTCGCCACCGGCATGCTCTCCGCCGGCCTTCTGGGCGTCCAGGGCTGGTTGCACGGGCGATCCCCCGCCGCGCAAAAGACGGATCGGGCGAACATCCTGTTCTGCGCGGCCGTGTTGGCCGCGCTGGCCGCGCTCTTTGTGGACGCTTTCGCCACCATGAATCCCCACGCCCCCTGGCCGTGGCTCGTCACCACCTGCGCCCTCGCCGTCGCCGGCCTGTGGCTGTTGCTCCAGGCGCCACGCGCTTCCAAGCTCGGTAATCTCGGCATCCTGCTGTTGGTGCTGGTTCCCCCAAAGCTTCTGCTGGATGTCGTCCCCAGCTGGACGCCCTACAGCGCTTTTCCCGTCTTCTTCAATCTGGTGCTGTGGATTCAACTGCTCGTGCTCGCGGCCGTGTGCGGGGCCGTGGCGTTCGCGTCCAGAGGGGATTCCACCCCCACCCAGTCCCTGACGCTGGCGGAAGCCATCACCGGCCTCTCCCTGCTGGCCGGCGTCCTGCTGGTCACCGTTGAGCTGTACCGCTCCGGCTATGCCTGGGCAAGGCCCGGCATCACGCTGTGGTGGGCGCTCTGCGCCATGGGCATGGCCACCGCCGGCATCGCGAGAAAGAAAACCTACCTGCGCTACATCGCCCTCGCCCTTCTCGGCGCGGTTCTGCTCAAGGTGTTCCTGGTGGATCTGGCCGGGCTCAGCGGCCTTCACCGCATCGCAGCCTTTATGGGCGTAGGGGTGGCGCTTCTTCTGCTCTCCTTCCTCTATCAGCGCGTCGCCCCGCGCTGGACAACGCCACCCCCCGAGGAGGAGTCCGCACCATGAATCACCGAGCGATGGCCCTCCTGTTTTCCGCCGGCCTCCTGGCTGGGCTCTGCCGCGGCGAGGCCCCCGCTCCCCATCATCAGATGGCCTGGCAGCAGGAACTTCTCGACGCGCCTTCCAGCGGACAGCTCTGCCGAATTCTGCTTGCGCGCGAGGTCTTTGACGGATGCCACAACTTCCCCTACGACCTGCGCATCCAGGATGAGACCGGGCAGGCCTGGCCCTTTTTTATATGGACGCCCGCCACCCAGGACCTGCCGGCGTGCCCGCCCGTCGAGACGCTCAATACGTCCCTCACGGAAACCCCTGCCCGCTACTGGCGTCAGGATCTGCGCATCCGGCCCCCGCCCGGACAATCCGAGCGACCGCGGCATAATCAACTGATCCTCCAAACCAGCGGAAGCGACTTTCTGCGGCGCGTAGAAATCTATGCCGGCGAAAATGGCGAAGACTGGGCCCTGCTGGGCTCCGGCTGGCTGGTCAACCATGCCCGGGAGGTGATGACGGAGAATCGGGTGATCCGCTACCCGGTCTCGGACTTCCCATTTCTCCAGGTCCGCGTCTATCCCAACGCCCGCAACGAGCGGGAGGATTTCTCCATCGTCCAAATCACGCCCGGCTTTCTCACCGAACCGGAGCAAAGCATGGAAGACGTCCCCTTGGCGCCGCTGGAGGTCCCCGCCCGCGAACAGCGCCCCGGTGTGCAAACCCTCCTGTTTGACCTGGGTGCATCCAACCGGCCCGTCGAGAAACTCCAGCTCAGCGCCGCGGGCGAATATGCCCGCGCCGTGCGCGTCTTCGGGCGCAACCAGCTCGATCATCAATGGCGGTGGGCCGCCGAAGGCGAGATTCACTCCCTGGGCCCCAGCCTGAAAAACAGCCTGCCCCTCAGAGGCTTCATGTACCGTTACATGAAAGTGGACATCTTCCACTTCGATGATCCGCCCTTGGACGGCTTGTCTGTGCTGGCTGGCGCCAATCCCCGCTACCTCGTCGTCGAGACCAAAGGCGGCCGCACGCCCCGCCTTTACTACGGCGCGGACCAGGTGCAGGCCCCGCGCTTCGATCTCGCCCGGCGCACCCCCGAGCGCATCCTCCGCGAAGCCCCGCTCGCAAAACTCGGCCCACGCAAGCCGAATTCCACCCCACACCCCGCGGCCCCCTGGGCGCGGAACCCGCGCCTCTTGGCCACCCTCATCGTCGCCCTTGTCAGCCTCCTCGTCCTCTGGGTCGTCACCGGCATGTTCAAGAAAATGGCGGGGTAAATATTCGACTTACTTTTCTCCACACGGTATAAGTCAGATGGTAGGTCATATTTGCGAGGTGGCATATGAAGGCGCTGTTAGAAAGAATTTCTGTTAATCCAAACGTCTGCTTTGGCAAGCCCTGCATTAAAGGAACCCGTATATGGGTGTCCCTGATCCTGGATCTGCTCGCGGACGGAATGCTCCCCGAGGAACTTCTAAAGGAATATCCACAATTGAACACTGACGATCTTCGCGCCGCCATGGCCTATGGTGCCGAAGTGTCGCGAGAACGATATGTAGATATGCCCATGGAAATTGTAACGTGAAGTTTAAGCTCGACGAGAACTTTAGCGCAAGCAGTGCCGCCCTGTTTCATGCCGAGGGTCACGATGCTCATACGGTCTGTGGCGAAAGCCTGGGGGGTGCCAGTGATGATAGTGTTTACCAAGCTTGCTGTGCGGAACAACGATGCCTGGTTACTCTCGATATGGATTTCAGCGACCCTCTTCGGTTTGACCCATCCAGATGCGCAGGAATCGTCGTTTTTCGACTCCCCACAACGTCCAGTTTTCCGCTATGGATGGCCATGATCAAGGGAATGCTCAAGTATCTGCATACGACGCCCATTATGGGTGCGCTTTGGATCGTTGAACCTGGACGGATTCGAATTCACCGAACAAGTGAGCCATAAATCCGCAGGTCCTGCTTGATTTTCTCCAACATCTCCCCGATACCAACCCCCCACCTCCTGGTCGCCCTCGTCAGCCTCCGTAGTGGCTATGCGAACATGTGAAATGAGCTTTTCAGTGCACAAGCAAAACACCGATTTGATTGAGCCGATCAGGGAGATGCTTGTAAAGAAGCTGTGGTCTGGCATTCATATTAACAAACGGTTGATGTGGTTGGACGTCAACTCGACTGCAGCTTCACGGTACACTCACCCGTTGGTTAAGTATCCTTTTTGTTCTTCTCTTGAATCGTCCTTATCGCATCATCTGTCATTGGTGCAGTCTTTGCCATACCGTTGACCGTCTGCAACGCCAACAGAATCGCAACCTTGTTGTCGAGGACCTGCCTCACCGCGACAAGCGATTCTGCCAAGGCGACCACGGAAGCTCTGAGCCTTTCTTCGGAGGAACTAAGTGGTGCGAGTATCTGGTCAACTAGCGGACGCGTTTCGTAGGCTACACGCAAAGGGAGAACGAACGGGTGGTTCTGCTCTGGTACTGACAAGGGTACTTTGCCCCAGTCTGACTGCTGGCCGATGTTGGCGGCAAAGTGCTCGAAGATCATTTTGAGGGAAGGGAAGTCGGATTTGTCGTATCCGGCTGCGGTCAATTTGTCCCTCAAGATTCCAACAACCGAATTCGCCGGAAGTGCGTTAATTGTAGCGTCGGGCATGTCCCCTGAAAACAACTCATTCACTTTGTCGGAGAAAACTCTGGACCCAGGAACGAACTCGTGCTTTCGCGGGTTGAAGTTGCCCGCCACAGCGATGCAGGATTCCCCTGCAATGCTTGCAGCCGTTGTTATCAAGTCTTCGGCTCTAACTCGTCCGTCAACTTTTAGTCCTTCGACCAAGGCCTGATATAACGTGCGACCGCAAGCTTCAGACAGGTCACCACGGGATGGCTTTCGCTTCCAAAACATGTTTCACTTACCCTTGACTCTCAATGTCACGTTGCTGAGAGATTCATTATTTCTATTCACAAATCCTCCTGCTTGATGCAACCTGTATGACGCCGGCCGCAATCAGAATACCACTCACGAAAGCGAAGTTGGCAACCCTCGCATCGGCAAGTTGGAGTTGGATTGCTTTGGTTCGCTCGAATAGAGCTTTGAATGCATCGCCATGCTGGTCCGGTCGAAACTCCTCGAAGAGGGCGCGTGGTCGATTTTTCTCCACTCCTGCGACTATCACCAAGTCCCAGGCGAGAACGAGAAGACCCATCAGGATGGAGAAGACTCCGGAGATCAGCTTGATTTTGGCTCGTGTCATCAAATTGCAGACCCCTCCCAACAAGATATTAAACAGTTTTCTGTTCTTGTGCTGAATGTGGAACACAAAGTCAATATGCAATCGGCATTAAAGCGGAAGAGGATTTGAAGAAACCATTGTTCTCCACGAAAGAGATCCCTCGACTTCGCTCGGGATGACAGAAAACGAACAACGGCGCATTCGTCATGCCGAGCGCAGTCGAGGCATCTCCAGTCACCCCACTGGTTGAGTTCCATGCACACGGTCCGGCAAACCATTCGCGTTGATTCGTCTGCATTCGCGGTTCAGGATTCCGGTCCTCCATCATCCGTGGGACCGCTTTGCCATCCGTGGGGTTACTTCTTCGTCTTCTTGGAGAAAGCGCCGGCCAGCCAGTAGCCTGTGCAACACTGACTACTGGCTGGCCGGCTGTATTTGCTTGTCCGGCAACTTCAGATATCCACGTCTACATAACCACCTTCGCCAAGGTGTTCAAGTGCGTCACGGATTTGGGTAATCCGCTTGCTGATGCGGGGCCATGAAGTGGTGGAAAGCACAAGGATACGCATCTTGCGACCGCTAAGATTTTGTTGGTACTTTAGGTTCTTGTCGGTGGTAATGAAAGCGTCATAGCCATCGGACTCAGCCTGTTTGAGGAGTTGTCCATTCTGAAGTGTTGACCAAGCCCGTTCGGCGCTTGTATCAATTACGTGCGGATGAAGATGTCTCCGTAGCGGAACGGGTGTGCCTTGGTCGAATAGTACTTTCATGAGGGCAACTCAACGAGAAGCCCGGCCGATGCGTGCTCAAGCACCGCTTCCACTTGACTCCTGGTGACACCCGGAAACCACTCGAGAAAATCGTCAATGGATGCCCCGTCTTCAAGATTGTCAAATAATGCACGCACGGGCACGCGTGTCTCCTTGAAACACCAAGCTCCACTGACTTTTCCCGCCTGTCGCTCCACCACAGGACAGCTGTTCCAATCAGTACTCATGTGTGAAATATATCTGTAACGGGAAAGTCTCTCAATCTTTCTTTTCGTGGTCGAACGTCCGCGGTGAGGGACACCGTACTTGACCGTCTGTCACTACCTATTTGGTTCTGGCAGAATCATTTTTGACAGAATCATGGGAATGGATGCCAACGAATAGGATAAGCCCCCGCTTCGGCGGGGCAGGCAACGAATGGTGGCCAGAGGATGGAGTCACCACAAAGAAATTCCTCTATGTGATCTTTATGCCCTCTGTGGCTGAGATTCTTTTCTTCGTCGGATTCTTCTCTGTCTTTGTGCCGGACGCCGGGCCGGCGTCCCTCCCGGAATGTCTGTCCCTATTCGTTTGTAACACAGACAAGAAGCCCCCTGTCTTCATCCTTTGTCATCCGTGGTAAAAGATCTTTTTCTTTTTTGCTCTTGTCCACGTCGATCCCATTCGTTGCCATCATGCCCCCATTCCACCATTCCACTCTTCCCCACCCCCTCCGCCCGTATTCGCTCAGCTTTCCCAAGGTCCTGCTTGATTTTTTTCCACCTTCCCCCAATACTGGCCCGAGTATAACGCTTTACATAGCCCTTAAAGGAGAACTCGCATGTCAAATGGCGCGAACCCGCAACTGGAAGAATTGGTCCGCAACTACCACAAGCTCAACACCCCCGAAGCGATCAAGCTGAGCTTCCAGAACCACCTGAAATACACCCTGGCCAAGGACAACTACTCCGCCACCCAGCACGACCGCTATTACGCCCTGGCCATGGCCGTCCGCGACCGCCTGATCGAACGCTGGATTCAAACCAGCCAGACCTACTACAAACGCAACGTCAAGCGCGTCTATTATTTATCCATGGAATATCTCATCGGGCGCTCGATGGGCACCAACGTCCTGAACCTGCAGTTGGATGCCAGCGTCAACCAGGCCATGAAGGAGCTGGACCTGGATTGGGAAAAATTGCGCGATGTCGAGCGCGATGCCGGCCTCGGCAACGGCGGCCTGGGCCGCCTCGCCGCCTGCTTCCTGGACTCCATGGCCACCCTCGAACTTCCCGGCTACGGCTACGGCGTGCGCTACGACTACGGCATCTTCCGCCAGTCCATCAAGGATGGCTACCAGGTCGAGGAGCCCGACAACTGGCTCCGCTACGGATGCCCCTGGGAAATTGAGCGCCCCGAATACCAGTTCCCCGTCCGCTTCGGCGGGCATGTCATCAACGACATGGAAAACGGGCGGCTCTTCCCCAAGTGGGTCAACTACGAAAACCTCGTCGGCATCCCCTACGACGTGCCGATCGCCGGCTACGGCAACAACACCGTCAATAATCTGCGCCTCTGGACCGCGAAGACCGCCGAGGAATTCGACCTGAAGTTCTTCAACAACGGCGACTACATCAAGGCCTACGAGCGCAAGACCCTCACCGAGAACATCACCAAGGTGCTCTACCCCAACGACCTCATCGAGCAGGGGCGCGAACTGCGCTTCAAACAGCAGTACTTCTTCATCTCCTGCTCCATTCAGGACATCGTGCGACGCTTCAAGGTCAATAACACCGACTTCCATACCTTCCCCGACAAGGTCGCCATCCACCTCAACGACACCCATCCCGCGATGGCCGTCGCCGAGCTGATGAGCCTGCTTCTCGAGCAGGAGCGGCTGGAGTGGGACGAGGCCTGGGACATCACCCAGCGCACCTTCGCCTACACCAATCACACCCTCATGCCCGAAGCCCTCGAACGCTGGTCCGCGCGCCTCTTCGAGGAATTCCTGCCCCGCCACCTCGCCATCATCTACGAAATTAACCGGCGCTTCCTGCGGCAGGTCATGAACAAATTCCCCAACGACCCTGACCGCGTCTCCCGCATGTCCCTCATCCAGGAGGGCGGCGAAAAGCAGGTGCGCATGGCCTACCTCAGCGTCGTCGCCAGCCACAGCATCAACGGCGTGGCCGCCTTGCATTCCGAACTGCTCAAGAGCTCCCTCTTCAAGGACTTCTTCGAGCTGTGGCCGCAACGCTTCAACAACAAGACCAACGGCATCACCCAGCGCCGCTGGCTGTTGAAGTCCAACCCCGGCCTCGCCCAGCTCATCACCGAGCGCATCGGCAACGGCTGGATCAAGGATCTCTACCAGCTCCAACAGCTGGATAACGCCCTCGACGACGGCGGCTTCAAGGACCGCCTCCGCCAAATCAAGCGCGACAACAAGGTCCGCCTGGCCGAGTTGATCCTGCAGGAAAACAACATCAAGGTGGATCCCGATTCCATCTTCGACACCCAGGTCAAGCGCCTGCACGAGTACAAGCGGCAGATCCTCAATGTCCTGCACATCATCCACTGCTACTTCCAGCTCAAGGACAGCCCGAACCTCGACCTGCACCCGCGGACGTTCATCTTCGCCGCGAAGGCCGCGCCTGGCTACTACATGGCCAAGCTCATCATCAAGCTCATCAACGACGTCGCCGGCATCGTCAACAACGATCCCGACATCAACGGCAAGATGAAGATGGTCTTCCTCAGCGACTACCGCGTCTCGCTCGCCGAGCGCATCATCCCCGCCACCGACATCAGCGAGCAGATCAGCACCGCCGGCACCGAGGCCAGCGGCACCGGCAACATGAAGTTCGCCCTCAACGGCGCGCTCACTGTCGGCACGCTCGATGGCGCGAATGTCGAAATCCGCGAGGAGGTCGGCGCCGAGAACTTCTTCCTCTTCGGCAAGACCGTCGAGGAAATCGAACAGCTCAAGCGGGAGGGCGGCTACAACCCCTGGGATTACTACCACAAATATCCCGAGATCAAACGCATCATGGACGCGCTCAAGGGCGGATTCTTCGATCTCGATGAGCCCAACCTCTACCAGCCGATCTATGACGCCCTGCTCACCTACGGCGACCGCTACTTCCACCTCGCCGACTTCCATGCCTACCTGGAGGCCCAACGGCAGGCCGGCCAGGCGTACCGCGACACCGACCGCTGGGCGCGCATGAGCCTCAAGAACATCGCCCACTCCGGCAAGTTCAGCTCCGATCGCTCCATCCGCGATTACTCAGATGGTATCTGGCACCTGACCCCCTGCCCCATCAACCTGCAACCCGAGGGCTGACCCGCCGCCCCCGGCCTGTTTTCCAAGGGTTGGAAACTTTTTTGAAAAGTTTTCCAACCCTTGGAACTTTTTTTTCGCGACCGTTCGGTCCGGCCTCCCTCCCGGTTCCTCGGAAATTTAACGACCAGAAGAAGGCGGCGCTGGATATTTCCAAAAAAGCCTTTAGTATGCCTGTCCAACCAATCATGAAAAAACCAGCACAACTGATCGACACGTACACCGTGCGATACTATGAAACCGCGACGGACGGGCACGCAACCGTGCAAACCCTCTGCAATTATCTGCAGGAGACCGCGGAAAACCATGCCTTTCTGCTGGGATTCTCGATGGAGCAACTGCAGGGGCAAGGGCTGACCTGGGTGCTGGCGCGCCTCCACCTGAAGATGCAACGCTATCCCCGCTGGCGGGAAAAAGTGCAGGTCGAAACCTGGCCCTCCGATGTCCGCCGCCTCTTCGCCTTTCGAGACTACCAGCTGACGAATGGCCAAGGCGGCATCCTGGGATGCGCGACGAGCGACTGGATGCTGTTGAACCGGCAAACCCTCAAGCCGACCCCCATCCCCTCCAACATTGTAACGCATTGCAACCGGGACCGTGGCCGCATCTTTGTGGCGCCGCCCGTCAGATTGGCGGACTTGAAAAGAGTTGAGCTTGAACAGCGGTTTCAGGTCCGGATGAGCGACTTGGACATCAACCAGCATGTCAACAATGTCAACTACATCGAATGGGCGCTGGAATCCGTCCCCGAGGAGATTCGCCGATCCTACCGGCTGTCAGAACTCCAGGTGATTTTTCGTTCCGCCAGCCTCTATGGTGACACCATTCTATCCCAAAACGCCCGGATCGAAAACACCCCCACCCCCAGCTTCCTCCATCAGGTGCTCCGGGAGGAAGACCATAAAACGCTGACCCATGTGCAGTCCACCTGGACGCCGTGATCCCTTCTCGCCCGGCGTTACGGGGCCCAGATCCACCAGACAAAGGCGGAGGCCGCCATCACCCCGGCGATCGTGAAGGGAATCCCCACCCCCATGAACTCCCGGAACGTCGCCACATGCCCCCGCTTCCTCAGCATCCCCACCGTCACCACATTGGCGGAGGCGCCAATCGGCGTGATGTTGCCCCCCAGGCAGGCCCCGATCAACAGCCCAAAGATCATGAGCGGCGTCGGCGCACCCAGGGTATCCGCCACCTTCTGCGCCACGGGAATCATCGCCAGCAAGAACGGAACGTTATCCACAAAGCCGGAAATCACCACGGAGACGGCAATGATCGCCACATACGCCGCCAGCAAATTGCCCCCGACCGCCGCCGACATCCATTCCGCCACCCGGTCCAGCCAGCCAGATTCGCTCAAGCCTCCCACCACGACAAACACGCCGATCAAGAAAAAGGTGGTGTCCCAATCCAGGGATTTGACCACTTCGCGGGTGGAGCCCCAGCGGGCGAACAGCCGGTGCCACAGCAGGCCGGCGGCGGCCAGCACCAGGGTCATCGTGCCCGCCAGCCACTTGAAATCCGGGTCCACCGTGGAGGAAAGCGAAAGGCCCACAATCAGCACGGTCAACAGCACGCTGGGGACCCAGGAGCGGACCTTCTCCACCGACACCATCTCCACCGCCTCGCGGTGGCGGCGCAACAGCCAGGCCACCACCAGCATGGACGCCACCGCGCCAACCTGGATGGCAAAGAAGATGCCCAGCTTCCCCTGGTACACAAAGAAATCGTTGAAGCTCATCTTCATGTAGCCGGCCAGGATCATGCTCGGCGGGTCGCCGATCAGCGTCGCCGTACCCTGCAGGTTGGTGCAGACGGCGATGCAGATCAGCAAACGGACCGGGCGAATCTTGAGCTTCTCCGCCAGGCTCAAGGCGACCGGGGCCACCAGCAGGATCACCGCCACATTCTCCACAAACATCGAAAGGACGCTGGCGAGCGCGCAGATGGCGATCATCGCGCCGCGCACCGTGCGGGTCTTGTCCACAAACAGCTCCGCCAGGATGGCCGGCATGCGGGATTGCATGAACAGCTCGGCCAGCACCAGCGTTCCAAAGAAAAGCGCAATCACGTTCCACTGCACGTGATGCAACAAGGCCTCGCGCCATTCCATGGCACCCGCCACCACCAGCAAGATCGCCCCTCCGCACGCCACCCAGGAACGATGACGGGGAAACACCACAAACAGCACATAACACAGCACGAAAATCAATAAACTTATCCAAGGAATGCTCATAGGCCGGTACTTTTGCGATTCGGACATGTTTAGTCAATGGAAACCGGTCATTCCAAAATCCTCGCCAAGACCGATATCATCCAACCCGCCACCATCCACTTCATCCATGCGCTTCTTTCATCTTGTCTCCTTCCACCGCACACCATATGCGATCTGTTTCGTCTCGTCATTTTTTTGCGGGACCAGCGCGGGCCAGCGAGAGTGCTACACCGACTTCCTGCATCCCACGCTGAGCCTGTGGGAACCGCCAGCCACGCATCCCCGGATAGGGACCGCGGCTCGCGGGTCTCTTCTGGACGGCGAGGCCGCCGTCCCTCCCTGAAACGGTCAAATTCCTCCGGCCGCATTGTTCGCCAGGCGGGCGGTGAAGGCTTGCCACTCTTCCGGGGTGGCCTTGCGCCAGCGGTGTTTGCGCAGGCGCAATTCCACCTCGCCCGGTTGCAGGACGATGCTGGTGATATGCCGCCCTTCCAGATTGAAGACATGGTGCCGGCCCTGTGCGCCGCGCGCCACGAGGGCGGAGGTTTGTTCATCGTAGCAAAGATCTTCCAGCTTCGCGGCTCGGGCATCTTCCAGGGCTTTATGCACGGGCCGGTTTTCCTGGCGGCGGCGCTCCACATGATGCGTCCTGCGCGCGCCCTGCCGCGAGCCGCGCTCCAGCGACTCGGCGAGGCGCCTCAGCACGGAGGGCACCTGCTGAAGGGCGGCTCGGGCCTCCTCCCCCCGCCCATCGGCGCGAGCGCGCCGCACCTGGCCTTCAATCCGCTCCACCTCCCGCACGGCGGCGGTCCGGGCGCGGCCCAGCGCCGGCTCGCGGTCCGACACCATCAACTCCTCCAGCGCATCCCGGTCCGCAAGCCCGGCCAGGATGTTGAGGCTGAGAAAAAAATGTCCGCCCGCGCCCCGGGTTTCCACAATCTGGAAGGTCAGCGCCAGGCGTCCGCCCGCGGCGGCGGAGGCATAATAGCCGGCCATCACCTGGCCCAGCACGGCATAGGTCCGGGAGGCGCGCCCAAAGGATCCCAGTTGTTGTTGCTTAAGGTCGCGCCCCATCCGAATCCTTGCCAGCACGCGGGGAGGCTTTTCAAACAGCGCATCCACGCGTTCGTCCCGGTCTTCGATCAACACCTGGGTAAAATCCATCCATTCAGCGGCGCCGGTGGAGGAGTAGCCGCGAAACACGGAGAGCGGCGAAGGAGGAACGGCATGAGCACAGCCGGACGAATCACACCGAAAGCAATACACGGCGCCCTTGCGAAAGATATCGTGGTCGGCCTGGTGCTCCCGCAACTGGGGCTCGATTTGCTCGGCCACCGGCGGATCAAAACGCAGGTTCCAATTCTCTCCGGGCCGGACCTTGAGGGAAAGCTGGACGTCCAGCTCCTCATGAGCGGGAAGCACCGCGCCGAACAAATCGCTGTAGCCATCGCGCAGGAGGGTGCGCAGGACGTCCAGAGCGGCCCGCTCCCGGCGCTCCAGGCGGCTCAAGGGCTTGGGCGCAGGCGGGCCGTGCACGCCGGTTTCTTCAGGAGTTTCCATCTGCATCAGCCCCCCGGACGTTCCCTTTATATTCTCCCCGCCAGTGCCTGGTCCACAGACGCCAGATTGTTCTCCACGGGACACGGCTCGCCCACCGTCTTGCGGGCGCTGGCCACATCCTTCAGCCCATTGCCGGTCAGCACGCACACCACACACTCCTCCGGCTGAATCATTTTGGCCAGCGCCATTTTTTTGGCCACGGCCCAGGCGCAGGCGGCGGCGGGCTCCACAAACACGCCGGCCTGCCGGGCCAGCTCCGGAATGCCGGCCAGAATGTCTTCGTCGCTGACAGTGACGGCATCACCGCCGGATTCGATCACCGCGCGCACCGCCGCGAGGCCGTCGCGGGGAATATCCACGGAAATGGAATCCGCCAGCGTCGTGGCGGAGACCGGGGCAATACGCACCTGGCTCCACTCAGGCGAACCTCCCGTGGCGCGCACGGCGGCCACCGCCTGGGTGATGGCAGAGCTGGCCGAGGACTGCGCGCACACCATCTTGGGCAGGCGGGTGATGCGCCCGATGGCGTGCAACTCACGGAACCCTTTCCACAAGCCGCTGATGATGTTGCCATCGCCCACGGAAACCACCACGCGATCAGGGGCCTCCCACCCCAGCTCCTCGCAGATCTCGAACGCGCAGGTTTTCTTGCCCTCGCGGGTGAAGGGATTATGCCCCGTATTTCGGTTGAACCAGCCGCGCTGGGCGCAGACCTTCATGCACAAATCAAAGGCGTCGTCATACGTGCCCTTGACCGCCAGCACGATGGCGCCAAACACCAGCAGTTGGGCGATCTTGGCGGCGGGCGCTTTTTCTGGAACAAAGATGACGCAGGGCTGGCCCACGCTGGCGGCGAGGCAGGCCATGGAACTGCCGGCATTGCCCGTGCTGGCGCCGGCAATGACCTTCGCGCCGGTCTCGCGGGCGCGGATCAGGGCGATGGCCCCAGCGCGATCCTTGAACGAAGCGCTGGGATTGAGGCCATCATCCTTGAGGAAAAGCTGGGCCAGGCCCACTCCCGCGCCGAGGCGCCGGGCAGGGTATAGCGGGGTCATGCCCACGCGAAGCGGAGACGCCAGATCCAGCCGCTCCACCGGCAACAGCGCGGCATAGCGGAAGATGTCCGGGCGGCCCGCCACCGGGAACGTCTTCGAGGCCTGCGCGCGGAGCGACGCATAGTCATACGTCAGCTCCACATTGCCTCCACAAACCGGACAAACATACCCCGCGAACGAAGCCTCCTGCCGGGTGGCGCAGGCAAAACATTGAAATCCAGCAAATGACATGGTGAGGTCTCCTTCCCGCTGTGTGCTCCCCACGAACTTCGCCCAGGCCGCGCTACGGCACAATCTGCGTGCCGTTGCGTCCGTGAATGGCATCCTCCAACAAATGGGGCTGAGTGATGATGACCTTCCGCCCGCCATTCTTCAGGAAATCAATGGCCGCCTCAATCTTGGGCCGCATGCTTCCCGGCGCGAAATGCCCCTCGTCCAGATACTTCAAGGTTTCCGCCAGCGTCATCTGATCCATGAACTGCTGGTTGGGCTTGCCGAAGTTAATCGCCACCTTGTCCACGCCGGTGGAGATGACGAAGATATCCGCGTTGAGATTCTTCGCCAGCAGGCAGGAGGCGAGATCCTTGTCAATGACCGCGGCCCGCCCCTCCAGATCCCCTTCCGCGGTGCGGACCACCGGAATGCCGCCGCCGCCCACCGCGATCACCACGATATCCTGGGCCAGAAGGGCTTCAATCACCGGCTCCTCGATAATTTCCAGCGGCTTGGGAGAGGCCACCACGCGCCGCCAGCCCCGGCCCGCATCCTCCTTGACGGCCCAGCCCTCCTTCTCCTGATGCTGGCGGGCCTCCTCTTCGGTATAAAACGGCCCGATGGGCTTGGACGGATTCTTGAAGGCGGGGTCCTCCTCGCTCACCACCACCTGCGTCACCACGGCGGCGACCTGCTTCTGGACGCCATGGTGGCGCATTTCATTCAGCAGGGTCTGCTCCACCTGATAGCCGATGGCCCCCTGGGTATCGGCCACACAGCTTTCCAGGGGAACCTGATGCAGGACGCTCTTCGCCAGTTCGGACCGCATCAGAATGAACCCCACCTGGGGGCCATTGCCATGCGTAATCACAATGCGGTAGCCTTCCTTCACCAGCCCGACAATATGCCGGCTGGTTTCACCGGCCGCCTGATACTGGTCCAGGACGGTCATGTGCCGGGAGTCCGTGATCAACGAATTCCCGCCAATGGCGATTACGACCAGCGGAGACTGCTTCATGCTGTACCTCCCCTTGCTAGGCGGCGGAGGCGCCGCCGTCTGTCATGGTTCAGGAAACAATCCGGGGTTCCTTGCGCTGTCCCAATTTCTCCAACACGGACGCCACATCCTTCATGCGATTGGTCAGCATCATCGCGGCAATCACAAACGGCTTGTAGCCCGCTTCCTTGTAGGTCTCGATGCGATACCGCTCAAACACCGTGTTCTGGACTTCGCCTTCCTTGCAGGAGACGCTGGAAATGTCCGCCGGCAGGCAGTGCATGTACAGCGCCTTGCCGCCCTTGGTCAGCTTCATCTTCGCCTCGGTGCATTCCCAATCCTTGTGATTCGCGTTCTGCGCCAGGCATTCCTTCTCCAGCGCCTTGAGGCCGTCCTTGTCATTCTTGCGGAGCAGATCCGTCCGCCGTCCCATGACCTGGTACGAGGCCCAGGACTTCGGATACACGATGTCCGCATCCTTGAACGCCTCATCCATTGAGTGGCACACGGACAGGCTTCCGCCGCTCTCCGCGGCGTTCTTCCTGGCCACTTCCACCACCTCCGGAATCAGGTCATATCCCTCGGGATGCGCCAGCGAAACCTGCATGCCGAAGCGCGTCATCAGGCCAATGATGCCCTGCGGAACGGACAGCGGCTTGCCGTAGCTGGGCGAATAAGCCCAGGTCATGGCAATCTTCTTGCCGTGCAGGTTCTCCAACGAGCCAAAGTATTCCTTGAGCCAGCAGAGATCCGCCATGCTTTGGGTGGGATGGTCCACATCGCACTGCAAATTGACGATGCCGGGCCGCTGGGGCAGGACGCCGTTCTTGAAGCCGTCATCCAGCGCCTCGGCCACTTCCAGCATGTACGTGTGGCCCGCGCCCAGGAACATGTCGTCGCGGATGCCGATGATCTCCGTCAGGAAGGAAATCATGTTGGAGGTTTCGCGGACCGTTTCCCCATGGGCGATCTGGGATTTTCCTTCATCGAGATCCTGCACCGCCAGGCCCAGCAAGTTCGAGGCGGACGCAAAGGAGAAGCGGGTGCGGGTGGAATTATCGCGGAACTGCGAGACGGCCAGGCCACTGTCAAAGACCCGGGCGGAAATGTTTTGCTTGTGCAGGGATTTCAACGCCTCGGCCACCAGGATGGCGAGCCGCAACTCCTTTTCCGACTTGTCCCAAGTCAGCAGAAAATCCTTTTGATACAAACTGGCGCCCAGTTTCCGAATCTCATCCAATAATTGACTGTAGTTCATGCTCCCTCTCTTGTTGGAATTCGCACCTTGCTGTCCGTCTATTCTACCAGATTGCGGCCTGCGCGTTTAGGCTGAAAAAGCATCCCTCCCTCTTATCGCGCCTCATCGTAGCACAGCCAGGGCCCACCGCAAGCCATGAAACCCCGCCCAAAAGCCCCGTCTACTCCTACTCATGCTCATACTCATACTCGTACTCATTCTCATCCTCATCCTAATCCTCATCCTCATACTGGAGGGTTTTGCTCCGTCAAAACCACTCCCGGTTGCGACGGAGCGCAACCCTCCAAAAAAGCATAGACCCCACGGATGCAGAGGTAAGAGAGAGCAGAATACATGGCCACAAAAAGCA
>CAZFSE010000091.1:0-5062 GCA_964521805.1 uncultured Verrucomicrobiota bacterium
GGATGCCCATCTCTCCAAGGCCATCCGGGGCGTGCGCAACCGCTCGGAATTCATCCGCACGGCCATCCTCCAGGCGCTGGACAACAGCTGTCCGTTCTGCGGAGGCGCGGGCGTGCTGAGCGCGGCGCAGAAAGGGCACTGGACGGCCTTTCTCAAGCATCACGAGATGCGGGAATGCAAGACCTGCCATGGCGCCCATCCCGTTTGTAAGACCACGCCTTCCAAAAGAAAGCCAAAACGTGCGCCATGAAAAAAATCCACACACCGGCTCTGCTCCTTCTTCTCGGCGCCCTGGCGTTCTCCACGGCCGGTGCCGCGCCGCTCAACGTGGTTACGACCATCTTTCCGCTCTATGACTGGGCCCGCGTGGTGGGCGGCGAGCAGGCGGAAGTCGTCCAGCTCCTGCCGCCCGGCGTCGAGGCGCATGGCTACGCCCCGAAACCCTCGGATCTGATCCGGCTGAACCAAGCGGATGTCTTTTTCTACCTCAGCCCGCACATGGAACCCTGGGCCGAAGACCTCGCCCGCGGTCTCGACCCCTCAACCATTCTGGTCGTGGAGGTGGCCAAAGATATTTCCATGGACTGCGAGGAAGAAGGGCATGAAGCCTGCACGCACCACGGGCAGGATCCGCACGTCTGGCTGGACCCCGTCCTAGCCCAGCAGATGGTCGCGATCATCGCCGAAGCCTTCGCTAAAAAAGATCCGGCCCATGCGGACCAATACCGGGCCAACGCACAGGCCTATGTCAAGCAACTGCAGGATCTCGACGCCCGAATCACCGCCATGCTGGCCACTTGCCGGCACAAAACCATTCTCTACGGAGGACACTTTGCCTTCGGACACTTCGCGTACCGGTACGGACTGGACCACCAGTCCCCCTACCCCGGCTTCGCCCCCAATGCCCAGCCGAGCCCCCGTGCCGTGGCCGAGCTTGCGCGCACCATGAAGGAAAAGGGGTTCACGGTCATCTACCATGAAGAACTCATCCGCCCCACCACCGCCCGCATCATTGCCGAAGAAACCGGCGCCCGGCTCCTGCTTCTGCACGGCGCGCACAACACCACGGCGGATGAACGCGCCCAGGGGGTCACGTACCTTTCCATCATGAACGACAATGTTGAGCGCCTGCAGGAAGGATTGCGCTAGAAATATGACGGCGAGCCCGACACCACCTCCCGCGCTGAAGGTCCAGAATCTCTTTGCGGCCCGGCAGAATACAACCGTCTTGAAAAATCTCTCCTTTGAGGTGCAGGCCGGAGATTATATCGGACTGGTCGGCCCCAACGGCTCCGGGAAAACCACCCTCCTGCGCGCTCTGCTGGGCTATCTTCCGCCCCTGTCCGGGACCGTCCTGCTTTGGGGGGAATACATCGCGCGCTTCAAGGACTGGAAACGCATCGGCTACCTCCCGCAATCCTCCCCCTCCGCGCTGAGCGGCTTTCCCGTGACCGTCGAGGAAGTGGTGGGCACCGGCCTCCTGCCCCGGCAGAGCTTCCCCTACCACCTCTCCGCCACGGATCGCACGGCCATTGAGGAGACCCTGGAACGCGTCGGCATCCCCGATCTGCGGCGGCGCCTCATCGGACGCCTCTCCGGAGGCCAGCGTCAACGGGTCTTCCTGGCCCGCGCCCTGGTGGGCCAGCCCGAAATGCTTCTGCTCGATGAGCCCACCGCCGCCCTCGACCCGGAATTCCGCACGCTGTTCTACAGCCTGCTCAAACAACTCAACACCGATCGCCAGACCACGATCCTGCTGGTCACTCATGACAGCGCCACCATCGGAGAGCAGGCCCGCCAGATGATGTATCTGGACCAGGAGCTTGTTTTTTATGGCACCTTCCAGGCCTTCTGCGATTCCCCGGACATGACCGCGCGCTTCGGGCGCTATCAGCAACACCAAATCTGCCACCAACACGATCACCATGACTCTGCTTGAAATCCTCCACTATGGCTTTGTACAGCGCGCCCTGATCACCGGCGTGCTCACCGCCCTGAATTGCGCCCTGCTGGGCGTCTTCCTCGTGCCCCGGCGCTTTTCCATGGTCGGTGACGGCCTCGCCCATTTCGCGCTGGCCTCCATTGGCTTCAGCCTCCTGATCCGGATACATCCCCTGGCCATCATGATCCCCGCCCTGATGATCGCCGCGCTCATCATCCTCCACCTGCCTGAGCGTGCCGCCCTGTACGGCGATGCAGCCATCGGCATGGTCTCCGTGGTCGGCGTCGCCGCCGGCGTCATGATGGCCAGCCTGGGACAGGGCTTCAATGTGGACCTCTTCAGCTACCTCTTTGGTGACATCCTCTCCGTCAGCCGCCTGGAAATGTGGTGTGCCGCCGCCCTCAGCCTGCTCGTCAGCGGGCTCATCGTCGCCCTGTTCCCCCTGCTCTTTGCCGTGACCTTTGACCCCGACCAAGCCCATGTCCTGGGAGTCCGCCCGGAGCGGCTGGACCGAGTGCTGGCCCTGCTCGCGGCCCTGACGGTCGCCATCGGCATCAAAACCGCCGGCACCATGCTCCTCTCCAGCCTGCTCATCTTCCCCGCCGCCGCCGCGCTCCAGGTGGCTCGCAGTTTCCGGACCGCCCTGGCCCTGGCGGCCCTGCTGGGTGTGCTGTCGGTCGTCGCCGGCATCTTCGCCGCCTTCCTGCTGGACTGGCCCGCCGGCGCCACCATCGCCCTCACCAACGCCACCCTCTTCGTCCTCCTCTGGGGCTTCTCCCGACGCTCGCGCTGATCCCCTAACCCTTGGAAAATTTCTGGGCAAGCCTTCCAATGCTTGTGGCCGGTTTCCCTATGCCTTGAATCCATGTTCAAAGAGGCCTCACATTCCAAGGCCACCCTGAGGGTTAAAAGGCAAAGAAGGGAGGCCGGGGTTTGTATTTCCACCTTGCAGTGCAACGGGTTTTTGGATATTCACTTGCAACCTCCCCAACAACAGGAGAAAAGGAATATGCATATGAAGAAAATCAGCGGGGTTCTGAGTTGCCTGGCGATGGCGGGATTAATCTTGGCGACATCGGCTTCGGCAGATGAATGGCGTTTCCCGGTGGGGCCCACCTTTATGAGTGGGTTTAAGAAAGTTTATGATTTTTACAAGGATGTGGAGGATGCGGATAGTGGGCTCATGATCCCTGTGGGAATATCCTTCACCCCCTACTATGAGTTTACCCATGGCTCGATGCTGGGTCTTGAGGTTGGCCCCATTAGCGCGGTATTCATGGAGGAGCGTGGCAGTTCATCATCAACTTCCGTCAAGTACTGGGCTGTTCCGCTGGGCTTTACCTATGGCTTCATGTTTATGCCCTCCGCGTCCATATCGCCCTTTGCAAAGGTGGGCGTCAAATATCACATTGTTGGTGGCGATTATATTGACAAGTCCACTCCTGGATTCTACGGCGGCGCTGGCGTCGAGTTCCTGAGAAACAAGATGGTGGGCATCAGCGTGGAGCTTGGGTATGACAGTTCAGAAGTCACCTTTGGGGAAGGTGGATATACAGAAGACATCCGGCCCGCTCAGTTTATGGCCAGTGTACGAGCCGTATTCTAGGATGCCATTGCCTGGCGCCCAGATGGAGTATTGGCCGCTGTCCGAGCAGGACGCGCATCAAGCCGTCCTGCTCCAGCAACAGCTGGCCTATGTGCTGGCACACTCGCCCTACTACCGGCGGATGCGCGCGGGCGCGCGACCGCCGGCATCCCCCGCGGATGCCGTGGCCATGTTGCGGGACTGGCCGCCCACAACCCGCGCTGAGCTTGAGCGGAACAACGCGGACTTTCAATGCGCGGCCCCGGAGTTCGTCCGGGAGCTGGTATGCACCTCCGGCACGGTGGGACGCCCCATCGCGATTCCTTTGACGCGCGCCGACCTGGATCATCTGGCGGCAACGGAACAGCTCGCCTATGAGGCGGCGGGGCTGACCTCCGCCGACACGGCGCTTCTTTGCGTGACCATGAATTCCCTCTTTATGGCCGGCATGGCGTACTATCTGGGGCTCCAGCGCGTGGGATGCACCGTGTTGCGGCAGGGTGCCGGGCATCCGGCTTATCAGTTGGAGTTGATGCGGCGGTTTGGTGTCACGGTCGTGGTGACGGTTCCCTCCTTTCTGCTGGCCCTTCTGCGGGAAGTGCGACGGGCGGGGCTTGATTCTTCTACATTGCCCTTGCGAAAGGCCGTGCTGGTGGGTGAACCACTGCGCACGCGCCAGTTGACCCCCAACGCCACCGCCCGGGCGATTCATGAGCTGTGGGACATCGAGTTGTTTGGATCGTACGGGAACACCGAACTGTGCGGCTCCATGAGCGAATGCACATCCTTTTGCGGAAATCATATCCATCCGGACATGGTGTTTGCGGAGATTCTGAAGGAGGATGGATCTATTGCACAGCCTGGCGAAGAAGGCGCGCTGGTGGTGACGCCCTTGCAGGTGGAGGGGGCGCCCTTGGTGCGCTATCGGACGGGGGATGTCAGTTTTATCGTGGACACGCCATGCGCCTGCGGCCGGCAATCCCGCCGGCTGGGGCCGGTCCTGGCACGCGAAGATCAGATGCTGAAGATCCGCGGAACCAAGGTGTATCCGTCCGCCGTGCGGGAGATCATCCTGGGCATGGGCCTGGGCGGCGAATTTGTGCTGGTGGCCGGCTCCGATGAGCACGGAGGGGACCGGCTGTCCATCTGGCTGGCGGGGGCTTCCCGGGATCTGCTGACGGCCATGACGGAACAACTGGCCAGCGCCCTGCGCGTTCGTCCGGAGGTGGTGGAGTGCACGGCGGAAAAGCTCGCGTCCATCATGTCGCCGCCCAACTATCGAAAAAAACGGTGGTTCGTGGACCATCGAATGGCCGGCAAGCCATAACCCCAGGCCTCCGCCATCCGATGCGCCTGCGTGCTGATTGAAAACAGGACGGATTATTGACTCCACGGATGAAGGGTTGTAGTGTTGCCGGGATTAAATAAACCGCAGGTTTTGCGGTGAATTCATAAGGAGAATGCACACCATGAAGAAGATGCTGGCAGTAGTGTTGGGATGTACCTTTCTGGCCACCGCGACGTCTGTTTTTTCC
>CAZFSE010000091.1:5162-16783 GCA_964521805.1 uncultured Verrucomicrobiota bacterium
TATAATCTCTGGTGCAAGAACCTGGTGAACCGGATTAACCGAGCGTTTATTGACCAGGCTGAATCAACGGCCTCCGCGCCGGCCCCCGCGCCGACTGGTGATTCCACGAAGCGGCTCGAGGAGTTGAAGAAGTTGCTGGATCAGGATCTGATCACCAGCGAGGAGTACGAAGCCAAGAAAGCGGCCATCCTGAACGCTCTGTAAGGGGAGCCCGGCTGGCTGTGGAGCTGGCGGCACCGGATGCTGGAAACGCGCCATGAGCGATGCCTTTTACCGGACCATTTACGTCTTTTCCTGGGGGGTGTTTGCCACCTCTGCGCGGGCGGTGGTGGTGGGCTCGGAGCGCATGCCCAGCACGGGGGCCTTGTTGCTGGCGGCCAACCACATCTCCTGGTACGACATTCCTTTACTGGCTGGGCATAGTCCGCGGCTCTTGGACTTTCTGGCCATCAACGAGCTTTACCAGCGCCCCATGGCGCGCTGGTTTTTCAACGGCATGAACGGAATTCGCTACAACCGGTCCAGCACCGATTCACAGGCGGTGCGCGGGATGCTGGCCCGGCTGGCGAAAGGGCGTGTGGTGGCTATCTTTCCGGAGGGCCGACTCTGTAAATACGAGGATTCTCTGTTCTCCGGGCAACCCCTTCGCCCAGGATTGGCCCGCCTGGCCATGGCCGTGCAGGCACCGGTCCTGCCGGTGGTTCTCTGGGGCACGGATGTTTACCGCCGGTTTTTGTCGTGGATGCCAGTGCGCCGCACGCGCTACGGGATGGCCTTTGGCAAGCCCATCCCGCCACCCACCCGGGTCCCTCCGTCCGAGCGGGCCGAGGAGGCCAGGCGTTTTGAGGAAGAATACCGGACGCGCATGTGTGAACTGCGGTGCGAATTGCTGGAGGCCATGCGGGTGAAGGCATAGGCGGCATGCCCTCGCGCTTGACCCGTCCAGCGCCATCCGATACGGTACGGCGGTGCTTGAGCGGAACCTTGCGGCCTGTCGCGGCGTGTGCCGGCGCATGGATGCGGGATGTACTGTTTGGCTGGGTATGACGATGGATATGCGCGAGACAATTCGGCAGGGAAAGGTTCGGCACGGCTTGCAGGGCGGCCTTCCCTGGGCCTGTTACGAATTTTCGGCCCAGTTCCCCGGATTTGATGGCCATTTCCCTGGACAGCCGGTGTTGCCCGGAGTCTGCATGCTGAAGGCGGCGGTCGTCACGCTGGAGGATTGGCATGGGCAGGCGGTCCGGGTGGACGAAATCCGGAAAGCGCGCTTCCTGTCGCCCCTCGGCCCTGGGCAAGCGTTGGAAATCAAGTGCATTCAACACAAACAGGATGAGCGTGGATGTACGGCGCAGTTGACTTTGCGCGGGGCCGGAGACCGCAAGACTTCCGAATGTACGATTCAATACAGCCTTTCTTCCTCCACCGTTGCGTCATGAACTTCAGACTGCGCCATCCTGGAACAAGTTTGCCGGGCGATCCCGCTCCGCTGGAACGAACCTTGGTTCGGACCATTCACTTCCATGAGGTGGATCCCATGGGCGTGATGTGGTTTGGCAACTACTGCCGGCTGATGGATGAGGCCAGCGCACACCTGCGGTCGCGATGCGGGATGGATTACGAGGACTTCAAGCGGGCGGAGATCATGGCACCGGTCAAACGAATGGAAATGGATTACAAGCGCCCGCTCCTGCTGGGTGAAGAGGTGCGCATTGTCGTCCGCATGCCGTGGAACGAGGCCCTGCGAATTGATACGGAGTGCATGATTTACAAGCCGGATGGGCAGTTGGCGGCCCAGGGCTGGATGGTCCAGCTCCTGGTGGATGCCAAAACTATGTCGCCGATTTATGTTGAACCGCCGTTTGTCCGGTGGATCCGTGAGCGGTGGCGCGGAGGCGAATTTTCCGAATGCCAGCCGACATCATAATCGCCGACTATGGGCTGTGCACGGCCTTGGGGCTGTCTGCTGAAACCACCTGGAATCATGTCATGGCCGGGACGCCCGGAATCCAGCGGAGCCCGCGCCTGTCTGGCCCGGCGCCCGCCGCGGTATGTCCTGGGCTGGAGGGAGCGCCCCTCTCCCTGGTTCTACACATGCTGGAGCCGTTGCTGGCCCCCCTGCCCCGCCGGTTGCCACCGGATGCGCTTCTGCTTTTGGCGACCACGGTGGGCGAAGTGGATCTGCTGGAGCGTTCTTTGCTTCAGGGGGAGGGTGATGTGGAAGCGGGCCGGCTGGATTTTCTACTGAAGAGGGTGGCCGGAATGCTGGGCCTGTCGCGGCCCGGTGTGATTGTTTCAGCCGCCTGCGCATCCTCGTCCGTGGCGATGGCGCTGGGCGCCAGCCTGCTGAGCAGTGGCCGTGAGGCCGATGTCATCGTCGTGGCTTGCGACGCGGTCACTGAGTTCGTTGCGGCAGGTTTTTCGAGCCTGATGGCGCTGGCCCCTGAACCCGCGCGGCCTTTTGACCGGCGGCGGCAGGGGCTGAGCCTGGGTGAGGCGGCTGGCTGGTGCTGGTTGCGGGCCGCATCGGCGGGGGAAGCGCATGCTTCCAGCCGCGGTTGCCTGCGCGGTTGGAGTTGCCGGGCCGATGCCCACCACATGACCGCACCGGACCCGCGGGGGGCGGGGCTGGAGGCGGCGATGGACGACGCTTTGAGAATGGCCGGAGTGGCGCCCTTCGAGCTGGGGGCCGTATGCGCGCATGGAACGGGCACGCGCCACAACGACGATATGGAGTTGCAGGCGCTGGCCTGCTTGCTGGCCTCGGCGCCCGCGTGCCCTGTTTTTTCGATCAAGGGGCAAGTGGGCCATACGCTGGGTGCGGCGGGACTCGTCGAAGCCATTGTTTCGCTGGAGGCCAGCCGGGCCGGTTGCGTGCCGCCTACGGTGGGTTGCGAGGAGCCCGAGCCTTCCACCGTGATGATTACACGTGCGTCCACTCCGATTACGTCACCGGTCGTGCTGTCCACCAACTCCGGGTTTGGCGGCATCAATACCGCGCTGGTGCTGGATGCGCGCGTGCCGGGTCCTGTGGCACCAGGGAAGTCCGCTTCACGAACGGTGGCGGGGCGTGTGGAACTGGCTGGGCTGGCCTGGGCTTCAACAACGCAGTTTGGGCTGGTGGTTCCCAGTGGCGCGACGGTTCATGCTCTGCCTCCTATGGACAATCCGAACCTGCTGTTCCCGGACGGGTATCCGAACTGGGGCCGCGTGGGCCTGGCGGCGCGGCGGCTGGCCTGCGTGCTGGAACTGGCCTTGCGGGAGCCTGGCCTTGGCGTGCGGGGCGCTCCGCTTTCTTCGTGGGGCCTGCTGGGGCTTAATGCCACCGGCTGTCATGCGGAGAACCGCACCTTCTTCGAGGATTACCTGGCGCACGGGAGGTCATTGGCGCGCGGGGCGCTGTTTGTGCAGACCCTGCCCACCACACCGGTGGCAGAGGCCACCATTCATTTCAGGCTCAACGGGCCGGTTTGGCATCTGATTGATCCTCGCCTGGACTTCTCGCGCGCCGCGGACTGGGCTTGCGTGTTGCTCAACGATGGCGCGGCGCCTGGCTTGGTACTCGCCGCCTGGGAAGCGGATTGGATCGTATGCGCCTTTCTGCGGGTCGCCCGTGAGCCGGCGGGTCTTGGGTGGGCGGAGGACATTATCCAGTTGTTGCCGCAAGGCACGCCGCTGGCGTGGCTGGAGCGGTTTGGCGCCGGGGCGTCCGGCACGGAAGGAATGGAATGAAGATCAAGATTGTGTATCCGAAATGGCCGAAACTGCCCAACCAGCCGGAATTTCATCTGCCGCCGCATGGCCCCGTGGTCTTTGCCGCCGCGATTCGGCGCGACGTCGAGCTGGAGTTCTGCGATGAGCATGTGCAAACGCTCGACCTTCATGCGCCGGCGGATTTGATCTGTATCTCGTGCATGCTGACTTGCCAGATTCCGCGTGGTTGGGAAATTGCCGATGCGTATCGCGCACTCGGACGCACCGTGGTCTTTGGCGGCATCGCGGCCATGCTGCATGCGGAGGAAACCGCGCAACATGCGGACGCTGTCTTCCTGGGCGAGGCCGAGGGGCATTTCGATGAGGTCTTGAACGATTTTGAACGCGGAACCCTGAAGGCACGCTATGACTTTAGCGGCCAGTGGCCCGACCTGGCGCAGGTCGGCCCGGCCCGGCGCGACCTCCTGAAGCGCGATGCGTACAACTACCGGGGCGTTCAGATGGTGGACCTGGTGCATTGCTCACGCGGTTGCCGGTTTGATTGCTTCCCGTGTTGCACACCGTTCCTGGGCGGACGGCGCTTCCGCCCCCGTCCGATGGAGCGCGTGGTCGAAGAGTTCCAGTCCATCAACAACAACCGGCTGTTCATCGTGGACAACTCCCTGGCCCAGGATGACGAGTGGGAAAAGGAGCTGTTCCGGACCATCGCGCCGCTGAAAAAGAAGTGGGTGTCGCATCCGATTCGCGAGAAGCCCGAGATCCTGGACCTGGCCGCCGCCGCGGGGTGCTGGTATGTCTATCAGGCGATTTTTGACACGTCCGACACGATCCGCGAACGCATTCGGCAGTACCACGATCGCGGCATCGGCGTGGAAGGCACGATCATTCTGGGAACGGATGATCACGACGCGGACTACATCAAGCGGCTCATAGATTTCCTGTTGGAGTGCCAGTTGGACCTGGCCGAGTTCACCGTGCTGACGCCTTTCCCCCACACGCGCATTCGCACGCAACTGGAAAAGGAAAACCGCATCCTGCACAACGACTGGCGCCGGTACACTGCCGGCGAAACTGTGTTCCAGCCCGCGCACATGTCCGTGGATGAGCTGGACAACCTGTACCAGTATGCCTGGGACACCTTTTACC
This sequence comes from uncultured Verrucomicrobiota bacterium, assembly GCA_964521805.1. Classification (GTDB taxonomy): domain Bacteria; phylum Verrucomicrobiota; class Kiritimatiellia; order CAIQIC01; family GWF2-57-35; genus CAZFSE01. Next base: position 10,023 of record CAZFSE010000091.1, read on the forward strand.
ACGCCGAGCCCAAGGAAGTGAAAATGGCGCGCCTGTACCAGAAAGTGCTGGAGATGGAAATGGCCGACGGCACGTTCCGAACGGCCCGCCTCTCGCGAACCAAATGGGGAGAGGCGGCGCGGACATGAAGATCCTGATGGTCTCGGCGAATGTGGTGAAGTCCATGTACCCGGTGTTTCCGCTGGGGGCGTCGGTCGTGACGCACGCCCTGCGTGCCGCGGGCCACACGGTGGAGTTTCTGGACTGGCTGGCGGAGGGGTGCTCCCCCGAACGTTTGCGTGAGAAGGTCCGGGCGCTGTCTCCGGAGCTGATCGCCATATCCATCCGGAACATTGACAATGCCAACAGCGTGTACGAGGAGCGCTGTCTGGACGAGGCGGCAAAGGTGGTCGCCCTGTTAAGGGCGGCCAGCCCGGCGCCGATTGTCCTGGGCGGCGCCGGCTTCTCGCTGATGCCCGAGGCCGTCCTGCGCCGGCTGGATGCCGATTATGGCATTGCCGGTGAAGGCGAGCAGGCCATGGTGGAGTTTGTCGAGGCGTTTGAGCGGGAACGACCGCCGCGCTTTACGGTGGTGCGCGCCAAGGAACTGCTGGCGCCGGAGCGCCTGGGCCGGGCCGAGTATGGCCTGGACTGCGCCCAGTACTATATCGCGCACGGCGGCATGATTGGCGTGCAGACCAAGCGTGGCTGTCCCTGCCAGTGCGCCTACTGCACCTACCCATTGCTCGAAGGACGCGCTCTGCGTCCACGCCCAGCCAAGGTCGTGGTGGACGACATCGAGCGCCTCGTGGCGCAGGGCATGGCCTATCTGTTTTTTGTGGATGCGGTCTTTAATGACGCGCAGGGGCTGTACATGAACGTGGTCGATGAAATGCGCGCCCGGGCGGTAAAGGTGCGCTGGACCGCCTATTTCGCGCCGCGCGCCATTCCCGACGCCCACTGGAAGGCCATGATCGAGACAGGCCTGTCCGCCGCGGAGGTCGGCAGTGACGGCACCACGGATGAGACCTTGCGCGGCATGCAGAAGCCCCACACCTGGGAGCAGGTCGTGGCGTTCAACACCGCGCTGATTCGCCACGACATCCCTGCCGCCCACTATTTCATCTTCGGAGGGCCGGGCGAGACGCACGAGACGCTCAAGGCCGGGATCGCCCATGTGCGCTCGCTGGAGGGTTCGGTGCGTTTTATTTATTCCGGACTCCGCGTACTGCCCGGCACCACCATCGAGGCGCTGTGGCGGAAGGAGGGCGACAGCGCACTCGCCGGTGATGATCTGCTGGATCCCCGGTACTATTTTTCTCCAGGCGTGCCGAGGGATGAGCTTGAAGCCACGCTTCGCGAGGGCTTCGAGGGCGATCCGCTTTGCCTGTATCCACCCGAAAAGGAGATGTCCAAGGAGGCGGAGCTTCATCAGAAGGGCTTCTGCGGGCCGGCGTGGAGCATGTTACTGGGCCGCCGCCTGCCCCGGAGGGTGGGCCGCCATGCCTAGCGCAGAGGCCACCGGCGCTCCGCCAAAGGGACGCATCAATGACCGCCGAAGGGGCAACCGCCTCGGATTTCTCTCGTTTGTGGTGATGTTGCGCCTGTTCGGCCGTCGTGGCGCCCATGGGCTGTTGTACATGGTGGCGGCGTATTACCTGCTCTTCGATCCCTTGGCGCGGCGGCTGGCGCGCCCCTATTTGAGCCGCCGCTTTCCCAGCCACACTGGCTGGCGGCGTCTGCTCGATGTCTACCGCCTGATCTACAGCCAGGGCGTGTCCCTGATTGACCGGTTCCGGATGCTGATGACCCCGCAGGCGTTCAATCAGCAGACCGCTCATTACGAGCGGGTGCAACCCCTGGCAGACGACCGGGCGCGCGGATTTATTTTGCTCGTGTCGCATGTCGGCAACTGGCAGGCCATGATGCTGGCGCTGGCGCGGATGAAGCGCAACGTCACTCTGCTCATGCGGCCCGAGGAGAATCCCATCACGCAGGATTACCTGCGCTTTCAGGAGGCGCCGGGACGCCTGCGAACGGTGTCGCCGGATGAGCCGATGGGCGGCGTGATCGAACTGACCCAGCGGTTTGAGGAGGGCGACATCATCGCCATCATGGGGGACCGGGCGTATGATGCGGCCACGCTGAGCGTGGACTTTCTGGGCGCTCCCGCGCGCTTTCCGTGCAGTCCGTTCCGCCTGGCGGCGGCGTGGGATTGCCCTGTCGTCGTGATGTTCGCGGGCAAGACCGGTGTGGATGAATACACGGTAGAAATCGCGGATGTCATCCGGGTGGGGCGCGAGGGCGGACGGAGGGAAGGCCTCCAGCAGGCCATGCAAACCTATGCGAGGCGGCTGGAGGAGTTCGCGGCCCGCCATCCGTATCAAGTGTATCTCTTTGAGGATGCGTGGCGGCCCGCGGAGGCTAGTACTCCCAGCTTAGGCCCAGCAGGCCGCGCAGAGAGTTGATCGGCACGTTCGGGTCGGCCATCCCCAGGTTGGAGATGTGATGGTAGCGCGCCTCGATATGCAAGGCCGTGCGCCCAAAAGGGAATCGGATGCCCCCGCCTGCCTGGTAGTTCCCGCAGAGGCGCGAGCCCATGCCCGGAATATCCGCCTCGGCGTACACCGGCCCGCCCCCCAGCGTCATGTACGGCTGGCAGGAGGCGTAGCGCTCGTAGAGGATGCACAACAGAAAATTCATGCTGAAGATGGGGCCGTCGGATGGCTCAAAGGCCCAGAAGAGGGGAAGCTCGATCCAGAGTTGCTCGCGCAGGTGCCACTCCTTGGGGCCGAAGTTTCTATTGACCAGGCCGGCATAGCGCAGGGTCATATCCAGCGTCTTGACGCGCTCGGTGGTGGCCCCCCACCCAGGGAAGGATTCCCCCGCGCCCACGAGCACCGCCAGATGGCCGGGAACGTGCGTCTCTTCCGCGCGGACGGCACACACGCCCAGCCAGCACGCCACGATCAGAGAAAGATGGATGCGCGCGTGCTTCATGGGGTAATCCATAGGGGATCGGCACCGGGCCGATGGGTATGGCAAAGCATGTTCCGGCAAGAGAGGGAGGGGAGGCTGAGCAGGCCGGCGGCCAGCGCCATGCCGGTGCCACACGGATAACTGCCCCACACCTCGTTGTGGCAGGCGAGCGGATGCTCACGAAGAGAGGCGGGAAATTGTGCGCCGCTGGACCACAGCCCGTCGTGATCCAGCCAAACCAAGTCCGGCGCCTCGCCCTTCGGCTCGGTGCGGTGGAGTTGTCCCTGGCGTTGTGGGGCGGTGTCCGGGCGTGTGAGTAGAAAGAACGCCGCGCCCTCACCCGGAACGATGCCGATGCCTTGGTCCAGTGCGCCGGTTCGCAATACGCCATCGCTCGCGATCATTCCACGGCTGGCATAGATCGCCAGCATGAAGGCGCCAAGTTCATCCATCGCGCCGAGGAGAACATGATCGCAGAGGCCGGCGGACAGCCAGAGGTCCGCCGCGCCGAGACCCTGTTGCAACGGGCTGGAGAAGTGAGTAATCGTCAGCGCCGGGCCGTGGCAGGCCGTCATGGCGGCGATGTAGGAGGCCGCCGCATTGTGCACCGAATGCGAGAAAAGGGTTGGCGAGCCCTGGTCCATGCCATACTCAATGAGGCCCTCTACAAATCCGAAATTCAGGTCATGCGCGCCCATTCCGGTCACCAGGATCAGGCCCATTCGCGCGCGCGCAGGAGCATCGAGAGCGGCGCGCTGAAGGCAGTCGGACGCCGCCAGCATGGACATTTTGATCAAGCGCCCCGCGCGCCGCGCGGGGTTGAGAATGGGATCTTGGAGCAGGGCGTCGTCCACCCGGCGAACCGGGACGCTTAGCCCGAGCCGGTCAAGCGCGAAGGCGGCAGGCGGAGGCTGAACCGGCGCGGCCACCGCTTTCGTCAAGGCCTCCGTGCCTCGGCCAAAAGCACCCACGACGCCCATGCTGACGACATCCAGCGTCATGCGGACCGCCTTTCTTCAGCGCCCTGCCGAATGATGAGCGCCGAGTTTCCTCCGCCAAAGGCCAGCGAGGTGGACAGCGCATACCGTCCACGAATTTCCACCGGCTTGGTGGGTGGGCAGAAGGGAATGTCTGGGTCCTGGTTCTCAAAGCCGATGTTGGCTGGAATCCAGCCTTCCGCAAGGCCCAGAGCCGTGAAGATGGCCTCCATGCCACCGACGCCGCCCAGCGCATGGCCCGTATAGCCCTTGGTGGAAACCGCGAGCACCCCCGGCCCGAACACACGGGCCAGCACGCGGCCTTCCACGCGGTCATTATCGCGCGTGGCGGTGCCATGCGCATTGATAAAAGCAATGTCCGCCGGCGCAATCCGCGCCGACTTCAGTGCCCGTTGAATGGCAAGCTCCAGGCCCAAGCCATCCGGATGCGGCGCGGTCATGTGATGGCCATCGCCCGCGGCGCCATAGCCTGCAATGAAGAGCGCGGGCGTCCGTCCGCGGCGGGCCGCGGAGGACGCGGTCTCCAGCACTACGATCCCGGCTCCTTCGCCGAGGTTCAGGCCGGTACGGTCGCGGTCAAAGGGGCGGCAGGGCTCCGTGCTGGCCACTCCGAGGGCCTGAAATCCGCGCAGGGAGACAGGGCTCAATTCATCGGCGCCGCCCGCGATGGCCAGCTCGCAATGCCCTTGGCGCACCGCTTCCGCGGCCATGCCGATGGCATCCGTGGCCGACGCGCAAGCATTGGCGACCACCCAGCGCGGGCCCGGCGGCAGGTTGAGCAGACGAGCCACACGCTCGGCCAGATGGCCCACGAAATAGCGTTCAGGAGGCGCAGAGCGCACCTCGCCGCTGGTGCGATAGGTTCGTTGAAACTCGATGTCATTGAGCTGGCAGGCCGTCGTGGAACCCAGAAACACCCCGACCCTGGCCACGGGAGGCGCGGTGGTGAGGCCGGCTTTGTTTAAGGCCTCACGGGCGGCCTTGAGGGCAAATTTGGCGGCCCGCATTTCGTCCGGCGTCTCAGCCATGGCGGGATCAGAGACCTTGAAAACCGGGCAGGGAAAATCGTCGCTCCACGGGACACACAGCCGTTCAAGGGTTCGCAGACCTTGGAGACAGGCCTCCACGGTGTCGCCGGCTGTTGACACACAGCCCATCCCGGTTATGGCGACAGGATCCGTCATGGTGCATGCTTTCCGGACGGGAAAAGCCCCCGCCTCCGCAGGCTTACAGGGTGCGGTTGGCCTGGACAAACTCCGCCATCGTATTGATGGAGCTGAAAATCCGGCGTCCGGTTTCTGAATCCGGGACCGTCACGCCAAAATTGCGCTTGAGCATGACGATCAGCTCGACGGCATCCAGCGAGTCAAGCCCCAGCCCTTCGCCGAACAGCGGCGCATCATCCTGAATGGAGCCGGGCGTGACATTGACCAGCGCCAGTTGAGAGACGATCAGCTCCTTGAGCCGCGCCTTTAATGCGCCCACATCTTCCTGCGATTCCTGCATGTTTTGGTCCATCCTTTAAGCCGCTTGCATGGTTCACTCCGCCGATTCAATGCAAATCATCTTGCCACCGGCGGTTGCACACCGCAAACAAAAAAACGTTCCAATGGATATGCAGGATAGGATAGGAGGCTAGCGAGTTTAAGGATTTGCTGATTCTTGAATTATCCTGTTCATCCTGTGTATCCATGTTAATTGTCTGCTGCAAACGGCGTGGATCATGGTTGCCGCGCTTCGCGGCATACTATGGACCCACGGGTTCGGTGGCGCCTGTCCACCAGTTCAGTCAGCGGAGTCCTCTGCCGCCTCTGCAACTCGAGAACAATCTCGTGCAGGTTGTGGTGACACCGCTTGGCCAGTGTTTCCCGGTTCTTCCAGACCTCGTCTATGATCTCGTCATGGTACATAATCGCTCTCCTCTGGCAGAAGCTCCTGCGGCGTACAGATCTCAGGGCAGACGTAGCCAGCAAGAGCGCAAATGGATCGGATTTTTGGCTTGGTGTCTGCGTTGTTGATGTGCCGACAGTTCCAAGTCAGCAAGAAGTCCACTCCATGAACCGCCGCCAAAGCAACATGAAGGGCATCGAATTCTGCCGCCGAGGGAATCCCGCCCTCGGAAATCAGCTTCGCGGCAAGGGATTCAACCTCGGTGTCAACGACCAATTCAGGTATGCCACGCAGGGCGTTGATATGGCGTTCCGCCGCTGTAGGATCCCCCTCGCGCGCCTCAGCCACTACCACTTCCGACGTGTACAAATCATAGCGTTGGCGAGCGGTGCCCCACCACTGCACCGTGACTTCCTGCCAAGCAATGGCGCGAATCTCACGGCTTGGCCGCGCCGTGAGGTAGCTCAGGATGGATGTCTCAATGTAAACGCTCTTCATGGCGGCACTTTAGCCCACCGGACTGGCGTACTCAAGGCCGGAGTTCTGTGCGGATCTCCCACCGAACAAATAGCGCTTTATCCGGCGTGCCGCTGATCCACACGGTTGATCTTGGCCCAAGGGATTTCCGGCGGCCTGCTGGATAAAACGTGTTGAATAGATCCGCGCGGTCATTCACCCGTCACGGATGGAATTCATCCGTCCGTCGTATCGGGCGGCGGGCGGGGAGGTGGCGGTATGCCCAGGCTTCTCGTATACGCCGTAGCTTGTCGGTGCGCACGTTGCGCGCCATCCACCCGAAGAAACGGATGTTCTAAACTCCCAGTGGAAGGATGTGGGAGGACTCGCCCCAAAAACCAGAAAAATCAGGGCAATTTAACGCAATATTACTATTTGAGATGTGTCCCTAAGCCCTGA
>CAZFSE010000092.1:0-16761 GCA_964521805.1 uncultured Verrucomicrobiota bacterium
CCCCCACTCCAACCACCGCGTATGTTCGTTTCTGTTGCATGCCCCCATTATGGGAGATGAAAGGCCGAGTATAAACAACAAATCACATTTCTCACTTCGCTATTGACTCAAGGCCCGTTTACAGACAACTTATCAAACCCAAAAGGACGGATCACAATGAGCCATAACACAAGCCTGGATCGCTTCATGGAAACGTTCCCCTGCGAGGGGCTGACCTTCGATGATGTTTCCCTGGTCACGCAATATGCGGACTTCCTCCCGCACGAGGCGGATATCTCCAGCCGGCTGACGCGGCGGATCACCTTGAACATCCCTTTTGTCAGCGCGGCCATGGATACCGTTACCGAAGCCCAAATGGCCATCGAAATGGCCATGCTCGGCGGCATCGGCATCCTCCACAAAAATCTGACGGCGGAACAGCAGGCCAAGATGGTTCGCAAAGTCAAACACCACCTCAATGGCCTGATTGAACATCCCATCACCTTCCGCGATACAGACACCCTCAAGACGGTGGAGCAGACCCGCAAAAGCAAGGGCTACAGCTTCAGCGGGTTTCCCATCCTGGATGCGGAGGACCGGGTCGTCGGCATCCTGACCTCCCGTGACATCCGGTTTGCCCCCCGCCGGGACGCCAAGACAGCCGATGTAATGACCAAGGCGGTCATCACCGCCCCCAAAGGCACCACGCTGAAGCAGGCGTATGACATCATGATGAAGCACCGCATCGGGAAACTGCCGCTGATCGAGGGAGACAAGCTGGCGGGGCTCTACAGCTTCACCGACGTGCTGACGTTGATTCAAAATGTCGAGCCCCTCTACAACCGCGATGCCAAGTACCGCCTGCGCGCGGGCGCGGCGGTGGGCCCCAGCGACCATGCCCGGGTGGACGTCCTGGCCGCAAACGACATTGATGTGCTGGTGGTGGATACAGCGCATGGACATACCAAGGGCGTCGTGGAGATGACGCGCTGGATCAAACAGCACTACCCGGACATTGATGTGATTGCGGGCAATATCGCGACCGCGGAAGCCGCCCTCGCCCTGATGGAGGCCGGCGCGGACGCTGTCAAGGTGGGCATTGGCCCGGGCTCCATCTGCACCACACGGGTGGTGGCCGGGGTCGGCGTCCCGCAAATCTCCGCCATTTACGCCTGTGCCAAGGCCTTGGAAGACCGCATCCCGGTGGTGGCCGATGGCGGCATCCGGTTTTCAGGAGACGTTCCCAAGGCCATGGTGGCCGGCGCCAGCACGGTGATGATGGGCGGCGTTCTCGCCGGCACCGACCACAGCCCTGGAGAAAAAATCATCTACCAGGGGCGGCAATATGTGACCTACCGGGGCATGGGGAGCCTGGGCGCCATGCAAACCGGCCAGGGAAGCCGGGAGCGTTACGGCCAGGATCAGAGCGCCACGGAAGATCTGGTCCCTCAAGGCATCGAGGGGCTGGTCCCCTACGCGGGAACGGTCAAACAGGTCCTCACACAATTTTGCGGAGGCCTCAAGGCGGCCTTGGGCTATTGCGGATGCCGCACGCTGGATGCCCTGCGCAAGCAGGGGCGCTTTGTCCGGGTCACCGGCGCCGGCGTCTCCGAGGCGCATCCCCACGACATCAAGATCACCAAGGAAGCCCCGAACTACCGGCAATAGCCCGCTTTAAAATTGGATGCGCAGGCCCAGCCCGGCAGAGCCCGCCAGCTCAAGGGCGGGCGTGGCATCCATCGAACGGCCGGACTTCAGGCCCGGCAAGGCCCGGGTATTGATTTGCACACCATTGACCTTGGCGGCATGGGCCTCCGCGGGCTTGGCCCTGGAATAGTAATCCACGTCCGAGGCAATGCCGATAATCACCAGCACGCCAATCACCACCGCCAGCAGTCCAACCGTGATCGCCGCGCCCTCCGAGCTGTTGTCGGAAAACGCCGTCGTGGGATTCATGCACACCACGCACGCAAGAATGACAAGGCCGGCCACCAGGTTGCGAAAGGTTCTGTTCATGTCAGGGTCTCCGTTTGTTTAAAAGGCTCCAAAAAAGATGCTGGTGAAGGTGGTGATCGGCATGGCCTCCCGGATGTCATCAATCGCCGCCCGGGCTTCGTTCAACAAGCCCTTCATATCCTTGTACAGCTCGTCATCCGTCATGATCTTGCCCAGGGTGCCCTCCCCTTTTTCCATGGATGCGGTGATATTCTTGATGGAGGCCACCGCACTCGAGAGATCATTATACAACTGGTCATCCGAGGAGAGCAGTTTGCCCAGCGTGCCCTTGCCATCCGCCAGATCCTGGCTGATCCCCTTGAGATTCGTGGTGATCTGATCCAAATCGTTGTAAATCTTGTCATCCATCAACAGCTTGCCCATCGTGCCTTCGCCCTGGCTCAACTGCGTGGTGACATTCTTCAGGTCCGCCATGACCACCTGGAGATTCTCCAGGATTTTCCCCTCCTCCAGCGCGACGCGAATGGACTTGATCGTGCGCGTGGCCTCATCCACCAAATCCGCCGGAGGCGCACCGCGAAGCAGGGCCTGGGAATCCATCACGGGGGCTGACAAGGTGCCGACGTTGATGTTCAGGTACTTGCCCCCCAGCACCGAAGACGGCAAAATCTCGATGCGATAATCCTCGTGCAGTTCAATCGCCTCCTGCAGGCTCGCCAGAATATGCACCCCATTCTTCTCGATCTTGATGGACTTGATTTTGCCAACAACCACCCCGCGCACAAAAACGTTGTCCCCTTCACGCAGGCCCATGACGCTGTCAAACACCACATTCATGTGGTAGGTCTTCTTGAACAGATTCTCACGGCTCAAGACAATCGTGAAGAGGGCCAGCGTCAACAACACCATGAACATGAAGGCCCCGACCGTGACTTCCATGGATGTATCCTGCAAACGATTCTTTTTCATGACTTCTCCGCCTTTTCCCAAGATCCTCTTCGGGTGATATATTGAGCCTCCAGGAAGCTCCTGACCACTTCATTTTTTGATTGGATGAAATCCGCCGGTGTCGCCACCTCCACCATTTTCCCCTCATGCAACATGCCAATGCGCGTGGCAATGGCCAGCGCGCTGTGCAAGTCGTGCGTCACCACCACGCTGGTCACCCCCAACTCGCGCCGCAAGGAGTCAATCAACTGGTCAATCGTCCGCGAGGTGACCGGGTCCAGCCCGGAGGTCGGCTCATCATACAAAATAATCTCAGGCTTTGCCACGATCGCCCGGGCCAGCCCCACCCGCTTGCGCATGCCCCCGGAAATACTGGAGGGAAACAAATCGTTGAAACCCTCCAGGTTGACCAGCTTGAGCACCTGGTTGACACGCTCCTGGATGACCTCGGGGCTTAGATCTGTCAGTTCCTTGAGCGGCAAGGCCACATTGCCTTCCACCGACAGCCATTCCAGCAGGGCCGCGCTCTGAAACAGCACGCCAAACCGCGAGCGAATCCGCTCCAAATCAGCCCCCCCGGCCTCACTGATCACGTCATCGCCGATCCAGATCCGCCCCGAGTCCGGCGTCATCAGGCGAATCATGTGCTTGAGCGACACGCTCTTGCCCGCGCCGGAGGTCCCCACGATGACAAAGGTCTCGTTTTTTTCGATCTCCAGATCAATCGCATCGAGCACCAGGCGCTGTCCAAGCTGTTTGGTCACTTTTTCGAAACGGATCATACGTAAAACACCCGGGTAACGATGTAGCCAAAAACCAGAATGGTCAGGAAGGAAATAATCACCGTGCGGCGTGTCGCCTTGCCCACGCCCACGGCGCCTTCCTTGGTGGCAAAGCCCTGATGGCAAGCCACGGTCACAATGATCAGACCAAACAAAAGGGCCTTGAACAACCCCACGTACAAATCCTTGTTCTCCGCATAGCGTGCCGCATTGTCAAAATAGGCGGTCAGGGACACCCCCAGTTGCGTATAGCCGACAATGGCCCCCCCCACAATGCCCACAACATTCGTATAGACCGTCAGAATGGGCATCATGATGACCAGGGCCACCATGCGGGGCATCACCAGAAAGCGCAGGGGGTTGATGGACATGACTTCCAAGGCGGCAATCTCCTCGGAAACCACCATGGTGCCCATTTGCGCGGCAATAGCCGACCCCACACTGGCCGCAATAATCAAGCCCGTCATGAACGGGCCCATTTCGCGCAAAAGCACCACGGTGACCGCCGTGCCGATGTTCACCTCCTGCCCAAAGCGCCGCAATTCCAAGCCGGTCTGGAGCGCCAGAATCATGCCGGTGAACATGGCCACCACCGTGATCACGCCCAGGCTCTTGATCCCGGTGATAAACATCTGATGCAGGACCTCCGTGCGGTTGCGCTTGGAAAAGACAAATCGAGCCTGCAGGATGGAACCCAACAGCATGATCAGGGCCCGCCCGGCATTCCGGCAGGAAAGCAGGATGCGCCGCCCCAAGTCGGCGAACAGATTCACCGGCGGATCAAAAAATTCTGGTTCACGCGTGATTATGGCTGTGCCTCCCCCCACTTAAACTTCATGAAAAACAGCAACCGCAAGGTTCGTTCTTTACCCTTCCGCTCGACTCCAATCAAGCCCTTTAGCACATTCCATTCCCGCCGGTCCTCCTCCCCGCTGTTCCGCTCCCAGGAATAAAACGGGAAAAGCGAGGAATACCGGTAAGCCTCGCCGCGCTTTTGATGCCGGTAAAGGCCCCACAGGACTTCGTCTTCGGTCCCGGCGGGCGTGGTGGTGTGCGTGTAGAGCGTCCACAAGGGGCTGTAGCTCCGCTCGATGGGCCCGGTGTTCTTCAGCGGCCACAATTCCAGGCATCGGAAGCGCTTGGACGCGCCTTCCCTCCGGTACGAGGCCAGCGGCCAGATCATGTGGTACCGGGCCACCACGCCGGTGGGCGCCGTGGAATTTGTCGCGGTGGAGGTGAATTTTTCCGACATCGAGAACGGCAGGACCACCAGGCGCTCTTTGGTGGCCGTGGCCCGCTCGGTTCGCTGGTAGCGCACCAGCGGCCACAGAACGAAGCTGTTGTGGATGTTCCCAAACGTCCGGACACCCCACAGGGGAAAGAACGTGAGCTGGTCCGTCTCGCCCTCCGACCATTGGAAAAACGGCCACGGACAGTGCACGCGCTCCCCGTCTTTCCCCTTGGAAAACCGGATGAAGGGCGGCAGGACATACCAGGTCTTGATCAGTTCGCTGTCCACATGCCCCCACAGGGGAAAAACAATGTAGCCAAACCCGGCCATCCCCGGCTTGCTTTCGCGCACCCAGTTATAGATCGGCCAGGCCACAAAGCCGTGCTCATAGCCGCCCCGATAGCTGGAATGCCCGTAGAGCGGCCAGATCCGCCAGCGCTCGGTCCCCCCACCCTTTGAGTTCAGATAAACCGGCCACAGCAAATTGAAGTTGGTGTTCTGCATTTTGGTGGCTTGGGCCCACAGCGGAAACAACGCGAAGTTGATCTTGTCAAACGTCAGGAAATTCCGAATTTGCCCCCCCAGGGGAAACAGCGCGGCATACCGGTTCGTCTGCGCATCCCGGCCTTGGAAATAGAAGGGAAACGCCCACAAATGATACGGGGCCATGGGATCGGTGGTGTCGGAGTCCTGATAATACGCCACCGCAAAACGGAAATTGTACTCTTTCTTCAACTGCTTGGAACTGGCGATGGGCCAGAGATATTCATGATTCTCCCGCTCATCCTGAGGGTCAATCGCCCGGTTATACAGGGGCCGGAAGGCCAGCAGAGTCTTCCCCTCCGGGGAACTGGCGAACTCGAACAAGGGGCCCAGCACCCGGGTGCGGGTGTCGCCATTGACATCCACCCAGCGGCTGGCCAAAAAGCCGGCATCAAAGATCACCGGGTCCGGCGTGGCGCCAAAAACAACGCCACTCCCGGCCAGCACACACCCCACCAAGCATTGGAGCATTCGTTTCATGATGAATCAAAGCGCGCATCATAACGGGAAAGACCGCCCAGGGAAAGCGCTGGTTTACAGAACGGCACCAGAATTCTCCTCGACAAAATGAATGCACTAATGATACCATGATGACATCATTAATGAATCGGAGGTTTGCATGATCCATCAAATGACACTGCGCCAGGTTCCAGATGGGGTTGCGAAGGGGCTGAAGTTCAGAGCCAGGAAATCCGGACAAAGCTTGAACCGGACGATTATTGCCCTCATCGAGGAAGCGCTGGGGATCAAGCACACCGGCAAGAGCAAGCGTGATCTTTCCAAGTTTGCGGGGCAATGGAGCGCCAAGGAGCTTGCCGAGTTCAAGCACAACACCCGCCTCTTTGAGCAACTGGACAAGGAGATCTGGAAATCATGAGGCTTTCTCTCGACACCAACGCCTACAGCCGTTTGATGAGAGGCCATGCTCCACTCACTGAATTGCTGGAATCCGCCGACGAAATACTGGTCTCCTCAACCGTTTTAGGCGAACTGTATGCCGGGTTTGAAATGGGATCGCGCAAAGAGGCCAACCGGCGGCAACTGGCGGACTTCCTCGCCCTGCCGGGTGTTGAACCCCTTGCCATCACCCCCGATATCGCCGAACGATATGGGATGCTGGTCCGGCATCTTCTACAACAGGGAACTCCCCTCCCCACCAACGACATCTGGATCGCCTCCGCCGCCCTCGAAACCGGAACCCGTCTTGTAACTTCTGACGCGCACTTTGAACAGATTCCCGGATTGATGATTCTTAATCCGTAGGGACAAAAAACGGCCCCGCCTTTATCGCCGTTCTGAACCCTGCCGTACCGGATGCCGGAACACCTCGTGGCAGAAGAAGCGCACCAGCGCCTGCTTGCGAATGCGCTCCTTGGCTTGGTACGGAATCAGGGACGAGGGCTTCCAGCGTAACAGCGACATCTCGTATTCCATGACGCCGCCGCAGGCATTGTTCAGATACCAGGCATACAGCAACCCAAACAGCAGGCCGGGCGGCAGGAAGCCTTCGCTGTTGTTGAGCGTAATCCGGTACACCAGCGGATCCTGCGCGGAGCGCACCAGTCGCGCCAAGCGCAGGAATGTATGCAGTTGGGCGGGATTCAGCCAGCAGGCCCTTTCTGAAGGCGGGCGCAACCGGATTTCATAACTCCGGGCCGTTCTTCTCCGCGCACCATCCGAATCCGCCCACCGCCGGCTTTCGATGTACCGCCCCAGCAAGGATTCGCCCAGGGCAATCAGCAGATCCTCCTTCAGGCGGGCGGGAGTGCCCAGCAGGCTTTCATGCAACTTGATCCGCCCATCCTCCGGGTCAAAATAGCCCAGGACATTGTCCCACTCGTTACTGCGGTGCCACTGCTTGTCCGCGAGCACGCGAACCCCTGTAAAATAGTCGAAGTGCTCTGGCAGGATGTCCCGATTCTCCCAGGCCAGAGCGGCCAGGGTCTCGCGGATGCAGGCGGGCCGAATGTCTCGCCGCGCCAGTTTTTCCTCCATCGTGCGCTGAGTCTCGCACAGCCATCGGCCACGCTTGAAGATCCGCGCAGGCTCTCCGCCCCTTCGCGCCGGCTTATTTTTTTTCCGGGGCGGTTTTCCACGATACTGCTGGAGAAACAGCAGGGTGCGAATGGCCAGCGCAAACCGCTGGGCGTCGTGCTGAATGGCCCGGTTCAACCGCAGATGCTCGGGCGAAAACAACGTCACTTCCACCGGCTGAAGCCCCATCGCCTCCACGCGCGCGCGATCCAGGTGGATGGGCTTCTTGCCCTCCAGCGCGTAGTTTCGCAGAATATTCCCGGGCATATGCTCCAAATTGGCGCTAAGCACCACATCAAAAAGCCCCACATGCCCACCCGGCACATTCCGGTCATACGCCTCAATCAATTCAGAAACGAGGAACCCCTGCCCTTCGTGGCGGGGGGAAAGATCCGTCTCCCCCTCCTGGACCCAGAAATTGGCGCCCAGCACCTTCAGTGCATGTTGATTCGAGCGAATGGCGGTGACGATGGGTTCGATCTGAAGAATGGGCAACAGGCTGGAATAGAGACTGCCGGGCGCGTAGACAATCAGATCCGCCTCCCGGAGCGCCCGGCAAACCGCGCCGCTGACCACAGGGGCGCCGTTATACTCCGCCATTAGCCGCTCCACGGCGAATCCCCGGCGGGCAGAAGACGCCTTCGTCTGTCCGTACACCTCCACAGCGTTCATATACCGAAACTTCAACTGGCCCGGCGTGGCGGTGGCCGCATGCAGGCGCCCCGGTTTTGCACCGATGGCCTCGCACACCTCATCCAACCCAGCGCGAATTTCGCGCAAGCCCGGGGGCTGTTCAATCGCCCCCTCGCGGAAAATGGCCGCCGTCAGCAACAGATTGCCCAGGCAGTGCCCGGAGGCCTCCACGCCAGAGGCCCGCCCAAGCTTTTCCGCCCAGCGGCCCAGCGACACAAAGAACCGGGCCAGCGAGCGGGGAACCGCACCTCTCAAACGGGGCTCCACGGCCAGGAGTGGATTGCGCAGGATGCGGGCCCCCGCATCCGAAGTGGGAAACCGGTGATTGAACATCTGCTGGATGGCTCGCACCAGATCACGGGTCTGCTGTTCACCGGTCCGGTAGCGCTGTTGCAAATGGTCAAACAGCATCATGGACAGGCAGGACTTGCGCAAGTCCCCAATGCCAATCATGGGCAAAGACTTCAGCAACAGCCCCGTGGACCCGCCGTCATCCGTGGTGCAGACCACCACGTCCAGCAAGGGGAACTCCTGCTTGAGCCCCACAAAGGGGTTCAGCGCCCAGGCCGCCGTCTGGGAATTTCCGCCCACGACCGTGGACAATCCCGTGCCGCCTCCCAGCACCACCACCCGCCGGCGGCGGGTGTCAAATTGACGAACCGCCTGGGCCAGCTCCTCCCCGGACAGCGGCATTTTTCCGTTGAGCAAGGGGCCGGTCAGGACCTCCTCAATCAACTGGTCCAGATGTATTTCTTCCGTGAGATCCATGGTCACTTTAGCAAAAGTCCAATCACCACACCCACCGCGATGAAGCCCAGGATCGCAAAGGATTGAATGGTGCGAATCACCATGCCAAACACATTAATGGAGATCGAACTGCGGTTTAGGATCATGATGATGACGGACAGGCCAATCAACAACAGCGCATAAATTACTTTTTTGCTCATGGGTGTTCCTTATTCAGCATTGCGCGGAACTATGCGCAAAGTTGCGGTCACACGGAAGAAAAAAGATCAGGGCTCCCGGCTTTCGCAACCGGCCCCAGCTCCGGAAACCGTGCCAGCAGAAGGGGCGGAACCTCCTGCCGCTCGCCGGTCAGTAGAGCCTTCAACTGCAATGCCGTGGCCACCTCCTTGCCGTGGTAGTGATTATTGGCCACCACGGTCATGCTTTTGCGGGCCTTGGCAATCTTTGCAATTCGCTCCTTCAGGCCGGCCAATTCCTGCGCGTTGTAGGCATAGTCATACGTTTCATCGCGCCCCGCCTTCTTGTCGAACCAGGCCGCCCGGTTGCGCCCGTGCAGGCGCAGATACCCATCCCGCCCCACCGGGCACACCGCCAGATCAAAGGAATCGGCCGCCAGCGGATAATCCAGGTGCGCGACCTCCACACCCAGCTTCTGCAGGCACTCCAGCGCACCCTCCTCCTGCCAGGAACGGTGCCGCACCTCCACCACCAAGGGCACCCAAGCACCCACCTGCCGGGCCAGCCATTCCAGCACAGCCCGCCCAGAGCGGTCCGCCGTGAAATCATAACGAAATTGCGCCAGCACAAAGCGAAGACGCCCCGCCTCGCGCAAAGGCGCCAGCCCCAGTCGGAAGGCCTCCGTCCTTTCGACGGAGAGCCGTTGGTGGTGGGTAAAATCCTGGTGAAGCTTGGCGGTAAAAAAGAAGGCTGGGCGTTGTTCCACCGTCGTCAGCCAGCGCTCGGACAGCCGGGCCTCAGGCGGACGGTAGAAGGTGCTGTTGATCTCGATCATGTCCACGTAGCGGGACACAAAACCGAGCTTGTCCTTTTCGCTTTTGGGGTACACCCAGCCATCCCAGTCCGGATAGGACCAGCCCGCCACCCCCACCGCCACTTTTCCCCAAGCCAGTTCTGCAGGTTCTGCGTACATGGGGGCAGGATAACCGAAAACGATCAGGCGTTAAAGCGGAAGTCAATCACATCGCCATCCTTGACTTCGTACTGCTTCCCTTCCAGCCGGAATGTGCCTTTCTCCCGGCAAGCGCCCAGGGACCCGGTCTTCAGCAACTCCTCGCAACAGACCGTCTCCGCCCGAATAAAGCCCCGCTCAATGTCGCTGTGAATCTTGCCCGCGGCGGTTTGCGCCGGGGTTCCACGGCGAATGGGCCACGCGCGGACCTCATCCTCGCCCACGGTAAAGAAGCTGATCAGATCCAGCACACGATACGCCCCCTGCAACAGCCGGTTGCGGGCGGGCTCCTGCAGGCCATAATCCTTGAGAAACTCCTGCTGAGCGGCGAGGTCCAGGCCCGCAATCTCCGCCTCCAGCGGCGCGCAAAAATACAGCAGTTCCGTGCCAGCGCGGGTCACCGATTCCTGCAAGGCCTCAAAACCCTTCCCCTCGATTTTGTTCTCCGGCACATTGGCCACCGCCAGCATCCGCTTCTGCGAGAGAAAACAGAAACTGCTAATGCGCTTTTCCTCTTCGGCGCTCATCTTCAGATCCCGCAGATACTTCCCCGCTTCCAAGTGCGCTTTGCATTTTTCCAGGATCGCCTTTTCCTGCTCGTTCCCCTTCAGGCCCCGCTTCAGCTCGGCATCGATCTTCTCCAGGCGGCGCTCCACCTTTTCCAGATCGGCCATGGCCAGCTCCAGCAAAAGCCCCTCAAACTGCCGGACCGGGTCCAGCGGATTTCCGGCATGATCAAACTCCCCAAACGCCTGCACCACCAGCGCAAAGGCGTCTGCCTCGCCCAAAAACGCGTTGAGCTGGCTAAAGCTGTGGCCCGTCTCCGCGGAGGCCGGAAGCGCCACGTCCACGAACGTGACCTCCGCCGGAACGAATTTCTTCGGCTTGAACATGTCCCGCAAGGCTTCCAACCGGCGGTCCGGCACCTTGACCGTGCCCAGGCGATGCCCGCTTTTCATGGTAAAATGCGGCCCTTGCGGGGTATGGGTGAGCGCATCGAATACCGCCGACTTCCCGCAACGGGGCGCGCCAATCAAATAGAGTTGTAATGAGGCCAAGGTCTTCTCCTTCATCCACAGTTTTGTGGAGCGGCAGAGGATAGAGGCCGCTTCCCCAGGCGTCAAGACAATGAAAACTTCGTCCGCGAAGAACGAACCGCCCGCGCGCAATCAATTGACAAAGTTGGCCCACGGATGGTTGGTCAAATCGCCGACTCCTGTCTGAACCGGCCCAAGCAGGTTAATGGCCGCGGGAACTTGATAGAGGGCATTGCTATTGAACAGGAACGTATTGCCGGCCACGAAGTTGGTGCCATACCACATTGAACCGCGCAACCCATAGAAATTTTGTGTCAGGTGATTATTCATGACACGATTCCCTCCGCCATTCATTTGAATGCCCGCCACCTGTTCACCACCCGTCCCATTATCACGGCACACATTGTTTTCCACCATGCAACCGCGGCCCACCGAGATGCCATTGACCTTGTTGAAGTTTACATTACAACGCTCAATGATTGAGCCGGCCTGACAATAAATGGCCGCGCCTGAGGTCGTTGGGCTGGTAACCGCCCAGACACTGCAGTCGGAAATGATGCAGTCCTCCGCCGTGCGGATGCCATACGAATCCCCCGCCCCCCCCACACTCGCAATGTGTGTATTCCTGATTTTGGTGGCATGCGCCACGCGCACACCATAGCACGAACTCGTGCTGATAATAGCCTGGAGGACGCAATTCTCGATTTTAAGGTTGTTTGCAGCGCCATAGATGCCGCTGGCGCATTCCTGGATGTTAACACCATCAACCGTGGCGCCATTCCCCGCCAGGTAGATCGCGTATTTCTCATGGCCGTACCAACTACGAAAGATGCCATTTCGAATGCGCGTATTCACACCTGCATAAATCCCATTTCCGCTGGATGACCCCGGCCCTGTCAGGGTAAATCCGCACAAGTCCAGCGTGACATCCTGCGCACTGATGTGAATGCCGTTCACGCCATTGCTCGAACACAAGAAATTGCGCGTGAGGTAGTAGGAGCCTGGGGAGGAAATTGTGATGGGAATATTGGTGATGGGGATGCGGGGTTCAACTTCTGACAACGTCTTCATCGTCACTGACGGAGGCCCAGGAGGTGTCAATGGACCTTGCGCGAAAACACCGCTCTCCATGCCCAGAACCAGACAGCCGGCCACCACCACTTTCATGACTTGCGTCTTCATCGTCTTGTTCCTCCTTAAGAGCGATGCACAGGGCACAATGCCCCGCATGCAGGCGGGAAGATTGGAAATTTATGTTCCGCAAGTCAAGCGCATAGCGAGGCTCACGGGCGGACGGAGCGGTCAAGCCCCTGAATGGCGTTCGTCGTCCGGGCCACGGTGACACGGTAAAACCCCGCGTTCGTGGCAGGCAGTTCCAAGGTCGTGCAGGCCCCCGTGGGCGCAAGATTCGACGCCACCAGACCCCAAGGCCCTTCCAAGGCCGGCAGGGCGTGATAGAGCTGATAGGTGCGAGGCGCATCCAACCCCTCCTGCCCGGTTGCCCATGTCGTAGCCAGCGCCCCGTTCGTGTGCCGGCGGATCTCCGTCAGCCGCAGGAAGGAAAGCCCGTTGGCCGGGTCCGTGTTGCCCAAAAACTCCTGGATGTTTAAGAACGTGTCCCCGTCTGCATCGAGCACGGCATCAGCCGGATCAAACCGGTCAAATCCAAACACCACCTCCCACCAGTTGGGAAGCCCATCGTCATCGCTGTCATCAAGGCCCACCGCCTCAAAGGCGTCCACCCGCCCCCAGCCAAAGGTGTTGTTGGGGATGTTGGTCCCTGCGATTCCACCGCACTCCTGCGCGCTGGTCAGCCGCACCGCCGTTTGTTCCATCAGCGTCTCCAAAAGATCCACTTCCCCACGCAGGCCCGGATGTGCGGAAAGAATCAACGCCGCCACCCCGGCGATATGAGGCCCTGCCATGCTGGTTCCGCTCATGTTTCCATACCCATCTCCCGGCACAGAGGAGCGGATGCTCGTTCCCGGAGCGGAAATGTTGGGCTTGAGCCTCGAACTGCCATCCACCGTGACCGCCCCCCGACTGCTACTGCCCGAAATCTCATCGCTGGACGTCGTATTGCCCACCGTGAAGCTCTCCTCATAAATGGCCGGCGGATCGTTGATGCTTCCGCAACTACTGCCCGCATTGCCCGCCGAAGCCACCACCAGAATGCCCGCCGCCCTTGTGTTCTGCACCACCGTTTTCAGAATGTTGACATCCGTGCATCCCTCCGAGGGCCAGCATCCCCAGGAATTATTAATGATGTCCGGTGCACGTTCGGGGTCCGGATTCAACCCGTTCAAATCCGTTGGCGCCAGAAACCACTCAAAGCATTCCGTATAGGAGGCCGGTGAGCCGACGCCCTGATTCATGTTCCGGCATCCAATCCAGCGCGCGCCGGGCGCCACGCCGATTTGATTGGCGCCTCCGTCGTCGCCCACCATCGTGCCCATCGTGTGCGTGCCATGGTCATAATCATCGCACGGGAAGGGCGAATCCGCGCCACAGCCTCCCCCTCCGGAATGAATGGCGTCATGCCAGTTGTAGTTGTGATTCGTGGTGATCCCATCATAGCCGCGATACTTGCTTTTCAAGGCGGGATGCTCCCAGGAATAACCGGTGTCCTGACCTCCAATCACCACCCCCTCCCCCGTGATCCCGCGCGCCCAAACCCCCGTCGCATTGATCTTGAGAATATTCCATTCCACCGCCGTGGGGCCCCGCAGTTCGTGCTGGAGGACCGGCAAATCCATGCGGACGGAGGGATTGGCATGAATGCGGCGAACCGTCCCCAGCCGGGCCAGCGACTCGATCATCAGCAGATCCGCCTTTGCCCACACCACATTGGCCACCCAGAAGGAGCGATGAGAAATCCCTCCCCGCCGCAACAGGTCCAAAACCGGGGGCTGTGTCCGGTCAGCCGTTTCCCGAAGCCGCTCAACAACAAACCGTCCCTTGGCCGGCTTGCCCCTGAGCGAATCCGCCGCCGTGAGATCCGCCTGCTCCTCCAGAACCACGAGGATCTCCGTCGTCCAATCCTGCGTGGCCAGCGCCCGCTCGAAAACAGCTGGGTCCACCTTGTCGCGCCAGTCAACAGGCGTCTCCGCCGATGAAAAGACAGCCCCCCAAGCCAGTAACCCCACAATGATCCTCCAGCGCATAGGCCCTCCAGTTGACGCCAGCATTGAAAAACCCGCCCATAAACTCAAGATCAAACGCGCCAAGCAAATTGTCAAAATCCGTGGTAGACGCCAGCCCTTCGTTTGAGTAATCTGCCGTTACTTGGATGCGGGAGTAATTCAGTGGTAGAATGTCAGCTTCCCAAGCTGAACGTCGCGGGTTCGATCCCCGTCTCCCGCTCCACTTTTTTCCTTAAAAAACATCATTTCCACTCGCTGACCCAAGCCCTCAACGACCGGCTCAAGCCGCGCAGTCGCAAGGGCGCCGGGTTCGTGCTGGACATGCTGAACACCTCCAAGGCCTGCGGCCGCGCGGATCGCGGCCTGTATGGCCTTCAGTAGGGCAAAGCCACGCCCCGCCTGGGTTCAGCCCGTTCAGCGGCTCTTTGCACTCGTTGCAGGAGTCTTTCCAGATGTCTCCAGCACCTCCCCCCAGTGTGTAAGAAAGAACTTCTTCTCCGGTTGCAGAACCCGCTCCGAGACACCCAGCAAGGGGCGCAGGGTCGTCGTCATCTGCAGGATCACGAGCACAAAAATCACCCCCCAAACCATTAGATGGCCCCGCCGCTCACTGCTGAGCAGATCGAAGCCTTTAAGCAGAAAACCCAGGCCATGCCACAGGGCCACCCCCAGTAGGACCAGATGCAACACGCCCATGAACACGATGGACTCCGTGGATTGCGCGAAGATCCAAGACACCGGGGCAAAGCCCAGCAGAAGCAGACTGGTCAACGCCACAGTCCCCGCCAGTAAACCGCAGGTTTCCGCCAGTCCGGCTCGGGAGCCCGAAAGGCATCCAAAGATGAACAGGCTTGGCAGGCAGATGAGCGCGCTGAACAGCAGGCCCAGGCTGACCTTGACCGGTGCCGCCCAGATTTGCTGGCCCCAGGAAAACATCCCCACCGTCAGGCCATAGGCGGCCAGGCAGACCAGCGCAATCGCCAGCAACACGCCGCTAATCCGGGTGGAAAATCCGCTGTTAAGACCAAACACAATCCGCCCCGGATGCTTCAACAAATCTTCCAGCACCGCCCGAACGCCCCCGCTGGTGATCAGGGGCGGTGGAGTCTCCTGAACCGGGATCTCGTCGTGGCCGTCTTGTTGGATGTCGCTCATGGTGTTGTTCCTTTCTTTTGGGTTTAGCTTCCCAGCAGGCGCGACAGCGCCCGCCAGACCGATTCGTAAAAATTGCCGGAGAAGGCATCGCTCCGCAGGAACTCCACCGGCAGGCCGGGCGAGCCGATGAATGGCCGCAGAATCCAGGAGAGCTGGCATCCCAGAAAAAGATTGCCCGCCAGCCAGGCCGCCAGGACGCGTGCCGCGAGGCCGCGCGCTCCACAGGCCCGGGCCAGGACCTGCAACAGCCGCACATGGGCCACCACCCCCGCAAACGCGATCACCGCCACATGCAACAGCAACAGGAAATTATGCGACAGCAGAACCTTCGCCGCATCCAGCGGCGGCGTATTCAGCAGAATGAACAACGCCACCGGGCTCAGAGCCGCCAGAATGAGCGCAAACACCGCGGACGCCGTGAGAATGGCCCGCGTGGACTCGCGGAACGAGAGCCCGGAGCCCAGCCGTTGCGCCAGCAAGCCATTCAGCAGGGCATTCGCCCCAGCGGTCGCCAGCAACAACAGCGGAAATTTGAGAAAGGTAAAAACGGCCTGAAGCGGCGCGCGCCAGAGGCCGATTACCGCCCCATACACGCCAGCCCCCAGAAAGATGACCAGACACAGCCAGCCCTCTCCACCTGCAGGCAATTTCGCCTCTTCATCGCCCGAGGCCCGGCAGATTCCCAACACCTCGCACACCGTTCGCTTCATACCTTGCTCCATTTCCTGAAAAGCATCGTACAAGACCTGTGTGAAAAGAATATGAAGCGGGCGTGAATTCGGCGGCGGGCAGGCAGAGGAGCCCCACAGGGCCGTCCCAGGCAAGACACGATCCAAAAATCCCGGTTGCGACGGAACGCAACCCTCCAAAAACAGAAAAAGCATTACTCCACAGATGCCAGAGGCATCCCACAGAGGAAGAAAAGACGGAAGATTAAACAGTCAAAAAAAGTTCCAACTCTTGGAAAACTCGCCCAAAAAGTTTCCAATGATTGGAAACTTTTTCCTGAAATCTTCCAAGGGCTGGAAACTTTTCCCGAAAAAGTTCCAAGGGTTGGAACTTTTTTCCCGGCAGATAAAAGCCCGGTTTAACCTGCTCATACAAAAGGCCGACAGGCTTTAGGAGCGCAGTCTAGTGCGTATCCAGCAGACCGGAGAAGGAGGATCTTCACGTCTTGCGCTCCCGAAGCATAGTCTTCGCCGCCTCCCACAAGCCCTGTGATGTAACCCACGCTATGAATGACGCCCACGCGTGCGAAGCTCACCGGATCGGATGTGCTGTAACTAGGGCAATATTCGTTCTCGATATGGCCACATAAAGCACA
>CAZFSE010000093.1:0-16691 GCA_964521805.1 uncultured Verrucomicrobiota bacterium
GGCGTTTCGGAGAGGGGCAGAGCGGCGGGCGTGGCCATCCGTTTCCAGGCCCAGAATCCGCCCGCCGCCAGCAGGGCCAGGAGAGCGAGGAGGGCGAGCGGCAACCACGGGAGGCGGGCCGGGGGTGCGACGGAAGGTGGCGGCGGAAGGGCATCGCCGGGGGTGACCTTGATGGTGGCGGTTTTTCCGGACTCTGTCCGCATGGGCGTGATCTTGAGGGTTTTGACGCTGGGGGAGGTGGCCACGGAAAAGCTGGCGGTGTTGGAGGCCACGAGATGCTGGAAGGCGGCCTGCGCCTCGGCGGCGCCGGCAAAGCGGTCGTTGGGCTCGTAGCTGATGAGCTTCATGATCCAGTTGCAGAGGGCTTCGGGCAGGTCGGGGCGGTATTTGCGCAGGGGGACGACCCGGTGTTCGGCATGGCTGGCGAGCACGGTGGCGATGGTGTCGCCATCAAAGGCGTTGCGGCCGGCCAGCATGTAGTAATAGACGCACCCGAGGGCATAGAGATCGGTGCGGGCATCGATGGGTTTGCGGCGCAGTTGTTCCGGAGAGATATAGAAGATGGAGCCATAGATGGCCGTGTTGTTTTCCATGGTCTGGACCGTGGGCTGGGAAATGAACTTGGCCAGTCCGAAATCCAGAATCTTGTATTGGAAGGCGCCGCTGGCCAGTTGTGAGCGGATGATGTTCTGGGGTTTGAGGTCGCGATGGATCATGCCCACGGAATGCGCGGCGATGAGGGCTTCCAGGGTTTGATGGACGGCCTCGGAAAAGTTTTTCTTGTCGAAGACGCCATGGGCGACGACCTGGTCCATGGACTCGCCCTGGATAAATTCGGTGATGACGTAGGGGCCTTCGTCATCAATGCCAAAGTCGTGAATGGTCAGGATGTTGGGGTGCTGGATGGAGGCCAGCGTCATCGCCTCGCGGAAGAGCTTTTCGGATTGATCCGCTTCGAGGGGCAGGAGGGTGGCGTTCTTCACGCGCTTGATGGCCACATGCCGCCGCAACTGCTTGTCCCAGGCTTTGAAGACGGCCCCGGCCCCGCCGGACCCAATGGATTCCTTGATTTCGTAGCGATCAGTCAGGGCGATTTTTTGGGGTTCTTGCGCCATATTCTATCCATGCTGAACGTATGGGCCGCAGAGTACCAGAACCACCGGCCGGGGGAAAGACGTTTTCCGGGGCTGGTTTTTTCCGGCGAAGAGGGTAGTATGAAAACAGCGCTGGAAGCAGGAGAGCGAACAGACGATGTGGAATGAATGGCAGGACAGGGTTGGGATGGGGCCGGGACGAATGACGCCGGTGGTGCGCTGGCTATTAGGGGCAACGGTCGCGGCCTTTTTTCTACAAGTGATTCTGGACCGGTTCACCAACGGGTTATTTTCCCTTTTCTACATGGGCTTGAGCTGGCGGGGAATTCAATCGGGCCGGGTCTGGCAGTTGGTGACGTACATGTTCATGCACGGCGGGTTGTTCCATCTGCTGATGAACATGCTGGGGCTGTACTTCATGGGGCCGGAAACGGAGCGCGCGCTGGGGCGGGCCAGGTTCCTGATTCTCTATTTTCTCAGCGGCATTCTCGGCGGGCTGGGATGGCTCTTGATCAGTTCCAACGCCGGGACCCCGTGCGTGGGCGCCTCGGGGGCCATTTTTGGCATCATCGGCGCCTTTTGCGCCATCTTCCCAAACCGCATGATTACGGTTTTGGTGTTCTTCATTCTTCCCATCACGATGCGCGCTTGGGTGCTGGGAGTGGCGCTGATGGGGCTGGAGCTATACTACTTGGGCAATGAGCCGGGCGGCATTGCCTATGCCGCGCACCTGGCCGGCGGCCTTAGCGGTTACATCTATGCCTGGACCCTTTTTCGAGGAATTCCAGAAAGCATCCGGGACATGGCGAGTCCTTGGACACGCCCCTCGCTGACGGTCTTAAAAGGGGGGAAGGACGAGCCTCCGCCCAAGGCTTCTGCCGATATTGATGCGATCCTGGACAAAATCTCCCGGCAGGGGATCAAGAGCCTGACCCGCCATGAACGGACCCTGCTGGAAAAAGCCAGCCAAGAGCTGTAAGGCATTTGCCCCCCCCTATTTAATCGACAAAATCATTCAAAACCGCAACTGTGAGCGATTGCGATGCTCGCAATTTTTGTGAGGAGGATTTATGCGCGTTTTCCTGTTTGTTGGAATGATGCTATTCGTCACCGGCTGTGCAACGGTGAAAAGGCCAGATGAGGGCATACCTCCAAAGTCGGAATGGACCGTAACCGCCTCAGGGGCTCAGGAGGAGATTTATCCGGCCCGCAATGCGTGTGATGGACGGGAGGACACCCGTTGGAGTAGTCCTGCGCTGGACCCCCAATGGCTACAGATTGATCTGGGGCGCCCCGCCACGGTATGTGGGCTTGTCATTCGCTGGGAAACGGCGTTTTCGTCCGAGTATCGCGTGGAAGCTTCGTTGAATGGCACGGACTGGAAGACTCTTTACTCCCGGGCGGACGCGGATGGACATACGGACTATGTGGCGTTTTCCCGGGTGGATGCCCGTTACGTGCGCATTGTGGGATTGAAGCGGGCGACGGGCTGGGGGCACTCCATCTGGGAGGTGGATGTACTTGGTCTTTCGGAACAGATGCGGGGGCTTTCCGGCCTGCATCCTGAACGGCTGTTTGATGGGCAGGCGGAGGAGAGCTGGGTCTCTTCCGAAACCGGCGCGGTCTCCTTGCAGGTGGATTTTGGACGGAGGCTTGAGTTTGGCGGTGTGCGTGTGGATTGGGGGGAGCTGTTTGCCGAGCAGATGGACGTGCTGGCCTCGGACGATGGCGTTCAGTGGCGTCTTCTCGGCGAAATGCGGGACGGCACGGGAGGGATTGATGTGTTGTTGATTCCGCGCGACACGGCGCGTCATCTGCGCCTGGATATGAAGCCGTCTCAATCTGGCCGGCCGATTGAAATCCGCGAAATCACCTTGCGGGGGCCGGATGAAGTGGTCACTCCGCTGGCGGTCTATCAGTTGGCGGCTGAAAAGGCGCGTCCGGGGCTGTATCCAGACTGGTTGCGCCGCCGCCAGGTTTACTGGACGGTGCTGGGCTTGCCGGATGACACACGTGAGGCGCTGTTCGATGAATACGGCAATCTGGAGCCTCAAAAGGGTGGGTGCTCCGTCATGCCGTATGTGCATTCTTCCGGGCGGTTGTTGTCCGCCTTTTCGGCGCGTTCCATCACGCATTCATTGGCGGACGGGTTTCTGCCCGTGCCGGCGGTGGAATGGGCCTTGGATGATTTTACCTTGCGTATTGAGGCCTGTGCGGGCGGGGCGCCTTCGTCTTCCGTGGCCTTCGTTCAGTATGTGCTCTCCAATGCATCGAGCCAGGCGCAAAGCGGGCGGTTTTACCTGGCGATTCGTCCTCTGCAAATCAATCCGCCCTGGCAGTACGGCGGGCTGGCTTCCGCCGATGCGATGGAGTTTCTCGCGGAGGGTGAGCCCCCCTTGGTGCGCGTGAATGGGCGGGCCTTCCTGGCGTCTCTGACGGCGCCCGGCGGGTTTGGCGCCCGCGCGTTTGACCGGGGCGATATTGCGTGGGAGCTGGAAAAGAATCTTCTTCCTGGTGCGCAAAAGCTGGAGGCGCCCGGTGGCCTGATTTCCGGCGCGCTGGCGTATGATTTTTCGCTGGCGCCTGGCGAAAGCAAAGCGGTGCTGATCGCGGCGCCCCTGCACGACCGGCTTCCGGCCTCATGGGCGGCTTCTTTCGAAGAGGTGTCCACCGTCTCTCGCACGGCCTGGCTGGACCTGCTGGGGCCCGTGGTGTTTGAACTGCCGGATCGTGATCTTACGAATTTCATGAAGGCGCAGATGACGCACCTGCTGATTCATCGGGATGGTGCGGCCCTGCAACCGGGTTCCCGGCAGTACGAGCGGTCGTGGATCCGTGATGGCGCGATGATGTCGGTGGCCCTGTTGCGCATGGGGCTTTCCCGTCCGGTGCGGGAGTTCATTGACTGGTATGCGCCGTTTATCCAGACCAACGGGATGGTGCCCCCGAGCTTCCGGCACGATGACCTGCCCGAGTATGGCCCGGGGTCGGGCTTGGAATATGACGGGCAAGGGGCCTGGGTTTATCTGGTGATGGAGTATTACCGTCACACCGGCGACCGGGCCTTTCTGGAAAAGCACTATGCCTCGATGCACTTGGCCATGCAGTATCTCGAGGAACTGCGCGGGCGGACGATGGTGGAGGGATACATGGCGTCCAATCCCCCCAGTGAGCGGTTTGTGGGCATCCTGCCCAAGTCGTACAGTCATGAAGGCTATGATCCGCCGATGCACAGTTATTGGGACGATTTCTGGGCGCTCAAGGGCTGGAAAGATGGGCGTGAGGCCTCCCTGCTGATGGGCCGCGCGGAGGTGGCGTCCTGGGCCGCCGTCCAGTATGAGGCCTTGCGGGCTTCGGTGGTGGAGTCCATCCAGCTCACCATGGAGGCCAAGGGAATTGGCACGGTCCCGGGGTGCGCGGAGAAGGGGGATTTTGATCCCACCTCCTCCTCGATTGCGTTGATTCCCTGCGAGGAGCGCACGGTGGTATCCGAGGAGGTTTGGCGGGCCACGTTTGACCGCTATCTCCAAGAGGTGGAGGCGCGCCTGCAACCGGGCTGGTGCGCCGGGTTCACCCCGTATGAGGCGCGCAACATTTCCGCGCTGGTGGAGCTTGGACAAAAGGATCGCGCCTATTTTCTGCTGAACTATTTGCTGGATTTCCGTCCGCCCCGCGCGTGGCAACAGGTGGCGGAGGTGGCGCTGGGGGATCCGCGGCTGGCCTGCTATATTGGCGATCTGCCCCATGCCTGGGCGGGCTCCGGCTTCGTCAATGCGATCCGCGAGATGGTGGTGTTGGAGAAGATGGGGGCCCTCGAATTGCTCAAGGGTGCGCCCTTGAGCTGGGTGGAGGGGCCGGGCGTGCGCTTGGAGGGCCTGCCCACTCATTATGGCGCGCTGGACATGACCGCCCGGTTTTCCGGCGGGCAGTTGGAGCTCACACTGGGCGGCTCTGCAACCCCTCCCGAAGGCTATATTCTCCACTGGCCCACCCCGGAGCCTCCCAAGAAAGTCTGGGTGGATGACCAGCCGTGGGATCGCTTTGATGACGCGGCATGCACGGTGCCGGTGTCTTCAAGACAGGTGCGGGCGACCTGGTAGGAGGCGGCGAAACGCATCCCGCACTCCCTGGGTCCCTGGTTTGTTCGACTCGGGATGGCCGCATGGCCGAGGAGGGACGGCTCGGTAGAAAGGTCTTGCCCTGCCTGATGAACGGTTCTTGTGCAAGGGGGCCCAGGTGACTTGGGCCTTCCTTCACGGCATGACTTTCCGTTCTGCTTGACCCCTCCACCCCAGTTCAGCTACCGTTTTCCACATGCGAACATTCCGTGGGTACCGCCTCTGCGGGAGCGTGTCCGTACAGCCCGAAAACCCATTTGAAAAAATCGCCCGAATAACAACAAGGGAGACACAGACATGAAGATTCGCGCGTGGGGCCTCTGGATGACATTAACGATGATCGCAACGGCGGCGGTCGCCGGGACGTTCGCGAAACAGAACGTGGGCACGCCGGGCGGCTGGGCCGGCACCCTCGCGGGAACCGTATTGGATGGAAAAATCTACACCGTGGAAGCGGCGGGCAGTCTGTACGCAACTGATCCGGCGACTGGCTCATGGACCAAGCTGGGTAAAGCGGACTTCGCCAACACCGCCTTCTTGTTCGCGTCCGGCGGCTCGCTTGTTTCCATTGAAAAAGACGGCACCCTCTATCTCATCAACCCGGCAGACGGCTCGTGGAAACAGTCAGGCCCGACGGGCGGCTGGGCGAACACGGTGGCCGGAGCGATGCTGGGCGGCGCTCTCTATACGGTCGAAACCAGCGGCACGCTTTATGTCTCGGATCCGGCGGCGGGCACATGGCAAACGCTGGGTGGACCCGATTTCGCCGGCGTTGCGCACCTCTTCGCCACAGGAAACCGGCTGGCCTCGATTGAAAAAAACGGCAACTTCTATCTCATCCAGCCGGCGGACGGTTCGTGGGAACGAACCGGCGGCTTTGCCGCCTGGTCGGACACGGTGACCGGGACGGCATTAGGGCAGGTGCTGTATACGGTGGAAACGGATGGTTCGCTGATCGCCACCGATGCCGCCAGCGGAACCCGCGTGCAGGCCGGGTCGGGATTCGACGGCGTCCGATTCCTGTTCCTGGCCCATAACCTGCTCTGTGGCATAGACGCGAATGGAAATTTCTTCCACGCGGCCGGCACGGGAGAGGCCGCCGCCCCGGCCGAAGTGGCGATCCAGGAGGCCCCCGCGCCATCCACCGCCGAGGACGAGGCCAAGAACGACCCGGCCCGCGCCGGCGCACTGACGTTTCAGTTCATGGGCCAGTGGGTCGGCGACACGGCTCCGCTGGAACAGGATCCCGAATTCTTGAAACAGAAGAAAGCCGCCCCCGAGATGGTGCAGAAGGTGCTGGACCTCATGCAGGGCATGAAGATGTCCGTCACCTTGGACGGAATCACCGTGGAAGTGATGGGTGAAAAGGCCGGCCCGTTCAAGTACAGCGTGGTGGCCGGCTACGACAACACCCTGGTGATCGAAAATAACGAAGGACCCAAGCAGGGCATCCGTTCGCGCATCATCTTCCGCGATCCCAAGCACCTGCAGGTGATCGAAGTCACGCCTGAAGGCAAGGCGATGTTCTTCAAGAAGTAGGAGGGTCCGGCCATCCTGAGGCGTCAGCAGGTGCCGGGCGACGTGCTTTGTCGCACGATCAACTCCGCTTGCAGTTTGATTTGCTCGGCGGGGCGGTGGGGATCCTGGATGGTCGTCCGCAGGAGATCAAAGGCCCGGCGCCCCGCCTCAAAGAGGGGCGGCCGGATGGTGGTCAAGCTGGGGGTCACATAACGCCCGGCCTCCAGGTCATCAAAACCCACAAAGGCAACATCCTCGGGCACGCGCAGGCCTTTTTCCCGGACGGCCTTTATGGCACCGATGGCCATCAGATCGTTGGCGCAGAAAAAGGCGGTGGGCGGAGCGGGCTTCTGGAGAAGCCGGTGCATGACGTCGCAGGCATCCGTATCGCGCCACATGGCGCAGGCCGTAAAGGTTTCGTTGTAGGCAAGGCCGTTCCGTTGCAGGGCATTCTTAAAGGCCTGCACGCGCTCCATCCCATCCACCGAGGTGACATCGCCATAGAGCAGGCCGATGTTCCGGTGGCCCCGTTCAACCAAGTGGTCAATGGCCAGTGATACGGCATGATCATTATCCACCCCAACGGCATTGATGGAGGATTGCTGAAGGTATTTGTTAACAAACACAAAGGGCAATTTGCGATCCTGCAGGCGAAGGATTTCCGGGGGCAGGTTTTCGTGATAGACCAAGTTGTAGATCAAGATCCCATCCACAAGCCAATTGGCGGAGACCCAATCAAAGGACATGTTTTCCTGCGTCCACGTGTTGGTGGGAAAGAGCATCGTGGCATACTTGTTGGCGGCGCAACTCTCGGCCACACTGCGCACCACCGGCAGGGTGAAGGGATCGAGATCCGGCGTAATCAGGGCAATGACCTGCGTCTTGGAATTGACCAGGCCACGGGCGATGAGATTGGGCTCGTACCGCAGGAGCTGGATGGCCTTGCGAACACGAATCTTGGTCGGTTCGCTGATGCGCGGGTCATTATGAATGACACGGGAAACCGTCGTATGGGTGACGCCAGCCTCTTTGGCCACATCCTTGATCGTTGTGCGCTTATTCAACATGCGCTTACTTATACGGGATGCCGATGGCGGTCACAACCCCTTTTTTTCCGTCAGAAGGGACGGTCTGACCATGGCGCGCACGCCGGTTTGTGCGCAGAGAAACCCCACCCCTCCGCTTCCCGCAAAGGCGCCGGATACAGCGAATTCACACTCGCTTCATCGTCTTTTCACACACCCCTTGTACCTTGGCTTGCAGAAAAGAGGAGGACGGACAATGAAGACAACCTATCAAACGCTGATTCCGGATGGTGTCCGGCGCGCAGGGATGATTCTGCTGACGGCGATTCTGCCACAGCTCCTGCTGTTGTGGATGAACATCCATTCCTTTCAATTGATCTCGGGCGAGATGTCCAACAAGGAACTGCACAATGCCTTCCTGGTCTTCGTGGGCGAGCTCACCCTGCTGGGCGGCACGATCGGCCTTTGCGCCTTCCTGTTGAAAACCCGCCGGCTCATCCATGTGTGGGCCAGCCTGGCCCTGCTGGCCATGCCCTCCGCCTTTCTGGTCCTGATGTTGTGGAAGACCTCTCAAGGCCTGCTTCCCAATTCCGTCACGGTCTGGATTCTGCCGGCCGAGCAATTCATGTACTACCACTTTGCACTCCTCATGCCCGGAATCTTCCATGCCACGGCCACGCTTGCTGGATTTCCTCACCGCGTGCATGACCATCGCGACGGGGCGCTGACCCTCTCCGCGCTGATCGGCATTCCGCTGGCCTGGCTGGGTTTCATTCATCTGCCCTATTCCATGCGCATCTTTGATTGGCCGGAATGGCTGGAGTTCGTGCTGGCCATGGCCTCCATTATTCTGGCTACCCTGGCCCTGGTCCGGTTTCTTTTGTCGATGACGGATGAACGACTGCTCAGCATCCGGGCCATTCGCCTGCTGTTGGCCGGCTTGTTCGGTGTGGTGGCCCCGGTGGGCGGACTGGTCTTGAACTGGCACATCCCCTTCCCTGCCGATTTCCAGTCACCCACGATCTATGCCCTGGCGCTCATTAACGGCGCTCTGTTGATGCTGGATGGCGGGGCCTCTCTCGCCCTGAACCGGCTCTTGGCGCTGGGCCGGGCTCTTCTCTTTCCTTTCACCCTGTATTTCTTCATGGTTTTTCTGCCCTTCCTGCCGCTAAGCATTCCAGCCCTGCTTTTCTTCGGCGCGGGGGTCCTGATGCTCACGCCCACGGTGCTGTTCATCCTCCATACCCGCCTGCTCGCCGCGGACTTCCGGCTGTTTTGCAACCACACCTCGCGGAAGCGCGCCGCCTTGTGGCTGGGCGCCGCCATGGCCGTCATTCCTCTCCTGCTGGCCGGACAGGCCCTGCTCGACCGTACAACCCTCCGGACGGCCTTGCGCTACGTCTATCACTCAAACCCCCAGGAAGACCGCGCCTTCGAGGGTAACCGCCTGCTCTTGCGGCACAGCCTTCTCCAGTTGCGCGATTTCAAGGAGGGGTTGCATCTGCCATTCCTCTCCGCATTCTACAACCAGGTGGTCTTCAATGGCCTGATCCTGCCGGATGAAAAAATGCATGAACTCCACCAGGCATTTTTTGGCACGCCCGTCCCCCCCTCTCGGAATCAAGGGAAATGGATCGGCTACGTATCCGACCGCTCCCGCCTCTTCACTTCGCGCCCAATGAATGCCCCCCTCCCCGCACATGGAGTGCTCACCGGCCTGCAGGTCACTCACGACGAAGAAGATTCCTGCCGCCGGGTGCAAGCCCAGCTCGATCTCCACAATCCAACCGCCGGGCAAACCGAATACACCACCACAATCACCGTGCCAGATGGTGTGCAGATTTCCGGCTTCTGGCTCCACATCGGCGCCGAGCGCGTCCCAGGGCGCATTTTTGAAAAGAAGACGGCGCTGTGGGTATATCGGATGATCCGCGATGCAACCCGCCGCGATCCGGGCCTGCTCTATTATCAGGACAAAAACCATCTGGAACTCCGCGTCTTTCCCCTCGCCCCCAACGAAACCCGCCACGTAGAAGTCGAATTTCTCTATCCAGAGACGCTCGCCCCCGGCATCCTCCTGAACGGCCAGCCCCTTCATGAACCGCCACCCGCCGCCCCCGGAGGCATCGCGCGCGCCGACAGCCCGGCAGGCACACAGTTGGTGCTCTCCCAAGAACGCTTGAGCCAGCTTCCCTCCGTCGTGCGGCGTCCCTATCTGCACTTCATCGTGGACCGTTCAGAATCCGGCGCCCTCGCCCAGGAACAGGCGCTCGAACTCAGCCAGGCCCTGGCGTCCCAGTTCCCGGAAATACCCGATTGCGCCGTGACCTTCGCAAACTACGAGGTGCAAGACGCCTCCGAAGAGCTGATTCCCGTGTCACAGCTAAACACCATCGTTGCACGCCCGTCACTTCCCGCGCGGGGCGGATTCTGCCGGGACCGGGCCATCCGCCACGCGCTGGGCGCCTATGCCTGCCGCCTGGCCTGCGCCGGCGAGGAAGGCGAATTCTTCCTGCGTTACCCCGTGCCCGTCATCCTCACCTCCGGAAACAGCGAGCCCGCCGCATCCGGCGGACTGGCCGGCCTCATGGGCCTGGCCCCGGATGCCGGACGCTTCTATACCGCGTCCGGCGCACGCCGCCTCGAAAGCCAGAATGCGGCAGGCCTCCGCGAAGAGACGAGCACCCTGCGCGCACGGCCCGTGCGCGTCGTGCTCCTCGAACTGGGCGGCGAAGTCATCGCCTGCCCCGCGGAAAACCCCTCCAGCACGGCCTTGCTCTTTTTGCGCGGCACCGGGGACACGATCCGGGTGTACCACCCGGAAACCGGAATCTTCCAACCCTTGGAAGATGTTTTGTCCTTGCCTCCGGACTCGCGCTATGCGCGCGGCGCGGAGGCATGGCTCATCCATGCGGAGGGCGAACGGGATGCCTCAAAGGCCTTTCAAATGCAAGCGCTCCTGGCCGGGAAAAGCCGCGAAAGCGGCATCCTGACACCGGCCACTTCCTATATCGTGGTGGAGAACAGCGCCCAATGGAACATGCTGGAGCGCACCGAAAAGAAGAAGCTGAAGAACTTTGAGTCCCTGGAAATCGCCGCCGCCCCGGAGCCCTCCACCTGGGCCCTGCTGGCGCTGGCGGGCGGCCTGCTGGCGTGGCGGGCGGCCTGGCGCAAACCAAGGAACAACCAGGTGGAGCGCGCGCGCCCCACGAAACAGCAGGACTTGTGATGCAAGGCGATCCCCGCCCGATCACCCCGCCGCCGAGCCCAGCCGCCTGCGCAACTGGCCGCAGGCGGCCTTGACGGCGCTCCCCTTGGAATCGCGCAAGGTCGCATTGATATGCTGGCGGCTCAGCACCTGGATGAAGTGTTCGGCCGCGGCCCGGGGCGGCGTTTCCCCGTCGAACTCCTCGACCGGGCTCAGGGGAATGAGATTGACGCGGCACTGGAGGTTTCTCAACAGGGCGGCCAGCGCAACGGCATGGGCCTGCGTATCATTCAAATCCTTGATCAGCGTGTATTCAAACGTGATGATGCGGCGGGTCTTTTCAACATAAGCCCGGCAGGCCTTCATCAGCTCCGCCAGGGGATATCTCTTGTTGACCGGCATCAGGCGCGAACGCAAGGCTTCGTCCGGCGCATGCAGGGAAACGGACAACTCCACCTGGATGCCCTCACCGGCAAGGCGGGAGATGCCAGGAATGACGCCGGAGGTGCTCAGCGTGATCTTTCGCGCGCCAATACACAGCCCCTCCTGATCGTTGAGAATGCGCACCGCCTTGAGCACCTCCTCATAATTGTCGAAGGGCTCGCCCATGCCCATGAACACCACATTCTCCGGGCGGCGGCCAAAGGTCTGCGAGGCCAGGATCACCTGCCCCACAATTTCTCCGGCGGAGAGATTGCGCGCAAAGCCGCCCTTCCCGCTGGCGCAGAAGGCGCAGGCAAACTTGCATCCCACCTGGCTGGAGACACAGACGGTATTGCGATCCCCGGCAGGCAACAGCACCTCCTCGACGCACTCTCCATCATCCAGGCCCGCCAGGATTTTGCGCGTCGCGCCTTCCGGCCCCTCGGTGCGCAGGATCTTGATGGAAGGGAATGAAGCCCGCGCGGACAAGGCCTCCTGCAGGGCCTTGGGCACGTTTTTCATTTGCGAAAACTCGGAGACAAAGTGCGTGTAAAGCCACTGCCAGACCTGCCCCGCCCGGTAGGCGGGCTGGCCCGCCTCCCGGCAGACAGCCTCCAGCTCGCTTCTCGACAAACTGTACAAGGATGGATTCATGGCCAGGAACATAGCGCAGAAATCGCCGGTCAACAATCCCGGATGCTTTCCGCGTCCGTCCTGTTGCGTTCATTTTGTGGACCGGGAAAGAAAAATCCGTTGTTGATGATTTTTCACAGGCTTCCAAGCAGGACGGTGCAGTTCATGCTGACAAACACGATCACAATCATCCAGCCGGCTTTCATGTTGTGCTCCTTTTGTTTTCCATGATCAGGGCACCAACGGGGAAAGTTTTCCAAGGCTTGGAAAACCCTTTCGCAATCACCCGTGTATGGATATTTTCTCTGCGCTACTGGCCGCCGGTGGCGCTGGCCGAAAGGGCCAGCGCCTATACCGTTGAATACAGGCTGGGCGTTATGGGACTTCCTATTTAACCTGTGACCCCAAAACCGCTTCCAGCCGTTCCAGGCGGGCTTTCAGATCGGCGATTTCCGCGTCCTTTTCCTGGACCACTTCGTACAGGCCCTGGATGGCGGCGAGCGCGACACCGTCGCTGTCGAGGGTGTTGATGGAGGTGTCACTGCCGAGCCCAAAGGCGGCATGGAAGTCCTGCGCGACCGGCCCGATGTAACGGCGATGGCCCGGATCAGCCTTGTAGGTCCAGGCGGTGAGGGGCATATTCGCGACACCCTCCAGAATCGCCTTTGCATCTACCGGCTCAAAGTTTTCCTTCGCCGCCCGGTCTGACAGAACCGACCAGGCCGTGGCATTCGGCGCCAGATGGACGCCCAGCGACGCGGCGCCATCCGAGAACAGGCGGTATCCGCCTGCGGCGCGCATCGTCACCGAATTGGCATTGGTGGAGGCGATGTCCGCATCCGTTGAATCGCCCCAGACAAAGGCGCCGGAATGCGCGGCCTTGGCGCGGCGTCCGGCGGCGAGGGCGTATTCGGCGGCGTTGGAAATCACGCATTGCCGTCCGCCCAAAATCATGGAATACGTGGCGCTGGCCTTGATATCGTTGTTAAACCCACCGCCCAAAACGGCATAATCCGAATTGGTGCCAATGTCATTGTAGTATCCACCGGCAATCACGGCGTAATTGGCCAGTGGCCACACGACGTTGCCGATACCACCGCCAATGGTGCTATGACTTGCAAACGGTCCGGCCTGGTTTTCCTCACCGCCGGCAATCACGGCACCGGATGAAGTGTGGCCCATGACGTTGTTGCTCCCGCCGCCCATCACCGCATAACTGGTGTTGGTTTCCATCCGATTGAGGATGCCCCCCGCTATGACGGAATGGGTGCTTCCGCGCGCCATGCGATTTTCACGCCCACCGCCGATGACGGAATACGCGGCATTGCTGTCAATGGTGTTCTGCGATCCACCGGCAACGACCGCCCAATCGGCGTTGCGCGCAATGCGATTTTCGCGCCCGCCGCTCAAGACGGAGTAGGCGGCATTGCTTTCGATGGTGTTTTCGTAACCTCCGGCGAGGACGCTTCCCATGCTGTTGGCGGTGTTGTGGTAGCCGCCGCCCACCACGACCCATGAGCCTCGCGCGCTGTTGTGATCGCCGCCACCCATCACGGTGGCGTAGGGCAAATCCGTGATTTCATTATTCCACCCGCCACCGATCACGCACCATAATCCGCCGAAGGTGATGAGATTGCTGTGTCCGCCGGAGATAACGGTACTTTCGGTAAAGTTTTCCAAGGTATTATAGGCGCCTCCCGCAATCACCGCATTGGTAACACCCCCGCCGATGAAGTTTTGCCTCCCGCCGCCAATCGTGGAATTGAATACCCGGTTGCTCATGGTGTTATAAATGCCTCCAGGAATCGCACTGTACATGGAATTGGGGCCGATCTCGTTTAACAGCCCACCGCCGATGGCGGAGGCCCAGGCATTTGACCGTAATGTATTGGCGTTTCCGCCGGCCACCACTCCGAATTCTGTGTCTTCATATATTCGATTACCCAACCCACCTCCGATGAGTGTGGACCCCCCCGCGCTATAATTGTTCTCGCCGCCGCCGATGGTGCCGTTCACTGCACCCGCCGCAAGGGAATTCATAAAGCCGCCGCCGATGGTGGCGCGCCTGGCCGTGGGTCCGATCGAATTATCACGCCCGCCGCTAATGACCCCATGTAACGTCCCATCGGCAATGGAATTGTTCTGTCCGCCGCCGATGGCGCTCCAGAGGGCCCGGTTGCTGATGGCGTTATCACTTCCGCCGGAGATCACGGCGTTGGTGCTATCGGTGCCGACGTTGTTGTTTCGTCCGCCATTCAACGACGCGTAACGGGAGCCAGTGCCGATGCGGTTGTATTCGCCGCCGGCGATCAGAGCGGACCAGGCCGCATCGCCAATCTGGTTTTGCCGCCCGCCGCCGATGGCACTTTGCAAGGAGTTGGTGCCAATCCGGTTGTTCTGCCCGCCCGCGATCACGCTCAAGAAGGCGCCGGCCTGGACGTGGTTCACCTGGCCGCCGGCGATCACTGTGCCGCCCGCGCCATTATGAATCTGGTTGCTGTAGCCACCGCCCACGAACGAATCTATGGCCAGGGTCCAGATTTCGTTCATTCGTCCGCCTGCGACGATGGCATTGGTAGACTGCAGATCAACGCGATTGTGTTGTCCTCCGCCGATGGAGCTGAAGGGGCTGGAGGCCCGATTGTCCAATCCTCCGCCGACGGTCGCATATTCCGCATCGAACACACTGCCCGCGTCGTTGCCGGCGAGGTTGCCCGCGCCGCCGCCGACCGTGCCATAGTTGTCTGACACGCGATTGGGATCATTGCCGAAAAGTCCGCCACCGCCGCTGACCGTGCCACCCGCCGCCAGTGGATTGACCCAGTTGTTGGTCTGGCCCACGGTGATATTGGGTGCGGAAAACGGGTTCTCCAGGCGCACCACGCGCTCATTGTTGGCGTACAGGTCCAGCGGTTGATTGTCGATTGTGCCTACGAAATGCGTGCCCGGTGTGATGCCCGCGTTTCCTGTGCTCTGCCAATAGGTGTTGGGCGGGATAGTCAGAGAGGGCATCGTGCTCCAGTCAATCTTGTTGCTCGTCACCGCTCCCGCCGCCAGGCTGGAGTTCGAGATGGCGCCCGCCGAGAGATGGTTGCCCCGCACGGCGCCATTGGCGATGTGATAATACTGCACCGCGTTGGGCGCAATCATGTCCATTGTCACGCCGTTGGCGGGCAGTTTTGCCGCGTAGCGGGCAAAGCCCACGCTCACCAATTGCTCGCGTGGGTTCATGACGTTCGTGCCGATCACCACTTCGATCCAGACCTGCGTCTGCACCAGCGCGTTATCGAGACTGCCCCATGTGATGTTGTCGCCGATCCACGTGGAGTACAGGCCGTCCACGACCACCACGTCATTCGAGTCCGTGCAATAGGGCATTCCGGACCCCGATGCCGCGTCGTAGAGGTTGAACGTCACGGGTACCGTCCCGTTGAACAGGTTCGTCCCCTCGATCAACCGCCCTTGGTAGTTGATCAATTCGGGAACCGTTTGCGCCTGCGCCGCGCACTGCGTCAATACCAGCACCAGCAAGACCAGCCACATTTTCTTCATGTCTTCCTCCTGTTTGTTTGCGACCCCATTTCCCGTCCTAAAAAAAGCTTCAATGCCCAACAGCCCACACTCCATATCCAAGGTTCAAATGCAGAATGGTCCCTTCTTACCTGGGTGTTGCATGTTGGCTATGGGATATTCCTCTTGTCTTAAGGAAGAACTTCAATGCCATAGGTCTTGACGTCCGTTCCGCCGGCATTGGTGAAGCCGCCGGAGGTTTCAAACCAGGGTGCCAGGCCGCCCTGCGCGGTGACGATGGCTTCCACATTGGTGGGATGGGCGTGTTGGCCTTCCGCGGACAGGATGCGGTACTGCTTGCCATCGCGGGCGGTCCAGGAAAGCGCCTGCGCGTCGCCCATGTCTTGAATGGAGGTGATTTGGAGGAAGGAGTTGGGATCTGTTGGGTTGCTTCCGGCCACGGATTCCTCGCCGTCTATCACCCCGTCTCCATCGGTATCCGCCGTATTGACGTATGTGGGCGTGGTGGGATCAAATTCAGAGCCTTCGATCTCCACGGCGTCGTGCAGGCCATCGCCGTCATTGTCCAGCGAGAGCTCATCAATGACGCCATCGCCATCGGTATCGAGATCGGGGCGCTTGATGTCCACGGCTTGCAGGAAGCCGGCCATGTTGGAGAAGTCGCCGCCCGTGCTGGTGAAGACGCCGCCTGGTTGTCCGGCGGCGCTGACGTGACGGTAATCCACGCCGCCCAGCGTCACGGTATTATCAGACAGGACGCCGGATCCATCGTGAACGGTGGATAGCTGGCGGAAGCCCTGCGCGTGAACGGAAAGGCTCAAGACACAACCACACAATACGGCTAGGAACGGCCTCATCGTCTCCTCCTTGGTTCAGAGCGTGGATGCAACTGCACCCGCAACTGCGGGGTAGTATGGTTTGTCGACCAGGAAAGAAAAAGCGCTTTTTTCATGTTTTTTTGCGCGCTTCCAGGCAGGACGGCCCAGAGGACCGTCCTACGTAGGGCGGTGCTCCGCCGTCGCTCTTCGAGCTATGGCGGACAGGTCCGCGCCACCCCCTGACAAATCCACACCGCCTGTTTCAGGACAGGACGGCCCAGAGGACCGTCCTACGCAGGGCGGTGCTCCGCCGTCGCTCTTCG
>CAZFSE010000094.1:0-16646 GCA_964521805.1 uncultured Verrucomicrobiota bacterium
AGGGCGGTTTCGCCGAAACCGCCGAGGATTGTCATCCCGAGCGCAGTCGAGGGATATCCTGCCGCCCCCTCGTTTTAGTCCGACAAAAGCCAGCCATGATTCTTTCACCTGGGTGTCTGCCCTCGAAAATCCGTGGGACACCTTTGGTCATCCGTGGGGCACCATCTTCTTTGCCTTGTGGTTGAATGTGGATGCTGTCATGTTTTTCTTTGGGTTGCGGGTGGGAGGCCCGCTTTAGGAATAGGAGCTTATGAAAGACCATGGTCATGAAAAGCAGGGGATCTCGATTTCGCCGCAGATGTGGTGGCCGTACGTGCGGGCGCTGGGCGCCGTGATCGGGGTGGTGGTGATGGTGACCGGCGTGGCCTACGCGGCCAGGATCTTTAATTGGATCATGGACACCCTGCGCGCGCCGGATCATTTTCAGCCGGTGCTGGGCGGATGGGTGAAGGCCCTGGGCGGGGAGCAATTGGATATGGTGCTGGAGAACGGGGCGCGGATTCCTGTAGCCACCCTGCTGGCGGTTGTCATTCTGGGGGTGGGCGCCACCCTTTTGATTCGGATATCCCTGGGGCTGATTACGGCGGGCGCAAAGACCTTGTCCTGCATGCTGGGAGACCGCGAGGCCATCAAGCGGATTTTGACGCATGTCTTTGGACCGGGCCGAAAGGCCGGTCCCGTCCATCCGCCCTCTTTGCCGGGGAAATAAAAATAGAAAGGAAGGAACATGATGAAACGAAGGAATCTGTGGGTGATAGTGTTGTGTGTGTTGTGCGCGGCCGGCGGGAGAACGTCCGAGGCCGCGGGATATCCCCGCGTGGTGGAATCTTCCGACGGCGTGCCGATCTCCTACCAGGTTCAGGGGGAAGGCGCTGTGGCACTCGTTTTTGTGCATGGCTGGTCTTGTGACAGCCGGTACTGGCAGAATCAGATCGAGCCCTTTTCCCGGCAGTTCAAAGTCATTACGCTGGACCTGGCCGGGCATGGACATTCGGGCATGAGCCGTCCGGAGCATACCCTGCAGGCGTTTGGCGAGGATGTGAAGGCCGTGGTCCAGGACCAGGCGGCGGACCGCGTCATCCTGGTTGGGCATTCCATGTCGGGCCATATCATCGCCGAAGCGGCAAGAGTATTGCCGGGCAAGGTGCTGGCATTGGTGGCGGTGGATACGCTGGAAAACGTGGAAATGCCTTTTTCGGAGGAAGACGCCAACAAGATGGCCGCGCCCATGGAGAAGGATTTCCGGAAAGGCGTGCAGGCTTTTGTGGCCAGCATGTTTCCCGAACAGTCAGATCCCGCCATCAAGAAATGGGTCGTTGACGACATGTCATCCGCCCCCAAGGCGATTGCGCTGAACGCATTCCAACATTATATTGGGATGTATGTCCGGGGTGAGGCCGCTTCTGTTTTTGAAGGGCTGGACGTGCCGGTGTATGGCATCAATGCCCCCGCATGGCCCACCGATGTGGAAGCCAACCGGCGGCATATGAAATCGTTTGATTATCTGCTCATTGAGGGGACGGGTCATTTTCCCATGCTGGAAAAGCCGGAGGAGTTCAACGCTCTCCTGCGCCAGACCCTGGAGAGCATTCTGCCGCCGGGCGGCTGACGGCAGATGGCTGGCAAGGCGTTTTTTGGGGTCCAGGGGCTTGTCCCGCGGGGGGGATTATTTCAAGCCCATGGAGTTGATGAACTGATTGGCCTCAGCGATGGAGGCCTCCATATCCTGAATCAGCCGGTCAACATTCATCTGCACAGCGGCGACCTCTCCGCTGAGGGCGGAGATGGCTTCTGCGTTCAGGTTATGCTTCAGAAAAAGGACTTGGTCGCGCAGGGGCTTGAGGACCGGCTCAATCTTTGATTCCGCCTTTTTCATGGCCGCCATCATCTGCCCATATTTTTCGCGGGTCTGCTCTAGTTTTGCCTGGCTGGATTTTCGAAGAGTGGAATCGGAATATTGTTTCAGCTCGGCCTTCCATTCCTTGAACAGCGCCGAGGAGACATTCTCCACGGCCGCGATGCGCTGGCGAACCTCGGCGGCTTGCTCCTCGCTTTTCTTCAATTCGGCGTTGAGCTTGTTGTACTTGGATTCCAGGTTTCCGCCCTTGACGTTGACGACGCTCTTGAACTGCTCCAGCGCATTGGCGAACTGTTGCTTGGCCTCCTCCTGGGAGTCGCGCGCGGCCTTTACGCGATCCACCATGATGTCGCGTTTATGCACCCCCATTTTCTCCATGGCGCCGTAGTAGACCGACTGACAGCCGGAAGACAGAACAGCAACAGCCAACAGCAGGGAGAGCGGCAGAATGGATAGCTTCATGGCGTGCCTTTCATAAAAGATGCAAACGTTGACCCAACGCTTTCACAAGGTGCAGGATGGCAAATCTGTCTTGGAAGAACAAGCCTGAAGCTGGCCGTGCCTTCCGGCCTCATGGCGATCGGACGGCGGTTCCACCGTCCGGCTTCCGCGTCAGAGCTCGAGGGTTAACTGGCTGACGGGGGCGAAGGAGCGGCGGTGGCAGGGCGTGGGGCCATGCCGTCGCAGGGCCTCAAGGTGTTCGCGGGTTCCGTAGCCTTTATGCCGCGCAAATCCATACTGGGGATATTGCCGGTCCAGCTCGACCATCAGGCGGTCGCGTGTGACCTTGGCCATCACACTGGCGGCGGCAATGGAGAGGCTGGCGGAATCTCCCCGGACAATCGCGGTGGAGGGGCAGGGGAGCCCCTTCACGGGAAGCCCGTCCACCAAGGCCTGCTCGGGGGCTGGATGCAACTGCTGAAGGGCGCGCGCCATCGCCAGATGGGTGGCGCGCAGGATGTTCAGGGCGTCAATTTCCCCGGCGTCCGCCTGTCCGAGGCCCACTTGGGCGAAGGGGGCCTGGCACAAAATTTCAAAGAAATGCTCGCGCCGGGCGGCACTGAGCTGTTTGGAATCGGTCAAGCCTCGCAAGAGGCCTTGCGCGGCGGATTCGATGGTGGCGGGGTCAAAGAGAACGGCGGCGGCGATGACCGGTCCGGCGAGGGGGCCTCGCCCCGCTTCATCCACACCGGCGAGGCGGCGGATGCCCGCCGCCCAGGCCTTTTGCTCATGGCTGAGCAAAGACGTTCCTCAGGACGGCTGAGCCGCTTGGACCACTTCGCGCTTCTCGGCGACGCGGCTCTTCTTGCCCGTCTTGCCACGCAGGTAGTAGAGCTTGGCGCGGCGGATGCGGCCTTGCTTCTCAATTTCCACCTTGGCCACGCTGGGGGCATGAATGGGAAATACGCGCTCGACGCCTTCGCCATAGGAAATACGGCGGACGGTGAAGGTCTCCGTGGCGCCGCTTCCATCGCGGGCGATGACGGTCCCCGTGTACAACTGGAGGCGTTCCTTGTCGCCTTCCTTGATCTTCACGTGGACGTTAAGGGTATCCCCAATGCGGAATGCGGGCAGGGCTTCCTTGCGGGCCTGCTCTTTATCAATCTTATCCAGAATGGCTGTTTTCATAATTTTCCTTACACAAATGAGGGGGGCATCTTAATGATCTGGCTTCGTCCGTCAAGGCTCTATTTTTGTCCCTGTGGCATTTTTTGAGTTCCCGAACCTCCGGTGATCCGGTCTGTCTGCCCCTCAAGGGCTTTGTCTTCGGGGGGGCGGAGGCCGGCATTTCGTGGCACCGCCGCGCATCAGAAGCGCGCCGGATGTGAAAACAGCTTGCCAACCCGTTGCAAGTGCCGTAGTTTCAGCGCGAATTTTTGGTGGCGGAAATGGTTTATGCGGAGGAGCGACGGTGTCTTTTCGTGTGTTGAGCCTGGAAGAAGTGGTGGAATACCTGCATGTGCCCAAGGCGGATGTGGAGCGCTTGATTTTGCGCAATGAGATCCCCTTTGAGAAGCAGGGCGACCGGATCCTCTTTCGGCAGAAAGAGGTGGATGCCTGGGCCTCCCGCCGCATCCTGGGGTTGAAGGACGAGCATCTGAAGAGCTACCACAAAAAAAGCTCC
This sequence comes from uncultured Verrucomicrobiota bacterium, assembly GCA_964521805.1. Classification (GTDB taxonomy): domain Bacteria; phylum Verrucomicrobiota; class Kiritimatiellia; order CAIQIC01; family GWF2-57-35; genus CAZFSE01. The sequence continues at coordinate 3,984 of CAZFSE010000094.1, forward strand.
ACCAAGGCGCATGATTTGTCGCGCCAGCACGCGATTATTCCCGAATTGCTCAAGGTGGAGGGCATCCAGCCGGGGATGACCAGCCGGACCAAGGCCTCCATTCTGCGGGATATGGTGCATCAGGCGGAGAAGACCGGCTTGGTGAATTATCCCGAAGAACTGCTTCGAAGCATGGATGAGCGTGAGCGGATGTGCTCCACCGCCCTGCCGGGCGGCCTGGCGCTTCTTCACCCCAAAAATCATGAGCCCTACATGTTTGGCGATTCATTCATGGTCGTGGGCCGCACGGTTCAGCCGATCCCTTTTGGGTCGCCGGATGGGCAGACGACGGACATCTTCTTTCTGCTATGCTGTCAGGATGACCGCATTCATCTGCATGTGCTGGCGCGGCTGTGCATGATCTGCCAGCACACCAGCCTCCTGCTGGAAATGCGTGATCTTGAAGACGCCCAGGCCATCTACGATTTGCTGGTGGCCCGGGAAGAAGAGATCATCCAGCAGTTGTGATCGACGGTCCGATCTGGTTCAAATTCCACTTCTTCATTTCAGGAATGGCTTTTTGATTGGTCAGATCGAACCAGATGGGCGTCAAAGAAACATACCCCCGCTCCAGGGCGTCCAAATCGGTGCCCTCTGCCTCTCCCAGTTGTTCCAGCGCGCCGTCCATCCAATAATAGACATTGCCTCGGGGATCGGTGCGCCGGTCAAATACCTCGACAAAGCGGGAACGGCCCATCCGGGTGACCGCATACCCCTTGACCTGCGCCAGCGGCAGATTGGGGACATTGACGTTGAGCAGGGTGTTCTCGGGGAGCCCCCGCTGGTGGATGATCTGTGCCAGGTCGCGGGCCGCCGCGGCGGCGGTTTCCCAGACCGGATCTTGAAACGTGTTGACCGAGACCGCCATGCTGGGGATGCCCAGAATGGTCCCTTCCGTGGCCGCCGAGACGGTCCCCGAGTAAATCACGCTGATGCCCGCATTGGGCCCCAGGTTGATGCCGCTGATGATCAGGTCCGGGCGATGGTCCAGCAGGGCGCAGACGGCCAGCTTGACACAGTCCGCCGGCGTGCCGCCCACGGCATGCCCAAAAAATTCGCCGTTGTGATAGATCTTGCTGGTCTTGATGGGATTGGACAGGGTGATGGCGTGCCCCACCGCGCTTTGCTCGGCGCTGGGCGCCACCACCTCCACGTCGCCCAAGTCGCGCACCGCATCGTACAAGGCCCGGATGCCGGGAGCATGTATGCCGTCATCGTTGCAGATCAATATTTTCATGGGCGTACTGTCGCAATTCCCCGCCTGCCACTCAAGCCGGATTCTTCACAAATCGCCGGGGACCGGACCCCTGTTCGCCAAATTATAGAGCTGACGACCACTCGATTCTTTGGTAGCACTTTCCCGCGAATTGACAGGTTCTTGGCGGAATAGGCGTGTTTTTGTGTGTGATGCAAGCCGTTCTGGCAGGACAAGGAGTTTTCCATGGGTAGGCTCGTGTTTGCTTGTTCCCCTTTTGCCGTTCAACGTTTTTCTGCATGGAGGGGGTTTCTTTGCTTTCTGGTTTTCAGCTTGGGCTTGGCGTGGGGCTGTCCGGCGCAACTGCTCGAGTCGTTTGAGTACAGCGTGCCGCCGGCGGGCTGGACCAAGACCAATTTGCAGGGAGGCAGTGGCTGGTACCGACTGCCGATCGGGGTTATGCCCCTGCCTGGCTGGGGCAATGGGACCAGCTCCGTGCCGCCGGTGGCGGGCGCGGGATCGGCAAACGCCTACTGCACGTGGAGCACCGGCGGCGGTGCCTCGGAGGGCTATCACAACGACCAATGGCTGATCTCTCCGCAGTTGAACGGCCTCACGGCCACCTCGACGCTGAGTTATTGGCTTAGGTTCAATTTCACGAACTATCCGGACACCGTCTACGTTCGCGTGTCCACCGCTGGCCCGGCCCCGGCGAATTTCACGCGTGTGGTGTACACGAATATCTTCGCTAAAGGCGCCGGAGGCAGTCAATTCCCGCCCTGGAGCAACTACGTGGTCAATCTCGGCGCGCTGGGCATTCCGGCGGGGACGCCGATCTGGGTGGCCTTTCAAGAATATGAATGGGACAACACCTGGAATGGCGCCGCGGTCCAGCTGGATGTGATCACCAGCGACTTGACGGCCGCGCCGCAACCCCGAGCGAGCCCAACATCGCTGACCTTCACCGCCTACTTTGATGGCTCCAATCCCGCCGCGCAGACCTTCTCACTACAGAGCGTTGGAAGCAGTGGAATGTCGTATTCCAATCGCCTTGTCTTTGGGCCCGGACCGACCAACTGGCTGGCGCTTGGCGGTCCCACGTCAGGAACGCTTGCTTTCCAGAATAGCCAGGTCTTCACAGCGGGGGTCTCGGTGGCCGATCTCGATTCGGGCGTCTATTACGCAACGAACACGATCACGGTTCCGGGCGCGACGAACAATCCGCTCCGAGTTCCGATCACGTTCAACGTCATCCGGCGTCCGCAGACCATCGCCTTCCCGAATCCGGGGCCGAAAACCGTCACGAACCACGTCGGGCTGGCCGGCACGGCGAGCTCCGGGCTTCCGGTGACCTTCAGCGTCTATTCCGGGCCGGGCAGTATCACCGGCGCCACGAATCTGACGTTTACCAGCCATGGCATCGTGCGGGTGATCGGATGGCAACTCGGAAATGCGTATTATGAGATTGCACCGAGCGTCACCAACTCGATCCTCGTCACAAAGGCCATGGCCGGATTTGTGTTCACCAACATGAGCTGGCCCTATGACGGGAACGCCCATACCGCCACGGTGACGACCCTCCCGGCGGGCCTTGCGGTGACCAACACCTACAACGGAAGCACAACGCCCCCGGTCCATGCCGGGGACTACACCCTCATCAGCGTTGTGCACGACGCCTTGTACCACGGTGGTGCCACAAATACGTTCACGATCACGAAGATTCCCCAGGTCATTGTCTTCCCGGAGATTGCTCCGCAATGGACGACCAATCACGTCGGCCTTGCGGCCACCGCCGATTCCGGACTGCCTGTCACGTTTTCCGTAGCGTCTGGTCCCGGCTTGATCAGCGGCATGACAAACCTCTCGTTCAATGGGGCGGGCTGGGTGAGCGTTGTCGCATCGCAGGCGGGGGACGCCAACCACGCCCCGGCGGCGGTGACCAATGCCATCGCCGTGACCAAGGCCATGGCCACGGTCGCGCTGTACGACTTGAATCAGACCTACAATGGCACCGCAAGAACCGTGACGAACACGACCGATCCGGGTGGGCTGGCGGTGGATATCACGTATGACGGAAGCGCTTCAGCGCCTGTGGCGGGTGGTTCGTATACGGTGACCGGGGCCGTGAACGACGCGATGTACCAGGGGAGCGCGGTCGGGACGCTGGTGGTCGCGAAAGCCGGGCAGAGCGTGTCCTTCCCAGATCTTCCGCCGCGCCTCACCAGCGCCACCGTGGCGCTCGGTGCGACCGCAAGCTCCGGACTGCCCGTAACGGAGTTTTCCGTCCTCTCCGGTCCTGGCGTGATTCATGGCACGAATCTGACCTTTAGCGGGGCGGGGGATGTGGTACTCGCGGCCTCGCAGTCCGGAGATGGGAACTGGCAGGCCTCGCCGGCCGTGACGAATTTCATCAAGGCCTTTTCCGTGAACCCGGGCCGTGGCCCGATGGCAGGCGGGAACACCGTCCTGATCAGCAACGGACAGATCGGCGATGGCAGTAGCATTACGAACGTACTGCTCTGCGGCGTCGCGGCCACGATCCTGGACCAGGGCACGAACTGGGTAAGCGTGCGGTGCGGCGTGGGCACACCCGGCCTGGGCGATCTCGTGATTCAAGCGGACAGCGATCTGGTCGTCAGCAATGCGTATACATTCAACCCGGCGGGCGAGTTGACCTCTGTATCTCCCAGCAGTGGGTTTTGGACTGGCGGCTATGACGTTGTCCTGTCGGGAACAAATTTATGTGATGGGTTTGATGTCACGAACGTGACGATCAACGGGGTGGAGTCCGGCGTGCTGAGCCTTTCCCTGACCCAGGTGGTGATCCGGGCCGGCACGGCCTCTCTGGGCGGCCTTGGCGATGTGCGGGTTGTCTCCACTCAGTACGGGGAGACCGTCCTGTCCAATGCGTTCACTTATCTCATGCCGCAATTCCACCTCTTGGGAACCAATGGGGACATGGTCGCCAATGGGGAGGCCCCGAGTTTTGAGAAGGGTACGGATTTTGGCGCGCCGATTCTTGGCAGTGGTTCATTGACCAATCAATTCAGCATCACCAATGGCGGCAATGAGGTGCTGGTTATCAGCTTGGTGAGCACCTCCGGAGCGGGGAGGACTTGTTTTGAACTGCGGAATGAACCTTCCTCCCTCCTGCCTCAAACAGTGGCGGTCTTTGATGTGGTGTTTACTCCACAGGGCGGACGGCAAGACGTTTCGTATGCCTTCACGAATGATGGAACGAACTCGCCCTTTGTGCTGAACCTGACCGGGTATGGCGCCGGGGGCGGCATCGCGCTCGAAACCAACCGTCTGGAATTCACGGCCACGTATGCCGGCGCTGATCCACTGCCGCAATCGTTGTGGATGACGAATGTGGGCGAGTTTGCGTTCACCTACACGCGCGTCATCGGCTATGGTGCGGGAGCCTCAGGCTGGCTGTCGAGCCTGCCCGGCACGGGCGCCGTGGGGCCGGGGGGCTTCATCTTGCTGACCAATGCCGTTGATATAGCCGGTGTGAATGCGGGCGTCTATGTGGCCACCAACTGGGTGAGTGCGCCGGATGCCACCAACAGTCCGCAGGAGTATGTGGTGCACTTGACCGTCGCCAGGGCGGATCAAGGGATCAGTTGGGGAGCGATCAATGACCAGGTGACCACCAACAAGGTGGGGTTGAGTGCCACGGCAAGTTCAGGCTTGCCGGTGAACTTCGAGGTGCTGTTGGGCTCCGCCAGCATTTCGGAGGGTACCAATCTGACGTTCTCGGGTGCAGGCGAAGTGATGATCCTGGCGTACCAGACGGGCAACAGCAACTGGCATGGCGCGCCGAGTATCACCAACACCTTCACGGTGACAAAGGCGGTGGCTTCGGTGAGCTTGCATGACTTGAGCCAGACCTACAATGGAACCGCCCGTGTCGTGACGGCCACGACGGTTCCCGGCTCACTGACCGTCCACATGACGTATGACGGCAGTGGGACGGCTCCGATCCAGGCGGGGAGTTACAGTGTCACCGGCGTGGTGAGTGATGTGATGTGGCAGGGCGTTCAAGTTGGGACGCTGGTGGTGGTGAAGGCGAATCAAGGCGCCATCAGCTTTACCCCCGCCACGCCGCAGACCTATCTGACAACGAACCTGCTCAATGCTTCCGGTGGCCATGGAACAGGTTTGTTCAGCTACGAAGTGGTCAGCGGGCCGGGAGAACTCGTCAACACGAATGCCATGCAAATAACTTCGGGCACGGGGACGGTCCTGGTGCGGGCGACCAAGGCGGGCGATGACAACTGGAATCCCGCCAGCGTGACAGGCACGGTGGCCGCGGCGAAGGCGGACCAGATGACGGCGATCGAGTTTGCTCCGGCCTCGCCGCAGGTGTATCTGACGACGAACGCGCTCCACGCGGCGAGTGGTTCGGGCACGGGAGCTTTCTCGTATGTGATCGTCAGCGGTCCCGGCTTGCTGGTGGGCGGAACGAATCTGGCTCTGACCAGTGGGACAGGGACGGTCCTGGTGCGGGCGACCAAGGCCGAGGATGACAACTGGAATCCCGCCAGCGTGACGGGCGCGGTGACAGCGGCGAAGGCGGACCAGATGACGGCGATTGAGTTTTCGCCGGCCTCGCCGCAGGTGTATCTGACGACGAACGCGCTCCATGCGGCGGGTGGTTCGGGCACGGGAGCTTTCTCGTATGTGATTGTCAGCGGGCCTGGCGCATTGGCCGGCGGAACGAATCTGGCTTTGACCGGCGGGACAGGAACGGTCCTGGTGCGGGCGACCAAGGCGGAGGATGACGACTGGTTGGAATCCGCTGTGACGGGCGCCGTGACGGCGGCGAAGGCGGAACAGGCGATCACCTTCCTGAATCCGGGGGCGCAGATTACGACGAATGTGCTGATCTTGACACCGACGGCCTCCAGCGGGCTGTCCGTTCAACTTAGCGTGCTCAGCGGACCGGCTGATCTGCTGGAGCTCACGAGTCAGGTGTATCGGCTGACCTTCAGCGGGGAGGGGGAGGTCATGCTTCACGCCATCCAATTGGGCGACTCCAACTGGAATCCGGCGCCATCGCTGACGAATACCTTTATGGTGAGCAAGGCCCAGCAGGCCTCGTTGGTCTTTGCGCCGGCGACGCCGCAGGTTTATCAGACAACGAATGTCTTGAGCTTATCGGGCGGGTCCGGCACGGGTGCTTACAGCTTTGCCGTCATCAGCGGTCCCGGCTCGTTGGTGGGGGGCACCCATCTGGCCGTGACCAGCGGGATGGGGACGGTGCTGGTGTGTGCGACCAAGGCCGCGGATGCTTTGTACAACGAGGCCGCCGTGACAGGCGCGGTGGTGGCGGCAAAAGCGGACCAGGTTATTGCGTTTGCCAATCCGGGGCCGCAAATGGCAACGAATATCTTGCCGTTGAGCGCGACAAGTTCCTCGGGGTTGCCGGTTGTCTTTGGCGTGGGCATGGGGCCGGCGGTCTTTACCACAACCAATCGAAACGAAGTGGCGTTCACGAATACGGGCATGGTCCTCCTGAGCGCCACGCAAGTGGGAGACGTCAACTGGACTATGGTTGGAACAAGCGTGATGTTTCAGGTGTCGGCGTCCCCGGCTATTGTGCAGATGACCAACCTGGTGCAGGTGTATGATGGCACCGCGAAATCCGCAGAGGTGAGCACGGTGCCCAGCCATTTGAACGTGGTGGTGACCTATGCGGGCACGACCAACTGGCCGGTGAACGCGGGGAGTTATTCCCTGGTGGGCATTGTTCAGGAGCCTTTGTACCAGGGCGGGGCGACTGATGTGTTCACCATCGCTAGGGCGGAACAAGGGATCAGCTTTGGAGTGATCGGTGATCAGGCGATTGCGAACCAGCTGGGCCTGGCGGGGACGGCGTCGAGCGGCTTGCCGGTGAGCTTTGGGGTGACGGGGCCGGCGGAGCTGGCGGGAGGGACGAACCTGAGCTTTACGGGGACGGGCGTGGTGAGTGTGACGGCCTCGCAGGCAGGGAATACCAATTGGCTGGCGGCCTCGAATGTGGTGCATGTGTTCAACGTTTATCCATTGCGGCCCGTCTTGTCCGGGCTGTTCCATGCGGATGCGGAGGCGACCACGGCGGAGATGGGTGCGGTGATCGAGAACGTGTACGGCGCTCAAGCCATCGAGCGGGGGATCATCTGGAGCACGAATATGGGCTTTGCTGTGGCGGGTGCCTGGAGTGCGCCGCAGGCTGGGGTGTATGACGCGGGCGGCTGGACGCAACAAATCGCCGGGCTGGTCTCTGGAATCACCAACTACTACCGGGCCTATGCGGTCAATGCCGCCGGAACCGGACTGACTCTCGAAGCGTGGGTACACATGAAGCCGGAAGCGCCCGGGCTGGAGCTGGCCAGCGAGATAAAACCCGACCGTTTCCAAGCCAACTGGCAGGCGGCGCGGGGTGCCACAAACTATTGGCTCGATGTATCCGAGGATGACGCCTTTGGAGATTTCATCCCGGGCTACGAGAATCGAATGGCGGGCACTGTGAACGACTGCACCGTGACCGGGCTGACCGTTGGCACGCTGTATCATTACCGGGTACGGGCGGAGAACGAGGCAGGGCTGAGCACAAACTCGCTCGTTGGGTTCGCCATGACCGCGCCGAGGCTGACGATCCTGACGTGGCCGCGCGAAGCCGGACAGACGATCCCCGAGCAGGGAAGTTACATCGTGGAGTTTGCCACACCCACGCAGGTGGTGACGTGGGCGAATCCGGGGTATCAGTTCGCGTATTGGGAGGGGGTGGGCGGCATTCTGGTGGAGGATGCTTTCGCTCGGACCACCACGGTAACCTTGCTGATGAACTCGGTGCTGACGGCTCTTTATCAACAGCAGGCAAGTGGCTTGTCCTGGACCTATACCCAATGGAAAACCAATTTTGCACAGTCTGTCCTGGTGGGCGTGGCGCAGGTGTGCAACACGGCCACCAACGGCACGCGGCTGGTGGGGCCCTTCTGGTATTGTGTGCAGACCAATGCACAGCATCGCCTGCGATACCCAACGGGCGTGGATCCAGTTAGTGGGTGGCCCTACGTGGATGTGACGGAGCAGATCGAAACGGGCGCCGGCGATGCCGTGCTGGATCCCGGTGAGTGTGTGCAGGTGACCAATCTTGTTTTCTACACGAGAAATTTGAAGCCGCCCTCCAATCTCGTCTGGCAGTTGCGCGCGGTGGAGCTCCCGGCGGAGGACCGCGTGGACACCGATGGCGATGGCATTCCCGACGAGTGTGAGGAGGAATATCCCGCCGCGCTGGATCCCTTGAATCCCACCGATGGGCGGTTGGACTTTGACAAGGACGGCATGCCCAACGATGATGAGTGGGTCAGCGGAACCGACCTGGCGGATCCCACATCCTTCTTTGCGGTGGCCGGCGTGGAGCATTCTTCCGTCACAGAGAACCTTTTGATGTGGCCCAGCGCGACGGGACGCCTGTATGGGGTGTATTGGACCTCGAATGCCTTGCAGGGCTACCAGTTGATCCAGGAGGATGTCCTGGCCACTCCGCCGGCCAATACCATCACGGATGCGGTGTTTGGAGTGGATGCACAGGGCTTCTATCAGATTCGCGTCCGGCATCCATAGAGAGGGCTGGTTGCCTCATGCCGTTGGCTGTACCACCTTTCAAGCCACGGCACGCTTCGGCTCGATGGAAAGTTTCAAGTCCAAGGAATCAAGCAAGGCCTTGAGGCTGGAAAGTTGTGGGTTTCCCTTTTCTGACAGAATGCGATACATATTCTCACGGTTGAGGGTGGTCTCGCGTGCCAGGCGCGTGAGGCCATGTGCCTTTGCAACGTCCCTCAGCGCCATCAGAAAGACTTCCTGAGATCCATCGTCCAAAGCTGCGTTCAGGTAGGCCGCCGCCTCCGCGGGATCGTGCAGGTCCTCCTGCAGGCCGGCATCATATGTTACAGATGCTTTTTTCATGTTGCCCTCCTTTGGTAATCCAGCCAGTAATCTTTTGCCGTGCTGATGTCGCTCGGCTGTGTTGACTTGTCGCCACCGCAGAGTAGCAACACAACCGTTTTTCCGGTGCGTGCGAAGTACACGCGATAACCGGTCCCGCAGGGAACTCGCAATTCAGAGACGCCACTTCCAACAGGTTTCGCGTCCCCGAAGTTACCGAGCCGGATGCGGTTCAAACGGACTCGTATCTTCGCGCGTGCGCGCTCATCCCTCAACCCTCGCAACCACTGCCGAAACGGGTTCTTTCCATCTGGCGCCAAATATTCCTCTAAGAACTGCGGCATTGCATCCATTGGTAAGACTGTAGTTTATAAGCTACCCAACTGCAAGTTTTTTTTCCTCATGCGTTCGATCCGCCTTATCCCTGCTTTTGTTTGTAGTACCCCAGGTTCCGGGCGGTGGCGGCGTTGAGGGAGGCATTTTCCTGGAAGGGTTCGCCGTGGGAGTCGGGGCGGAATTCCTGAACGTAGATGACGCCGATCAGGGCCTGCTTGAGCCGGGAGCTGTCGAGCAGGTGCCGCATGTCCACGTAGTTTCCCTCGGTGACGACGCGGCGGATTTCATCTTCGAACCGGCAGGGGAAGGCGGGCATGGGCAGGCCTTCAAACACGACGGCATGATTGTGCAGGATCTCGGTCTTGTTGCCGACATTGGCGGGATGCAGATAGAAGACCTTGTTCAGCTCTGTTTGGTCGAAGCCGGAGAGGTCGCCGGTAAGATCCGCGCCAATCCCGCAGACAAGGGCGGTGACATTTTGATGGCGGGGCTCGGTGTCGCAGTCAAACCATTCCTTGATGTTGGCGGGGTGTGTGATCATCTCGCCGTTGGGGGGCGCGAACGTGGTGATGGGCGATTTCGTGATGCCGGAGCCGAGGACGGTGGCCATCTCGGCGCGGATGGCCAGGCCGAGCACGCCCTTGAAATCGGGCCGGCGCTGGCGGGCCATGGCGAAGAGATCATGATACAGCGCGGAGATGCTCACGCCTTCCGGGGCGCTGGCGGTATAGAGCAGGGTTTCGTTGAAGGCGCCGGAGAGAGCGACGTTGTAGCCGGTGCGGATCATGACGTGGCCGCCGTCGGTCTTGGGGATGAGGAAGTCCGGGGTGTCGTGTCCATCGGTGGGGAGCCAGACCATGGTGCCGCCGATCGTGATCATCTCGCCCATGATCTGGAAGAAATCGTCGCGGTGGTTGCCGAGACCACCGAGGCCGATGGAATACTCGGTCTCGAAGAAGCGCTTGGAAAACAGTTTTTCGTGGGAGACGCGCGAGTAGAGGACGTCCTTGATATCGCCAAGGATTTCGGCGGCGCCGGGGGCGGGGTCGCCGGGGAGGATGGTGAGGGTGCCGTGCTCGAGCTGAAGGGTTTCGACGGGGGGGAGGACCTGGGCTCCGGCCTGTTTCTTTTCGCACGCGGCGGCGGCTTCGGTCCAGGTGGGGTAGACAGGAAAGGCGCTGGCAAAGCCGGTCATCTCGATGACTTCGCGGCAGTAGGACTGGAGGCCCGCGAGGGCCAGCAGGCCATTGCGGGCCTTGAGTTTTTTGGCGAGGGCGAGCAGGACGCGGATGCCGGCACTGCTGATGTAGCTGACCTCGGCCATATCCAGCACACAGCAGGCGAGGCTGTCCTGCAAATGGGTGTCGGCGGCCTTTTGCAATTCGCCGGAGCCAAAGGCATCGAGCCGGCCTTGAAGGAAAAGCAGAAGGCTGTGGGGCGTAGTTTGTGTTTTTATATTCATGGCGTGATCCTTAGGCGTCCAAGGCGTTCAGGAAGCGTTGTTCGACGGCGGTCCAGGAATACTCGCGGCGGACGTAGTCATGCCCGGCGGCGCCGAGGGCGGAGCGGAGGCCGGGCTGGTCGAGAAGGAGCGCCAGCTCCTCTTCGAATTCGGGATAATTTGCGAACCATAGTCCGCCGTTGCTTTGCCGGCATTGCCAGCGCAGGACCTCGCCGTTGGCATTGACGAGAGCGGGGGTGCGCGCCAGCCAGGCTTCCAGCAAAACGATGCCGAGGCTCTCATTGACGGAGGGATGAATAAAAGCGGTGGCACCGGCCATGGCTTCGTGCTTTTCCTGTTCGGAGACGAATCCGAGATCGAGGAGGTGGGGCTGAAGGGCGGGCGGCGCTTCGATGGGGCCGCTTCCGGTGAAGACAAGTTTGACATCGCGTCCGGTGCGTTCGCGGAAGGTCTCGACATAGTCGCACATCAGCGGCGTGCCCTTGAGCGGCTCGCGCCGCCCGGAGTAGAGCACATAGGGCGCGGTGAGTTTTTTTCGAGCGGCGAAGGCGGAGGGATCGGCGGTGAAGGGATCCAGGCCCATGCCCACGACGGTTCCCTTCGCGGACGGAAGGGCAAAGAGCCGCCGGGCGAGATCCTGCTCAGGCTGGGTGTTGAAGAGGAAGCCGTCCACCGCGCCAAAGAGATCCTTCATGATGGAGAGCCAGGCGAAGGGTTCGTCGTGCAGGCAGGGAACCAGAAGGGTCTTCGTGGGGTGGATTTGCGCGGCGAAGAAGACCAAGCCAAAGAGATAGGGGCCCAAAACAATGCGGTCGTAGTCCTCGCCCTGCTCGCGCAGATGGTTGCACAGCGCCGTGCTGTTGACGCTGTTGCGAATCCAGATTTCCTCATCGGTGCGGGAGACCTCGCCGCGCCGGCTGATGGATTGCTGAACGCGCAGAAAGGCGGAGACCTCGCGCTCATCCACTGGAAAAAAGTGGACGTCGAGTCCTTGAATGAGCCGCCGACCGGGAGGGAGCGTGTTTTCCCAGGTGAAATGACTCTGAGCGCAGGTGGTTAGGAACGTGACCTTCCGCCCCGCCTGGGCGGCGCGGAGGGCCAGGTTTTTGAGAAGGGTTTCCGCGCCTCCAACGGTCGCGCCTTCCGCAAAACGCGGGCAAATAAAGGCAATATGCTCAGCTTTTGGCATGGGAAGGGCCTTTAGGGGCGGTTTTTCTCCAACTGGGCCACTTTGTCCTGCAATTCCTTGATCCGGGCGGCAAATTTTTCATCCAACCCCTCAATGGCAGTGACCATGAGGCCATTGACTTGATTTTGCTGGGACCATAGCCGATAGGTATAGAACTTGAGCAGATTCCAGAGGGTTTTTTTAAGACCAATGAGCAAGGGGGCCAGAAAGGGGCGGCGTTCACGAATTTCGAAATCGGAAATATCCACATACACAGAGTCGCGCAGGCATTGCAGGTAATAGCTCAGAAATTGGTCATTTGACTTCAATTGAGCCAGGTTTGAGCGTTCCGCCCGGGCGATGCGTGCGTCGGCATAGACGCCCGCTTCCATTTTCTTTTGTACGGAGGACTGGATTTCCTCCACCATTTTTGCCGCATCGAGGCCATCGGCACCGATCGTGAAAACGGATGTGTCGCTCATAAACAATCTCCCGAGATGACGCAGGTTTCGTGCAGAGTAGCGGGCG
>CAZFSE010000095.1:0-16546 GCA_964521805.1 uncultured Verrucomicrobiota bacterium
GGGCTGGGGTATACGGCGGCCGCCGCGCTGGAGTTTTTCCAGGTGCGGCGGCTGGTCATTGTTGAGGCCTTGGCCCCGGTGATTGACTGGCATCGGCAGGGGCTTGTGCCCAAGGGCCGCCTCCTAGCCGAAGATTCCCGTTGTTCGTTTTTGAATGAGGATTTTTTTGCGCTGGCTCGTGGCACCGGCTTTGATCCAGAATGTCCGGGGTACCGTTGGGATGCGGTGTTGCTGGATATTGACCATACGCCCTCGCTCTTGCTCCACGGCGCTCATGCCGGTTTTTATGCAGAAGCGGGCCTGCGGCGGTTGAAGGATTTCATCAAGCCTGGCGGCGTCTTTGCGCTTTGGTCAAATGAGGAACCTTCTCCGGAGTTTCTGCGGGTTCTGCAGAAAGTCTTCGGGCAGGCGGAGGGCCGCGTGGTGTCCTTCGAGAATCCCATTTTGGAGCAACCCTCGACGAACGGCCTCTACCTGGCGTGTGTGCGGAAAGATGCACCGTCATGAGGGGGGCTCGCGGCTTGTCCTGTCCTTTGTGCGGCCTGCCGGGCCCCTTTGAGCCGGTCATGGATGTCCGCAAGCGCCGTCATCTTGTCTGTGGGCGTTGCCGCCTGATTTTTATAGCAGAGGAGCTTGCGCTGGCGCCCGAAGTGGAAAAAGCGCGATATGCCATGCATCAGAATGGGCCCCATGACGCCGGGTATGTGCAGTTTCTTCGGCAGGCCCTTGTGCCTGTGTTGCCGCGGTTGAACGCCCGGATGCGGGGCCTGGATTATGGATGCGGGCACACGCCCACGCTGTTCCACCTTTTAAGGGAGTCCGGGCTTCACTGCGAAAATTATGACTTGTTTTTTTTCCCCGAACCGCCGGACGGTGTGTTTGACTACATTTTTTGCACGGAGGTGGTTGAACATTTCTTTGAGCCTGGCAAGGAATGGAAACGGATGGTGTCGCTGGTCAAGCCGGGTGGATTCCTCACGATCATGACGTGGCCCTGGACGGACTTGGAGTCGTTTGGATCCTGGGGATATGCCAGCGATGCCACCCATATTGCCTTCTACCACCGCCAGACCATGGATTGGATTTCCGATGCGCATGGCTTGGAGATCCTGAACCGCGAAAACCTCCGCGTCACCCTGTTTTCCAAGCCGGTGTAGAATACAAATCCAGGCCGGATCAAGCTCTCCAAGCGTTTCAAAGGGCTGTATCGAGGGAAGAACAGATCGTTTTTCTACAGGCTGATGTACTCGAACCCCAGCCGCTGGGCCTGCCTGCGGGAGAAGAAATTCTTCACATCCATCAGAACGGGCGTGCGCATTTTTTTGCGCAGGCGGGCGAGGTCCACGGCCTTGAAGGCTTCATGGCCGTTAATCAAGATGACCGCATCCAGATTGCGGGCCTGAGCAAGGGTCCGGGTCTCCACCCCGAATTGCCGCTTGATTTCAACGGCGCTGACCAGGGGTTCCCACACGGTGACCTGGGCGCCAAAGCCCTTGAGATAGCGCACCACGTCGACGGCCCGGGTATTGCGAAAATCGGGCACGTTCTCCTTGAAGGTCATGCCCAGCACCCAGACGTTGGCATTTTTGGGGAGGCGTCCGGCCGCGACCATGGCGCGGATGGCCAGCTCGCCGACATAATCGCCCATGCCATCATTGATGCGGCGTCCCGCCAGGATGACTTCCGGATGGTACCCGAGCTGGAGGGCCCGATGGGTCAGGTAATACGGGTCCACACCAATGCAATGGCCGCCCACCAGGCCCGGGTGATAGCGGTGGAAATTCCATTTGGTGGAGGAGGCCGCCAGCACGTCGCTGGTATTCAGGCCCATGCGGGCAAAAATCTTGGAGAGCTCATTCATCAGCGCGATATTCAAATCCCGCTGGACATTTTCAATGACCTTGGCGGCCTCGGCGGTCTTGATGTTCGGCGCCTTGTGGATGCCGGCCGCGATCACCTTCCCGTACACGGCGGCCACTCGCTCAAGGGCTTGGGCGTCATGCCCGCTGACGACCTTGACGATGCCTTTGACGGTGTGGGCCTTGTCGCCGGGATTCACCCGCTCGGGGGAGTAGCCCAAGCTGAACTGGCCCAGCTTCAGACCGGATTCGCGCTCAAGAATGGGCAGGCAGTAGTCCTCCGTCACGCCCGGATAGACCGTGCTCTCATACACCACCATCATGCCTTTTTTAAGGATGGCGCCCACCGTATTGGAGGATCCTTCGAGCGGCGTGAGGTCCGGATCTTTGGCTTCATTGATGGGGGTGGGAACCGCGATGATGACAAACGTACATTTCTTGAGATCCGCTGGCCGGGTGGTGAAGGAGAGCCGTGGATTCCTCAGGGCGGCGGGTTCGACCTCGCCCGTATGATCCTGTCCTTTTCGGAGTTCCTGCACGCGGCTTTCCTTGACGTCGAATCCCACGACCTCAAAATGTTCCGCAAAGGCCGCCGCCAAGGGCAGACCGACATATCCGAGCCCCACGACGCCAATGACCTCTTCACGTTGTATGTTCATAAGGAATTCCTGTTGATGTAAAAACTGTTTATAGAAAAACTCCCTCAGAATGGCGATTGAAATATTGAACGATGCGTCATCGGGCCGCCGTCAGCTGGATGAGCGCCTCCAGTTTTTTTGCGGCGCGGCCGGAAACAATGGATTCCCTGGCCACGGCAAGGCCCTCCTGAAAGTTGGCGGCCTTGTGCACGGCGACGAGGGCGGCGGCGGCATTCAGGCAGACGATATCACTCTTGGGACCGCTGGCGCCCCGCAGGATGTCGCGAATGATCTCCGCATTATGCGAGGGATCGCCCCCCGCGAGATCGGACGGTTTTGCGACGGGCAGGCCGACGTCGGCGGGCGCCAGCTCAAAGGTGCGGACGTTGCCGTCGCAGGCTTCGGCGATCAGGGTGGGGGCGGTGGTGGTGATTTCATCCAGGCCATCGTGGCCGTGGACCACAAACAGATGGCGCGCGCCCAGGGAGGCGGCGGCCTCGGCCAGAACGGGCACCAGTTCGGCGCTATAGACCCCCAGCACGCCATGCTGTGCGCCTGCTGGGTTGGAAAGCGGCCCCAGGATGTTGAAAATGCTCCGGATTCCGATTTCACGGCGCGGGCCGATGGCAAATTTCATGGCCGGATGCAGGCTGGGGGCGAACAGGAAGGCGATGCCGATGTTTTCCAGGCAGGCGGCCATGACCTCCGGCGAGGCTTCGATGTTGACCCCCAGCGCCGCCAGCACATCGGCGCTTCCGCACTTGCTGGAGACGCTTCGGTTGCCGTGCTTGGCCACGGTGACCCCGGCGCCGGCCGCCACAAAGGCGGCGGCGGTGGAAATGTTGAAGGTGTGGGCGCCGTCGCCCCCCGTGCCGCAGGTGTCGGCGACGGCACCCGGCAAGGCATGAACAGCCGTGAATTTCTGGCGCATGGCCTCGGCGCTTCCGGCGATGACGGCGGGGGTCTCACCCCGCAAACGAAGGGCGGTGATGTAGGCGGCAATCTGCGCGGGCGTCGCCTCTCCCCCCATGATTTCGAGCATGGTGCCCAGCGCTTCCTCGCGGGTCAGTGTTTGGTGGTCAACCAGTTTGGCAATGGATTCCTTGATCATGCCCGGCTCCCTTGTTCCTTTTCATGGTGCTTCGTTGCCGGCCTTATCGAGGCCGAATTTCACATACTCTTCAAACGCATAGCGGTCCGTCATGCCGGAAAGGTAATCGCAGGCGGAGCGCCACAGGCCGTCGCCGGGGATGCGTGCGCGGGCCTTGCGCCCCATGGTTTCCGGGTGTTCGATATAATGGAGAAACAGCCTCCGCATCATCCGGACAGCCGCCTGGCTTCCGTCGCTGACACCGGGGTTGTAATACATGTTGCGGAACAAGAAGGCCTTGAAGGTGGCGAGCTGTGCGTTCATCTCCGGGCTGAAGGTGATCAGGCGCTCGGGCGCCCGCATGACATCCTCCGGCGAGGAGGGCTGATGCCGCGACAGGAGCTCGTCGCTGGTTTTCAAAACATCCTCGACCTGCATGTCCAGAAGGGCCCGGATGGTGACGGCCATGCGCTGGCTGGAGGGCACATGGGGATACTGGCTGTGGGCGCGCGCGGCGGCCATGCGCCAGGCCTCGGTCGTCAGCAATTGCTCCTCGGTCAGCAGGCCGGCCTCATAGCCGTCATCCACATCGTGCGCGTAATAGGTCATGTCATCGGCCACATCCGCGATCTGGGCCTCGACATACTGAAAGGGGCCGATGGGGCGGCCATCCACTTCGGCGCCGCTGATCTGCGCCTGGTGCTTGCGCAGTCCCGCGCGGACCTCCCACGTCAGGTTGAGCCCCGAAAAGTCTGGATACTGCTTTTCGAGCACCTCGACCCAGCGGCAACTCTGTTCGTTGTGGTCAAAGCCCTTTTCATTCTTCATCAGATCATCGAGCGCGGCCTCACCGCAGTGGCCGAAGGGGCTGTGCCCAATGTCGTGGGCCAGGGCGATGGCTTCCGTCAGATCTTCGCTGGCCCTCAGCGCGCGCGCGATGGTGCGCCCGACGGCGGTCATCTCCATGGTGTGGGTCAGCCGCGTGCGGTAGTGATCGGTGGTGGCATTGACAAAGACCTGCGTCTTGTATTCCAGGCGGCGGAAGCAACGGCTGTGCAGAATGCGGTCGCGGTCGCGCTGAAATTCGGTGCGGACATCGTGCTGGGATTCAGGATGCCGGCGGCCATGGCTGGCCGAACTGCGCGCCGCATAGGGCGCCAGCCAGCCTTCCTCCAGTTTTTCGCGTTCTTTTCTCGAATGAATCATGGCGGACATACTAAAGTGTGATTGTTTGCAGGGCAATGCCGGAAACGCCGGGTTTTGCTCTTGATCTGCGGGCGCGGTTCGGCCAGATTTGGCGGGAGCACAGCCCGTAAGGGCCGGGGATTAAAATGACAATGACACAATGGTTCACAAAAGCCAGGCAGTTTCTCCTGCATGATGTGTGGGATATTGATCTGGCCTCGCTCTCCGCCGAGCGCAGTTTTGTGGTGCGCGTGGTCCGGGTGGCGCAAATGATCGTGCGCGGTTTCCGCGAGGACGATCTTTTTGTGCATGCTTCGGCGCTGACCTTTGTCACCCTGACCTCGCTGGTGCCGATTCTGGCGGTAGCCTTTGCGGTGTTGAAGGGCTTTGGCTTTGGACAGGACCAGATCAACAATCTGCTGGACTGGAAGGACTCCATGCCGGAGGAGTTCCAGTCGTTCATTGACACCATCCTGAATATTGTCAATACGACCAATTTCTCGGCGCTGGGCTGGATTGGGCTGGGCTTTTTCATCTTCACGGCCGCCATGGTGCTGGGCAGTGTGGAGGCCTCCTTCAACCGGATTTGGGGGGTGAGCAAGCCCCGCACGTATCTGCGCCAGATCGCCAATTACGTCAGCGTGCTGGTGCTGGTGCCGGTGCTGGTGGGGGTGGCGAGCACGGTGGAGGCCTCGTTGCGCGGGGGCGAATCCTTTTTGCCGGAAAGTTTCGGGTGGCTCCTCCGCAACCTGTTGCGGCTGACCTCGCTGTTCACGGCCTGGCTGGGGTTCATCCTCCTGTTCAGCTTTGTGCCCAACACCCGCGTGCGTTTCATGCCGGCCTTTATCAGCGCCTTCTTCAGCGCCCTGCTGTTTCTGGGCTGGCAGAAGGTGTACATGGGCCTTCAGGTGGGGGTGGCCCGGTACAATGCCATTTACGGGACGTTTGCCTCGGTGCCGATCTTTCTGGGCTGGCTCTACATCAGCTGGGTGTTGATCTTGCTGGGGGCGGAATTTGCCTTTGCCTTGCAGAACTCCGCGACCTACCAGATGGAAAGTTCGGCGGACAGCGCCAGCAGTAAATCCCGCATCCTGCTCTCGCTGGGCATTCTGCGCGCCGCCGCGGCCTCGTTGGTGGAGGACCGGCCCCGGTTTGACATCAGCATGTACGCGCATGAAAAGCGCGTGCCGTTCCGCCTGGTCAACAGCATGGTGCGGATGCTGGTGCGGGCCGGCTGGCTGGCGGAGACCGCGGGGCCCAATGGCGGGTACGTTCTGCTCAAGGCTCCGGATGCTTTGAAGGTGCGTGATGTGGTGGACTGTGTGTTGCAGGAGGGGGCGCCCCCGGAGAAGCTGGGCCTGCTTCATCTGGAGCCGATTGTGGGAGAGCTGATGGGCGCGATGGATCGCGGCTTGAGCGCCTCCCTGGAAACCCTGACCCTCCGCGACCTGCTGAAGCCCTCCTCATGAGCGCCATTGATTTTGAGAAGGCCCTGAACCCTGAGCAACTCGCCGCCGTTCAAGCCCCGGATGGCCCCGTGCTGGTGATTGCCGCCGCCGGCACCGGCAAGACGCGGACCCTGACCTATCGCGTGGCGTGGCTGGTGGAGCGGGGCATTTCGGCCCGGAACATCTTATTGCTGACCTTCACCAATCGCGCCGCGCGGGAGATGCTGGACCGGGCGCAATCCCTCGTGGGGGAAGCCGTGGGCGGGCTGTGGGGCGGCACGTTCCACCACATGGCCAACCGGATGTTGCGCCGGCACGCACCGGCGCTGGGCTATCCCAACGACTACACGATTCTCGACCAGGACGACTCGCGGAGCCTGGTGCGCACCTGCATGGATGAGCTGAATCTGCGCGGCAAGCATTTTCCCAAGCCGGAAGTGTTGCAGAGCGTCTTCAGCCTGGCGGTGAACCGCGAGGCCCCGCTCCTGGAGGTGGCGGAAAAGCATTTTGCGGACAGCGAGGTGAACGTCGAAGACGTGGTGCGCGTGCAGGAAGCCTACCAGGCCCGCAAGCGCGCGCTCAAGTCCATGGATTTTGACGACCTGCTGGTGAATGGGCTGGAGCTTTTCCGGCAACACCCCTCCGTGCTGGAGCATTACCAGCACCAATTCATCTACACCCTCGTGGATGAATACCAGGACACCAATGCCATCCAGTCCGAGTGGGTGGACCGCATCGCGGCGCACCATCGCAACCTGCTGGTGGTGGGCGACGATTTTCAGAGCATCTACTCCTGGCGGGGGGCGGACTTCCGCAATATCATGTCGTTCCCCAAGCGCTATGCGGACGTCTCGATGTTCAAGCTGGAGACCAATTACCGGAGTGTGCCGGAGATTCTGAACGTGGCCAACGCCTGCATTGCCGGGAACCCGGAGCAGTACCAGAAGAATCTGCGCGCGGTGCGCGCGGCGGGCGCGCGCCCCGTTTGCGCGCACCTGTACGACGGCCACCAGCAGGCCCGGTATGTCATCGAGCGACTGGGCCAGTTGTACCGGAAGGGGACGGCGTACAAGGACATGGTGGTGCTCTACCGCTCGCATTTCCATGCCATGGAACTGCAGTTGGAGCTTTCGCGCCATCGCATTCCCTACGAGGTGACCTCCGGGATGCGCTTTTTTGAGCAGGCGCACATCAAGGATGTGTGCGCGCTTCTCCGGCTGTTCTTTAACAAGGAGGATGAGCTGGCCTTTGCTCGCCTGCTGAAGCTCTTCCCCAAGGTCGGGGACAAGACCTGCCTGAAGATCTGGGACGCCCTGGGGCGCACGGTCAATCTGCGTTCGGTGGAAATGGTCCAGGCCATCCGCAAGAAACTCCCGGCCACCGCGCGCGCCATCTGGGAAAGCCTGGAGCCGCTGATGGCCGCGTTTGAAGAGGAGCATCTGCGGAACGACCCCGGGGAATTCATCGTCCGTTTCGTGAAGCTGTTCTACCACGAGTATGCGGTGGAAACCTTTGAGAACTACGAGCGCCGCCTGGAGGATATTGATGAATTGGTCAATTTCACCACGCGCTTTGAATCCGTCGAGGATTTCCTGAGCGAGGTGGCCCTGCAGTCCAACCTGGATGCCGAGACCCGGGCGGTGCAGGGCGCCGCGCCGGCGGACGTGGTGAGGCTGACGACCATTCACCAGGCCAAGGGTTTGGAGTGGCCGGTGGTCTTTCTCCTGTGGATGACGGATGGCATGTTTCCCTCCAGCCGCTCATTGAACGACAGCGGCGCGGAGGCCGAGGAGCGCCGCCTGTTTTATGTGGCGGTCACCCGCGCCAAGGAGCGCCTGCATCTGTGCGTGCCGTCCCTGCGGCGCATGCACGATGGCGGCGTGATGCCGTGCCTGCCCTCCCGCTTTATCAAGGAGCTGGATGCCTCCTTGCTCGCCGTGGAACACGTCGGTTATATGTGAGGGCGTTCTGCGAATACGCGTTGTGATTTTTGTGTGCCAATTCTTGACGCAGTATCCTGGGCCATGAATACGAGCCTATTGAAAATGTTGTTGAAACAATTCTTCAGCTCTTTTTATGCCCTCATCCGTGATGCGGAGGGTCATTTCCTTGATCTTGGGTTCCGCGATCCATCCCTTCTGATGAAGGCGGGCCAGGGTGCTTGCATCGAAGCCCTTCCAGGCGCGCGCCCCTTGCGGCGTCCGTGACATGACGAGATAGAGCAGGGCCAGGGTCATGTCGTCCACCTTGTCCTTGTTGTAGTCCATGTCAGGCCCGTTGCCTCATGCTGTTCAACACGTAGGGCAGGATGCCGCCCTGCCGGTAATACTCCACCTCGATGGGGGAATCCACGCGGCAGAGGACCTTGAATGTGGTTGTCGTGGCGCCCTTTGTGGCGGTGACGGCCAGTTGCTTGCGGGGCGTGAGCTGGCCGGCGATGCCCCGGATCTCGAAGGTTTCGTGGCCGGTGAGGCCGAGGGTTTCGGCGGTCTGGCCATTCACAAATTCCAGGGGAAGGACGCCCATCTCCACGAGATTGCTCCGGTGGATGCGCTCGAAGCTTTCGGCGATGACGGCGCGCACGCCCAGCAGGCGGGTGCCCTTGGCCGCCCAATCACGGGAGGATCCGGCGCCATACAGTTTTCCGGCGAGCACGATCAGCGGGACGTTGTCCTGCTGGTAGCGGAGCGCGGCTTCGTAGATCGGCAGGATTTCTTCGGAGGGCAAGTGCAGGGTCCAGCCGCCCTCGCGCTCGACCATGCGGTTGCGGATGCGCACATTGGCAAAGGTTCCTCGCATCATCACCTCGTGGTTGCCTCGCCGCGCGCCATAGGAGTTGAACTCCGCGGGCGGCACGCCGTTGGCGACCAGGTATTTCCCGGCGGGGCTGTCCTTGGGGATCGAGCCGGCGGGGGAGATGTGGTCGGTGGTGATGAAATCGCCGAAGAGGCCCAGCGCGCGCGCGGCCTGAATCTCCTGAACCGGCGCGGCTTGGACGCCGATTTCCGAGATGAAGGAGGGATTCCGGATGTAGGTCGAGGCCTCGTTCCAGGGATAGACCGGGCTGGCCTGCACGGGAATGCTGTTCCAGGCAGGATTGCTCTCCGCGACCTGGTGGTAGAGTTTGTGATAGAGTTCGGGATCCACGGACTGCTCGACGCAGGCCTGGATTTCCTTTTCGTCCGGCCAGAGGTCCTTCAGGAAGACGGGACGGCCCTGCGCATCCTGTCCCAGCGGGTCGCTTTCCATGTTGATGGCGGTGGTGCCGGCCAGGGCGTAGGCGACGACCAGCGGGGGGGAGCAGAGGTAGTTGGCTTTCGTCAGCGGATGCACGCGGCCCTCGAAGTTGCGGTTGCCGCTGAGCACGGCGGAGACGACCAGCTTGCTGGTCTT
Source organism: uncultured Verrucomicrobiota bacterium (assembly GCA_964521805.1). Lineage (GTDB taxonomy): Bacteria > Verrucomicrobiota > Kiritimatiellia > CAIQIC01 > GWF2-57-35 > CAZFSE01. The sequence continues at coordinate 9,614 of CAZFSE010000095.1, forward strand.
GAGCGCGGCCTCGAGTTCCGGCGCCAGCGGTCCGCTGTTGCCAATGCAGGTGGCGCATCCGTAGGCATCCACATGGAACCCGAGCTGTTCGAGACCGGCCAGCAGGCCGGACTTTTTCAGGTAGGCCGTGACCACGCGCGAGCCGGGAGCGAGGCTGGTCTTGACGTAGCGGGGAATCTTCAGCCCCTTCTTCAGGGCATTGCGGGCCAGCAGTCCGGCGGCGAGGAGGACCTGCGGATTGGAGGTGTTGGTGCAACTGGTGATTGAGGCGATGACCACGGCGCCGTGCTGTAGCTCTCCGCATCCCTCCACCTTCAGGCGCATGTCCAGCTCCTCCGGGGCCAGGCCGTAGCCACGCTCCTTGATGGGGGCGGACAGGGCCTTTTGGAAGCCGGATTTCACGGCGGAGAGGGGCAGTCGGTCGTGCGGGCGTTTGGGGCCGGCGATAACCGGCGCGACCTCATCGATCCGGATTTCCACCACGCTGGAGTAGGTGGGTTCCGGCGCCTCGGGCGTGCGGAAGAGGCCTTGCGCCTTCGTGTAGCGTTCCACCAGATCCACCTGCTCCGGGGTGCGCCCGGTCTGGCGGAGGTAGCGCAGGGTTTCGTCATCCACCGGGAAGAAGCCGGTGGTTGCGCCATATTCCGGCGCCATATTGGCGACCGTGGCGCGGTCCGCCAGCGGGAGGTGGTCGAGGCCGGGGCCGAAGTATTCCACAAATTGTCCAACGACACCCTTTTCGCGCAGGCGCTGGGTAATGGTCAGCGCCAAGTCCGTGGCGGTGACACCCGCCGCCAGCCGGCCGGAAAGCCGCACGCCGGTGACCTTTGGAGTGAGCAGGGGGATGGGCTGGCCCAGCATGGCGGCCTCCGCCTCAATGCCGCCAACGCCCCAGCCAACAATGCCCAGCCCGTTGATCATGGTGGTGTGCGAATCCGTGCCGACCAGGGTGTCGGGATAGGCGACGGCCTGTCCCTTCGCATTTCTCTCCACCACGACGACCTGGGCCAGGTATTCCAGGTTGATCTGGTGGCAAATACCGAGCCCGGGGGGCACAATGCGCAGTTTTTGAAAGGCGCTCTGCCCCCAGCGCAGGAAGGCATAGCGTTCCGCATTGCGGGAGAACTCCAGCTCCATGTTGGCCTTGAGCGAAGTGGCGGAGGCGCTGTGATCAATCTGAACCGAGTGGTCAATGACGAGATCCACGGGGATCCGCGGCTCGATGGTTTTTGGATCATGGCCGGTTCGCGCCATGACATCGCGCAGGGCGGCGAGATCCACCACGCAGGGCACGCCGGTGAAGTCCTGCAACAGCACGCGGGCGGGCATAAATGGGAATTCCTCGTCGGCGGAGGCGCCGGCCTGCCATTGGGCAAGCTGGAGGACATGCTCCTCCTGAAAGGCGGGATGGCCCTGGTGGCGCAGGATGGATTCCAGCAGGATGCGCAGGGCATACGGCAGGCGGGCCAGATCAAGGCGGACCTCGCGGGCAAGATGCTCCAGGCTGTAATAAACAACCTCCTGTCCGTTGGCCAGTTTCAAGAGGGCCTGGCTGGATGCGAAACGATTCATCATGTTCTCCTTCATAAATGGGTTATCCGGGAAAGCGCCTACTAAAGCGGATTCTTCGGGAATGATCAACGCCATTCGCGGTTCGGCCCAGGCTCCTTGCGGGCCCCTTTCCTTTGCCTGAAAGGCGGATGGGAGGGCCCTGCAAAGGGCGTGTGCAATTTTTTTCCAATCCTTGGAAAAATATGGCATGCTTCTTCCAAGGGTTGGAAAAATAATGTAAAAACGTTCCAACCCTTGGAAACTTTTTTATGACGGGTTAAAGGAGTGGCATGCTTAACGCGGTAATCTTTGATTTTGACGGCGTGATTGTGGATAGCGAGCCCCTGCATTTTCGGGCGTTCCAGGAATTGATGAAGCCGGAGGGCTTTGCCTTTACGTGGGATGATTATCTGACGTTTTTTATTGGGTTCGATGACCGGGACGCCTTTCGGACCCTTTATGCAAAGGCGGGGAGGAGTTTGGACGAGGCCCGCTTGCAGGAGTTGATCCAGGCCAAGACCGGGATTTTTCAGCGGCTGGTGGCAGAGCATGGCGTGGCGCCATATCCGGGCGTGGTGGAGTTGTTCCAAGGCCTCCACGGAAAGATTCCCCTGGGCTTGTGCAGTGGCGCGTTGCGAAGCGACCTGGCTCCGGTGCTGTCGGAGCTGGGGGTGCTGGCCCTGCTGGATGTGGTCATCACGGCGGATGACGTTCCCGCCAGCAAGCCGGATCCCGAATGCTATGCGCAATGCGTCCGCCGGCTGGCGGAGCGGCATCCGCAACGCCAGATCGCCGCGCCGGGGTGTGTGGCCATCGAGGACACACCGGCGGGGGTTGAGGCCGCCAAGGGGGCCGGGCTCAACGTCCTGGCGGTGACGAACAGCCACTCCGCCCAAAAGCTCCGCCAGGCGGACCGGGTGGTTCCTTCCCTGGACGGGCTGGGCCTTCGGGATCTTGAGGCGCTGGCTGGCTGATCGAAGGTTGCATTTTTTGGGCATTTCCTTTACATCATTTCAAGTCATTGAGACGTGCGGGATGCAACAAACGGAGAATCAACAAACATGAAAAAGCTGATATGTGGAATCGTGGCAGGGTGGCTTGCTTGTGCGGGCTTGGTGGTTCGCGCGGAAGAGGCGGCGGTGGCGGAGGGAAAGAATATTGCCCTGGCCGTCGTGGGGGAATGGGAGGCCTCGCTGGTGGAGGAGATCCGCCAGTTCATGGAGGAGAACAGCTTGTTCCCTGTCCGCCTGTTGCCGGCCACGGAAGCCTTGGGCGTGTCGCTGGATCAGGAAGGGGTTGCCGCGGCGAAGGCCATGGGGCCGCAGGATGCCTTCCTGGTGGTCTTGTTATTGCCCACCGACGGAAGCACATCGCACGGCGTTTACCTGCCGGGCGACCGCGTGGCGGTGGTCAATGCCGCCCCCATGAAAGCGGGGGCGGACGATCCCCTGGTGTATAAGCGCCGCCTGATCCGGCAGGCCATGCGTAGTGTGGGCATGTTGCAGGGCCTTGAATCCTGCCCCAATCCACAATGCTGTATGACCGCGTACGGTTCGCTCGGAGAGCTCGATCAAATGGGCATGAATTTTTGTCCGCCCTGCTGGATTCGGGAGGAGCGCGCCGGCCTGGAAAAGGGAATGAAGAAGATCGAGATTGAAGGCTTTGCCCCCTGACGCCGGGCCTCCGGCAGGAAGCGACAAGAACCATGTTGGATATCAAGATCATACGGGAGCGCGAGGCGGACGTGCGCCGCGCCTTGCAGTTGCGCCGGTCGAATGCGGATCTCGATGCGGTCATCGCCTTGGACCATGAGCGCCGCGCGGCGCTGGCCGAGGTGGAGTCGCTGAAGAACGAGCGAAATACCACCTCCAAGAAGGTGGGCGAGCTGAAGAAGGCCGGGCAGGATATCAGCGAGATTCAAAAGGCGATGCGCGAAGTGGGCGACAAGATTGCGGAGTATGACCAAAAGATCCGCGGCATCGAGAAAGCGCTCCACCAGTCGCTGTTGCGGATTCCCAACATGCCGCATGCGAGTGTTCATGAAGGCAATGATGCCGCCGACAACAAGGTGGTGCGCACCTGGGGCGAGCCCAAGGAACTGCCATTCGAGCCCAAGCCCCATTGGGAGCTGGGCGAGAAGCACCGGCTGTTCGATTTCGAGCGGGCGGTCAAGATCACGGGGGCGGGCTTTCCGCTCTTCACCGGGCGCGGCGCGCGCCTGGAGCGCGCGCTGATCCAGTTCATGCTGGATCTGCACACCCGCGAGCATGGCTATACCGAGGTCTCCCCGCCGTTTGTGGTCAATGCCGCTTCGATGACGGGAACGGGGCAACTGCCCAAGATGGCGGAGGACATGTATCACGTGGGCCTGGATGGGCTGTACCTGATTCCCACGGCGGAAGTGCCGGTGACCAATATCTACCGCGAGGAAATCCTGCGCGATCCGCTCCCCATTTATCTGACCGCCTACACGCCCTGCTTCCGCCGCGAGGCGGGGGCCGCCGGGCGTGATACGCGCGGGCTCATCCGGGTGCACCAGTTTGACAAGGTGGAGATGGTGAAATTCGTTGAGCCGGAAACCTCGTATGCGGAACTCGAAAAGCTGGTGCTGGATGCCGAGGATGTGCTCCAGCGGCTGGGGTTGCCGTACCGCGTGGTGCAGTTGTGCAGTGGCGATATGAGTTTTTCAGCGGCCAAGTGCTACGATATCGAGCTGTGGGCATCGGCACAGAAGGGGTGGCTGGAGGTTTCTTCATGCAGTAATTTTGAGGACTTCCAGGCCCGGCGCGCGCAGATTCGCTACCGCAACAAGGATGGAAAAAATACGCTGGTGCATACCCTCAACGGCTCGGGGGTTGCCCTGCCGCGGCTGATGGTGGCGATCCTGGAAAATGGACAGCGCGCAGACGGAAGCATTGATCTGCCGGAGGCCCTCTGGCCTTATCTGGGCGGACTCCAGCGGATTGAGTAGCCGTTCACCGAACACATCATTGTTCAACCAGGTTCATCGGAGGTTCGAATGCCCATTTACGAATATCAATGCGAAAAATGCCGGAAAGTGTCCAATTTTCTGGTGCGCAGTGTGGCGGCGCACAAGCCGCCCGCCTGCCCAAAATGCGGCCATGCCAAGATGAGCAAATTGCTCTCCCGCTTTGCCCCGGTGGGCGGCTCCAAGACATCCGGCGGCGGCGGGGATGACCTGTCCTCCGGCGGCGCGGACGGCATGCCGGATATGTCCATGCTGGAAGGCATGGACGAGAACGATCCCCGTTCCATGGGCCGTGTGATGCGGCGCATGGCGGAGGAAACCGGCGAGGCCATGCCTCCGGAGATGGATGAAATGTGCCGGCGCCTGGAGTCGGGCGAGGACCCGGAAAAGATCGAAGCGGAGATGGGCGATCTGATGGGCGGCGAGGAGGGCGGGCCGGGTGGACCCGGCGGGGGCGGCGCGGATAACACACTGTATGATGGGTGAGATTTCAAAAAGACGGATAATACAAGCCAAGGAGAACACACATGAGCAATGGAAATGGAACGCAATCGTTGATTACCGCGGATATGGAAATTACCGGCACCATCAAGACCTCCGGCTCCGTCCGGATTGATGGCAAGCTGGAGGGTGAACTGATTTGCGCGGGCGATGCCGTCATCGGCAAGACCGCCACCATCAAGGGCAATCTGTCCGTCAACTCCGTCTCGATCGAGGGCGCGATGAACGGCAACGTGACCGCGAAGGACAAGATTGAGATGAAGGCGACCGCCCGCGTGAATGGCGACATCAAGGCCAAGCGCCTGGCCGTGGAAGATGGCGTGACCTTTGTCGGCAAGTCGGAAGTCAATCCGTCCGGTGGTCCCATCAGCCAGCCCGCCGTGGTGGCGGCCAAGCCGGCGGAATTGCTCGACGACAGCAAGTCCGCGGATAATCGTCCCGGCACGTTTCCGAGACGGTAAGAGATGGTTTGACGTTCCCCCCTTGAGGGCGGAGGTCTGTCTTGGAAACCCGCAAAACCGATGTGATGGATGGGTACACCGTCGTCCGGCTGGTCAAACATGCCAAGGACGCGGGGGTGGAGCCTGTCCGGAAGAAGGAGCCGGAGCCGCCGGTTGCCCAGCCCCCGGCTCATTCCGAGCCGGTCCGCCACATCGGGAAAACTGTTCAGCCCACCAAGCGCACCATCCGGTGCTACGAATGCAGTTATGAGTTTCAAATGGCCGGACGGGCGCAAAAGACGTATTGCCCCAAGTGCCGCGCCACACTGGAGCTGGTGGACTATTCCATTGATGGCGATTGGAACGATGACTTGAAGACCGCCGGATGCATTCACATCAAGCCCGGCGGCAAGGTCCTCGGCGGGCGTTTGATTGCCAACAACCTGATTCTGGAGGGCGTAGTGGAGGAGGGGCAAGCCGAGGCGTATGGAACCTTGGAACTGCGGGATGGGGCGGTGTTTTCGGAGGGACAGGTCAGGGGCCGCCATCTAAAGGTGGGGCCCGGGGCGGTTATTGAGTTCAAACAAAAAGCTATTTTTCACGATGTGGTGTTGCAGGGCGAATTGACGGCCGAATTAGAGGCCAAGGGCCTGCTGGAGATCAAGGCGGGCGGGCACATGAAGGGGCGCGTGCATTCCCGTCATCTCGCGGTGGAGGAGGGGGGCGGCCTTTCCGCGCGCGTCTTTATCTGGCCGCACGCCGGAGAAGCGCCGGAATGAGCCGGGGGCACTATCATCTGGCGGGGGTCGGCGGGGTGGGCATGAGTGCGCTGGCGCAGGCCTTGGTGGCGGCGGGACATGAAGTGACGGGGTCTGACCGTTTTCTGGACCAGGGCCGCCCGATGGAAATCTTTACCCAATTGCGCGCCGCCGGTGTGGGCCTGGTTCCACAGGACGGGAAGGCCTTGCGGCCCGATACCGCCGCACTGGTGCTCAGCACCGCGATTGAACAGGATAATGTGGAGATCGCCACCGCCCGCCAGTTGGAAATACCCCTGGTACACCGGGCACAGATGCTGGCCCGCCTGGCACAAGGCCAGCGATGCATCGCCATAGCCGGCACCTCCGGAAAAACCACCGTGACGGGCATGCTGGGCTGGATTTTTGAATGCCTGGGCCGCGATCCCACCGTGGTCAATGGCGGGGCCGTGGTGAATTGGGCGGATGGAACCCGGGTCGGCAATGTGCGGGCCGGGCAATCTGACTGGTGGATTGTCGAGGCGGATGAGAGCGACCGCTCTCTGCTGAATTTTGAGCCGGAATGGGCCATCATCAACAACATCTCCAAGGATCATTTTGAGGTGGAGGAAGTCACGGCCCTGTTCCGCCAGTTCGCCACGCAGACAAAGCGCGGCGTTGTTTGCGGGGCCGGGGTTCCGGCCTTGCTGAAGGG
>CAZFSE010000096.1:0-3220 GCA_964521805.1 uncultured Verrucomicrobiota bacterium
CCCTATCCCCCTCTATCCAGCCAACCGCGTGTCATTTTCGCTCACGATCGTGAGCGAAAATGACACGCCCTCCCCCTCTTCATGCGGAGGGGAAAAACCCTGTCCCTGAGACCAAAGCCCCTCTGAAAATATTTGTTCTCCATGACAACCCCGGCTACAGTGTGAGCCGGTTGGGATGAAACAAGGGGAGGGACCATGAGCCTGTTTGCCTTTGACGGAACATGGAGTCACGAGAGGGACGGATTGCCTGCTGATTTCCGGTTTGGCACCAATGTCATCAAGTTCACGCATGCCTATGATGGACCCACCTTCTATCACCGGGGCATCGGCAATCCCAAGGAACACGTCTTTTTGCTCGCCGCCTTGAATGGGGCTTTCGGCCTGGGTGGCAAACAGATCATTCAGCGCGCCTATCTGCAGTTGGCGCAACAAGTCGAAGCCGGAAATGAAAGCCCCTTGGATGTGATTGGCTTCAGCCGGGGCGGCGCGCTGGCTCTGCATTTTGTCAATCTGCTGGCGAAGAAGGGCGTTCCCATTTTGAGCAGTCGCAAACGCCGCCACATCACCCGCAGAATCCCCGGCCGCAAGGCCCCCGTGCACCGCACGGTCTTTGCCTTCAAGTTCCGCCCGGCCCCGCCCATCCGATTTGTCGGTCTCTGGGATGTGGTGGGCGCCTTCGGCATTCCCGTCAATGTCGGCCCGATTCCCTGCCAGAAAATCAACCTTGGGTATCATCTGTCCATCCCCCGGGGCATACAGAACGCCTATCATGCCCTGGCCCTTGATGAGCACCGCGCCGCTTTCCAGGTCACCCGCCTCGACCGGGCGCAGGAAGTCTGGTTCATGGGGGACCACAGCAATGTAGGCGGAGGACGCCCGGACTCCCGCCTTTCCGACATCACCCTGCAATGGATGATCAAGAAAGCCCTGCGTGCAGGATGGTGCTTCAAGCCGGGCCTGCTGGAAAATCTGGACCCATCCCCCGAAGGACAAATTGGCGCGGGCGAGCGGCGCACAAGCATCCGAAACGTGCTCACCGGCGACTCCATCCACAGCAGTGTCATTCAACAAAACTATCCCTGGATTCCCTGGCCAAAGGTCCGCCGAGTGATTTGAACCTGCAAGAAAAGATTGCCCCACCCGCCTCATCGGTGGTTCAATCGGCCCGCACTGTTAATGAAAGGACCGCATGCGCATCATAGATTTTCATACTCATGCATTTCCGGACAAACTGGCGGAACGTGCCGTCCCCCAACTGGCGCGCGAGGGCAATATCCAAGCCTTTCTGGATGGAAAAACGTCCTCCCTGCTGGCCTCCATGGATAAATCCGGCATCGAAAAATCCGTAATTTGCTCGATCGCCACCCGCCCCGAGCAGTTCAATAAAATCCTCCAGTGGTCCAAGGACGTGGCTTCGGACCGGCTGATCCCCTTCCCCTCCGTTCATCCCGCCGATCCCGATGCTCCCGAACATATCCGCCAGATTCGCGACGAAGGCTTCAAGGGGGTCAAGGTCCATCCGTATTACCAGGATTTCTATCTCGATGAGCCGAGGATGGACCCTCTCTATGCGGCCATCGAGGAATGCGGGCTGATCCTGGTCAGCCATACCGGTTTTGATATTGCCTTCCCCCGTGATCGCCGGTGCGATGCCCCCAAGATCCTGCAGGTGGTTCAACAGTATCCCGGCATGAAATTTGTGGCGACGCACCTGGGCGCCTGGGAGGATTGGGAACTGGTGGACCAGCACCTGATCGGTAAAAATGTCTATGTGGAGACCTCCTTCTCGGCCGCGTACCTGGGCCCCGATCGCACCCGGCGCATGATCGAAGCTCATCCTTCGGAACACGTCCTCTTTGGATCAGACTCCCCCTGGGCGGACCAGCAGGAGGAAATTGAACGCGTCCTGGCCCTGGGCCTGGAAGAATCCCTGTTGGAGTGCCTGTTCAGCCGGAATGCCTTGAGCTTGCTGGGCCTGCCATGAACTGCCCGGCCTGCCAAACACCTTTGAGTCCGGTCCTTCTTCTCCAGACCGAGGTAGATCGCTGTCTTTCATGCGGAGGGCTGTGGCTCGATGAAGGCGAGCTGATGCGTGTGGCGCAGTACCTCAAGGGCAATCCCGCGCTGGACCGGATGGCCGCGGCCATGGCGGAACACGTCGAAGAGATGGACGCCGCAAAGAACCGGGGGGAACAAATGAGGGAATGGGCCGATTCCATGGCCACGGCCGGCTATGACTCCAACGGATTTGGCATGCTGGTCAATGCGCTGTTGTTCCTACTGCGGCGCATCCGGTATTGATCCCGGACGCCAGGCCTCCGGGCCTGTGCCGAACATGAGCAACAGGGGCACGTGAACCCGGCGGGCCCAAGCCGCTTCATTATGCTCCGCCTCTTCATCCTTGACCCAGACAAGATTGCCATCCCGCACAAAACCGCGTTGTTCGAGCGCCGCCAGCATCTGATCACACCCCGCCTGCAACTTTTTCTCCAGTCCAACTCCGCCATTATCGAGATAGAGAAACAGCGCCGGCGCAGGCCCGCTCTCACCGGCCACTCGAACGGTTAGATCCTCATCAAATGAAGGCGACAGGCATCCGGCCATGGAGAACGTCTCCGGATGGTTCCAAGCCAGCAAAAAGGAAATGCGCCCACCCATGGACGCCCCCATCACCGCCGTATGAGCACGATCCGCCAGGGTTCGGTAGGTCCGGTCTATGAACGGCTTGAGGTGGCTGGCCATGAACGCCTGGTAGGCCGCACCTTCGGGCGTCTCGGAGTAATCACGGAAGCGATTGGAGGTGCAGTTCACCGCCACCACCAGGATTTTCCGCATCTTCCCTTCTTCAATCAGGCGGGTGGCGGTTTCGTCCACCTGCCAGTCTATCCCATGCGTGGAGGTCTCTGGATCAAAGACCTGCTGGCCGTCGTGCATGTACAAGACCGGGTAGCGCTGGCCCGTTTCCTCTTCATATCCCGGCGGAAGCCAGACGTGCACGGTTCGAGGAAGCAGGCCCGGATAACTCATGTCCGGATGCACCTTCACGGTTCCAGTGATCTGTCCGGTGGGCGTGGAATCCTTCCAGCGCGCCACGGGAATCAGCACTTCTTGGGCCTCCCTGCTGACCATCAGCGTGCCATTGGGGGGAATCGTGCCATCCGCAAGAAGCGCCTCCGTGCCCCAGGAACCCAGCGTGCATTTAAACTCGATTTCCTCCCCC
>CAZFSE010000096.1:3320-16519 GCA_964521805.1 uncultured Verrucomicrobiota bacterium
AAGCGCCTCCGTGCCCCAGGAACCCAGCGTGCATTTAAACTCGATTTCCTCCCCCTCCGGCAACTCCACGGCCTTGCTCCAGCGTCCACCGCCCTTGTGCTCCAACATCACACCGGACGCCTTCCATCCCCCCAGCGCGGCGGCGTTTCCCGCCAGGTAAACCTGCGCCCCGTCCGGCACCGATGCGGACTCCACCACGAACGTTACAAGCCCCCCGCGCGCCGTCATAGCCATCATCCATCCCAGCAACATCCATCCAGCCTTTTTCATGTGCGTTCCCCTTCCATTAACAAGGTTTCCATGGGTGCCATGGGGTTGACTGTAGGGGATGGGTGTTGATGAGGTCAAGGGAGCACGGGTTTTAACAGGCATTTTTCCAGCAGGGTTCAGGCTGGCCGGATCCCGCTGTTCAATATCCCTCCCCCCCTTTTTGCACCCTATTTTTTTTTGCTCCGTTCTTGCGCTCTGTTTTTGAGGCCATTAAGGTTGCGGGCATCACAGCCTGATTCATGAGGCCGTGTTCCGGGAGGTTTATATGAAGCGTTTTTCTGTTTGTCTGGCGTTATGGTGCATGCTGTCGGTCGCCCCTTTGTTTTCCCTTGCCGATGAACCCGCGGAACCCGCCTCCCCCCGGCCCTATGCCATCGCCGTGGTCAAGGATGGACCCAGCCAGTACTTCGACGGATTGGATCTGCTGGTGCGCCGGGAAACCGTCGCGCTGATGGAAGATAAGACGCCCGTCACCTTCATCGAAGATCCGGCCTTCAATGCCCAGTGGGACATCACACGCGTTCAGAGCGTGCTGGACAAGGCTCTACAGGACCCACAGGTGGATCTCGTCTTCGCGGTGGGCATGCTGGTGGCCCAGGAAGCCTCGCGTCCGGACCGGGTGCTGGACAAACCCGTCATCAGCGGTTTTATTCAAGACCCCGACGCGGCCGGCATGCCCTTTGGCGAGGACGACTGCTCCACCAAGACCAACTTCAACTTCATCGTGGTCCCCCTGCGCACCCCGCGGGATCTGGAGGTGTTCCACCAGCTCATCCCATTCAAGCAGTTGGCCATCGTGGCGGACTCCTTCCTGCTGGATGGCTTGAAGGGCGTGGATGAACAGGTGCGAATCGCCGAGGAGCGCCTCCAGGCCAGGATCACGCTGGTGCCTGCGCACACGAGCGCGGAGGAGGTCCTCCAGCAGATCGGCCCGGGCGTGGATGCCGTCTATCTCACCCCCGCCCTGCGCATGCCCGCCTCCGAATGGAAAAACCTGCTGGACCAACTCGCGGAGAAAAAGCTCCCCACCTTTTCCAACATGGGCCATCCCGATGTGGAGCTGGGGGCCATGGCCGGGCTCGCGCCGGAATGCAGTGACCGCCTCGCCCGGCGCATCGCGCTCAACGTCCAGCAGATCATCATGGGCACGCCCCCGGAAAAACTCTCCGTGACCATGCCGCTGGAGGAACACCTGCTGATCAACGCCCGCACCGCCGCCGCGGTGGGCTACTCGCCCAGCATCGAGGTCATGACCCAGACGGAATTCATTCACCAGGAGCACCTCCAGCGGGGCGAACGCCTGACGCTGGCGCAGGCCGTCCAGCTGGCGCTCGAAAACAATGTGGACCTGGCCATCAAAAAGGCGGAGGTGGCCAGCGTCCGCCAGGACCGCAACCGGGCGCTGAGCACGCTGTTCCCGCAAGCCGAGGCGCAGGGCGGCTACACCCGGATCGACACCGACCGCGCTGAATCCTCGATGGGCATGCAACCCGAAAGCGAGAGCCGCGCCGGTGTGCAAATTTCGCAGATCCTCTACAACGACCCGCTGATCAGCCAGTACCGGGCCTCCCGCAAAACCTACGAAGGCATGCTCGACGACCAGGAAAACACACGGCTCGATATCATTTCCTCCGCCGCCGGCGCCTACCTGGACCTCCTGCAGGCCACCGCCCTCCTGCAGATCGAAGCGGACAACCTCAAGCTGACGCAAAGCAACCTGGAGCTGGCCCGCACCCGCCAGAAGGTCGGCACCTCCGGCCCGGAGGAAGTCTACCGCTGGGAATCCCAGGCCGCCTCGCAAAAGGCGCGCGTGATCGAGGCCTCCTCCAATGTGGACAAGGCCCGCATTGTTCTCAATCAAATCATGGGGGTCGAAATGGACCACCCCTGGAATGCGCCGCCCATCCGATTGGGCGAAACCAATTACTACTTTCTGGATGGCCGCCTGAATGCCCTGCTGGTGGACAACCGAAGCCTGGCCGCGTTCGAGCAATATGCCGTCCGCTTCGGCCTGCGCCAATCGCCCCTGATCAAATCCCTGGACAAGACCATGGAGGCCTCGCGCATCTACCTGGGCCAGTACCGCCGCCGGTTTGTCCTGCCCGAGGTGGGCCTGCGCTTCGGCTATGACCGCATCTTGAACCAGCAATTCATCAACAAGCCCGAGCCCGCCCCCGGCAGTGTGGAGGCGGACGACAATGAGTGGTCGCTGGCCCTGCAGGCCTCCCTGCCCCTCTTCGAGGGCGGGCGGCGCGTGTATGAGGTGGCCAAGGCCGCCGCCCAGCTCGAGCAATTGCGGCAGACGCGCGCCCGCGCATCGCAACTGACCGAGCGCAACATCAAGGCCGTGCTCTATTCCATTAACAGCTCCTACCCCAATATGTCCCTGCAAAAGAGCGCCTCCGAATTCTCCCAGCGCAACCTCGACGTCATCAAGGACAAATATGCCCGCGGCGTGGTCTCCATCCTGGATTTGCTGGATGCGCAGAACCAGGCCTTCGTCGCCGCCCAGAACCACACGCTGGCGGTCTATCAGTACCTGAAGGATGTCCACGACCTCCAGCGCGCCATTTCCTGGTTCGAGCTGGACCAGAACAACGAAGGCAAGGATCAATGGATCCACGCCTTCACCACGTTCATGGAAACCTGCGATTTCAGCGTTACCCAGGGATTTTGCTTGTAAGACAACCCATAGGAGCATGACATGAAGACCTCATTCCCGTTGGCCGTTTTCGCGGGGTTCGCCCTGCTGGTTCTGCCCGCCTGCACCCGCCAGGAGGCGCCTCCGCCGGAGATCATCCGCCCGGTGGTCACCCTGACGGTTCCGGAACCCGGCGCGGGCCGCCAGCGTACGTTCTCTGGAACGGTGCGCGCCGCCATGCAGACCCCCTTGAGCTTTCGCGTGGCTGGCGAAATCATTGCCCTGCCCGCCAAGCGGGGCATGGCCGTGAAGGCGGGCGATCTCATCGCCCAGCTCGACCCCAAGGATTATGACCTGCAGGTGAAGCAGGCCGAGGCCCAGCACGCACAGGCCGCTGCGCAGGCGGAGCAGGCGCGCGCCGGCTATGAACGGGCGCGCCAGCTGTACGAAACCCGCAATATCAGCAAGAGCGAGCTGGAGGCGCAGGAAGCCGCCTACAAGTCCGCCGTGGCCCAGCAGGAATCCACCCAGAAAGGCCTGGAGATGGCTCGCCAGCAAGTCGAATATTGCACCCTGAAGGCCCCCGTCAGCGGTTCCCTGGCCTCCGTCCCCGTGGAGATTCATCAGACCATCAGCGCCGGGCAGACCGTCGCGGATCTCAGCTCCGGCGAAGGGCTGGAACTGGAAGTGGGCATCCCGGAGTCGCTGATCGGCCAGATCGAGATGAACGCGCAGGCGGTGATACGGTTTGAGGCCATTCCAAAGGCCCTCTTCAACGGAGTGGTCAGCGAAGTGGGCATCGAGGCCGGCGGCTCCAGCGTCTATCCCATCAAGGTCCGCCTGGAGGCCATGGATGCCCGCATCCGCATGGGCATGGTCGGCGAGGCCACCTTCTCCTTCAAGGCCGCCGGCGGCACGGAGGCCACGCTGATTCCCTCCGTGGCGGTGGTCCCCTCGCCGGATGGACGGCGTTTCGTCTGGGTGGTGGACCCCGCCACCACCACGGTCGCCCGGCGCGAAATCCAGATTGGCGCCCTGACCTCCGAGGGCTTGGAAGTGCTGGAAGGGCTTAAGCCCGGCGAGCACATCGTCATCCGCGGCGTCAACCGCATTGAAGAAGGCAAGCGCGTGCGGTTGTTGAATCCTTCCTGAATTTTTACAGGCCGCTCAACGGGGAAACGCCATGAATATAGCCAGTTGGTTCATTAAAAATAACCGGACCGCGATTGTCGCCCTGCTGTTGATCGCCCTGGCCGGCATCCATTCCTTTCTGACCATCTCGCGGCTGGAAGATCCGGAATTCACCATTCGCGTTGCCGCCATTACGACCTATTTCCCTGGCGCGGCGCCACAGAAGGTCGAGGAACTCATCACGGACCGCATCGAAAAGAAGATCCAGGAGATGCCGGAGGTCGAGCACATCACCTCGCAGGCCATGACGGGGCTCTCGCTGGTGATGGTCGAAATCAAGGCCAAGTATTATGACATGGATCCCATCTGGAACCGGCTTCGCAACAAGATTGACGATGTGCGGCAGGAGCTTCCCGATGGCGTCTATGGCCCCTATGTCAACGATGAGTTTGGCGATGTCTTCCCGGTGGTAATCGCGCTGACCGGGGATGGCTACACCTACCGCGAACTCAAGGATGTGGCGGACGACACCCGTGATGAACTGCTCAATCTGGAAACCGTCGCCAAGGTCAGCCTGTACGGCATCCAGGAAGAACGCATCTTTGTGGAGTTCTCCAATGCGCGGCTGGCCGAGCTGGGGCTCACCCCCGCCCAGCTCGCGGACATGCTCAAGGCCCAGAATGTCCTGCAACCCGGCGGCAATGCCCTGGCGGGCACGGACCGTGTCACCATCGAGGCCTCCGGCGAGTTCAAGAGCCTCGAACAGCTCAAGCAGGTCTCCCTGCGGGCGCCCGGCATGATGGAAGCGGTGTATCTCGAGGACATCGCCACCATCCGGCGCGACTTCGTGGACCCGCCCGGCACCCTCACCCGCTTCAATGGCCAGCCCTGCATCATGATGGCGGTCAGCATGGTTTCCGGAATGAAGGTGACGGATATGGGCCTTGAGGTGAAGGAGCGGATCGCGCAGTTGCAGAACCGCCAGCCGCACGGGCTGGATTACCACGTCTTCCTCTACCAGCCCAAATATGTCGAACGCTCCATCAGCGACTTCATGGGCAACCTCGAGGAGGCCTTTATCTATGTCGTCGTGGTCATGCTCCTCTTTGCCGGCCTGCGCATGGGGTTGATCGCCGGCGCGCTGGTCCCCATGGCCATGCTCATGTGCGTTGCCCTGATGCCGTTCTTTGATATCAAGCTCCAGAGCGTTTCCATCGCCTCGCTCATCATCGCGCTGGGCATGCTGGTGGACAACGGCATCGTCACCAGCGAAAACATCCTGGTGCGGCTCGCCGGCGGTGAGGACCGCCTGAAGGCCTGCGCGGGCGCCGTCAGCGAGCTGTGGATGCCCCTGCTGACCTCCTCGCTGACCACCATCGTCGCCTTTCTGCCCATCGCCATCGCCCAGTCGGACGTGGGCGAATACTGCCGCTCCATCTTCCAGGTGGTGGCCCTCACCCTGATCTGCTCCTGGGTGCTCTCCATCACCATGACCCCCCTGCTCTGCTACTACTTCCTCAAGCCCAAGAGCAAGGCCAGCCACTTCGATGGCGTCTTCTACACCCAGTACCGAAAGACCCTGCTCTGGACCCTGAAGAACCGGCTCCTCTCCCTGGCCGTCCTGGCCGCGCTTCTCGTGACCTCGCTGTGGGCCTTCCGCTTCATCCCCAGCCTCTTCTTCCCCCCCAACGAACGCGAAATGATGCTGGTGGACTTCTGGCAACCCTACGGCACCGACATCCGCACCACCCGCGACCGCGTCATGGTGCTCGAAGATTTCCTGCTGAAGGATACCAACGTCATGGACGTCGGCATCTTCATTGGCGATGGCGGCCCCCGCTGGATGCTCAGCCTCAATATCGAGCAGGAAAACCCCAACTACGCCGCGCTCATCATCAACACCCGCACCCGTGAGGCCGTCAACGGCCTGATGGAGCGCACCCGCACCTTCCTGGACAGCGAGTTCCCGGAATGCCGCCACACCGTCAAGAAGCTGGAGTCCGGCCCCCCCGTCGGCGCGCCGGTGAAGATCCGCCTTTCCGGCAAGAACATTGACACCATCTACAACTTGCGCGACCGCATCGTGCAGGCCATTCAACCCGTCGCCGGCATCGCCAACATCCGCGATGATTGGGGGGAATGGATCAAGAAGCTGGATATTGAGGTCAGCCAGGAGCAGGCCAAACAGGCGGGCTTCACCAGCTATGATGTCGCCGCCTCCCTCCAGGCTCAGATCTCCGGCCTGCAGGCCACGGAATTCCGCGAAGGCAAGGAAACCATCCCCATCGAGATTCGCGCCCAGGGCGCCTACCGCGAAGACCTCGGGCGAATCGAGAGCATGAACGTCTATTCCTACCAAACCTCTGGCCACATCCCCCTGCTCCAGATTGCCCGCGCCCAGCTCAACTGGCAACCCAGCAACATCCGCCGGCGCGACAAAATCCGCACCATGGAAATCCAGGCCGATGTCTCCGGGCGGTTCGCCTCCGATGTGCTGGCCGAGGTCATGCCGCGTGTCAACGCGCTGGTGAATGATCCCGCCTGGCCCGATGGCTATGCCATAGAATTTGGCGGCGAAAACGCCGAAAGCGAAAAGGCGCAGAACTCCATCCTGGCCGGCGTGCCGCTGGCCGGTGCGCTGTTGCTCCTGATCCTGATCTACCAGTTCAACTCCATCCGGCGGCCCCTGGTCATCCTCCTCACCATCCCGCCCATGCTGGTCGGCGTTGTCTTCGGGCTTCTGATCACCAGCGCCCCCTTCGGCTTCATGGCCTTCCTCGGACTCATCAGCCTGATGGGCGTCATCGTCAACAATGCCATCATGATGATAGACCGCATGGAAATCGAGCGCGCCGCCGGGCAGACCTGGCAGGATGCCATCGTCGTCTCCGCCCAGCGGCGATTGCGCCCCATCCTGATGACCGCCATCACCACCATCATCGGGCTCGTGCCCCTCTCCCTCAACGGCGGCGAGATGTGGCGGCCCATGGCCAATACCATCATGTTCGGATTGGGCTTTGCCACCGTCCTGACCCTCGCGCTCTGTCCCCTGCTCTGCTCCCTCTTCTTCCGCGCCAGCTTCAAGGACTACGCATGGAACCCCGAGGTGCTCAAAAAGAGCAAGGCGGAGTAGACCCTCACCGACCCCGTCCCCGCCTCCGTGGCTCGCTCTGCCGTCACCACCACCTGCGTCGCCGACTGGCTGAGAATCGTCGCGTCCACGCCGCACAGCGTGACGTTGGTGATGTCCTCGCCACTGCCCAGATGCTCTCCCCGAATCGTCACTGAGAAACCTCCTCGTGCGGAACCGTTACTCGGTGAAACTCCTTCATACGGCACAAGCACGGGATAGCGGAAGACATTGGTGCGATTACTGCCGGAAGATCCGGCAATCACATACACCTGTCCGGAGCAGGCACAACTGGCATGGAATTCGCGTGTCGTCGGCATCGGCGTTGTTTCTGTCCAGGCTGATCCATCGTAGCGAAACACATTCGAGGACATGGTTAGACTGCCTCTGCCTCCGAGAGCATAGAACCCATCCTCCAACGTAGCGGCGCTCACCAAGCGACGCGACGAAGGAAGGCCCTCCACCTGGCTCCAACTGGCTCCATCGTACCGGTACACATTGGTAAGCGCGCTCAACGATCCAACCAGATACAGACTCCCACCCAACCGGTCGCACTCCATGCCCGACATGTTCACAGGCAAGCCCTGGACCTCGCTCCAACTGACGCCATTATACTGCCAGACATTCGTGTAACTAGTGCCTCCATCGCTTCCCCCGATCACATGCAAGGAATCATTGAGCACCCCGCAAGCCGCATGATTTCTCGGTCCCGGCAACCCCCGCACCTGAGTCCACGTCGTGCCATTAAATCGAAGGACGTTCGTCAAGGCCGCGCTGTTGTAGCCCCCGATCGAATACAACGCCCCGCTCACAACCCCCACCGTGCCCCCAGAAAAAACGGGCAGATCGCCGTCTATTGATGTGCATCACGGCCATTCCTCCTAAACCCCATTTTTAGCAGGATCAATGCCAGGAACAAGCCCCGCCGCCCAGCCATCGGCGCACCCGAGATTCGTCAGCCCTGGCACCAGTGCCCAGCGGGAGGCTCGAGTTTACGGTCCAATCCCCACCCGATAATAGCGCGGCCCGGCGGCCAGCCCTTCACACAGATACCGGAGGCCCGCCGCGCCATGAAGGGCGCTTTTTGTGCAAGGGATTTTGAGCGTTCCAAGACCTATTATCTGGCATATTTTGACTCACACAACATGATTCTGAATGGTAATCCACAAGAAACGTTTTACTTTGAGAAAGCCGAAACGCTAATCAACGGATTGGCAAAGACCTTTCTTGCAACACAACACGGAAGACGCAATCCGCATGGAAGATCTAAAACCATGTAGAACAATGCTCAACTTTCCGCAAACCATGTTTGTGTCCGATCCAGCCCCCCCCTACTTCAACCAGTCCAGCCGAAAATACTCATGCGACATCACGTTGGTGACTAGCGTGGTTATACTGAATACTGTCCCTGTCATAATATCACCACGCTCCATCCAAACGGGATCGCTTACATTCGTTGTTGAGAATAGCTGAAGCCGTGCATCCTTGACCACATTCCACTGCAAGTTAAGGTCGGTATTTGTTTTGTGGATTGAGGCTGCCTCCACAACCGCTTCGTCAGCTCCAATATCCACGACATTGTTGTACACGCGCCCCTGCATATCTATGTCAACCGCTGTGGTCATCCAGTCCTGATTACTGCCTGTATCAAGACATGGTGAAGCGGCCGTAATATGGTAGTTACCACCAGCCATGAATAAAGGATCACCGGAGATATTGCCAAGACCAGACACCATTGGCGTGGTGCATACATAATGAATGTCCAATCCCGGATGACTCACATAAAGATTCGGCGCTAATGGCGCACTATTGAAATAGCTGATTGTATTCCAGAGCGTACCGTAATTGGCCATGTATATTCCACCGCCCTGACTACCAGCGCTATTAGTCACAACAGTCATGTTGAAGATGGTCCCGGTGGCACCCATATAAACCCCGCCACCGTAGCGGACAGCTATGTTGGAGACAACCAGGCTATTATAAACAAATCCGTGGGTAATGTATAAGCCTGCGCCATCTCGGGCACTTGAATTTTGTTCCAGAACCAGGTTATTTGCCTGCCCTCTACTCATATAAACCGCTCCGCCATCCATCAAAGCACGGTTACCCATGAGGCGACAAAATTGCAGACTGGACTCCTCCACGTAAACCCCTCCGGCATTCTGGTTGGTGTTGAACTCGATTATAGAGTTATCCATACTACTGCCATTCATCAAATAGGCTCCGCCACCCGAACCAGAATCACCTGAATTACCATTGATACCACACTGATTGACGATGCCCATATTCGCATAAACACCACCCCCAAAGACCGCCCGATTGCTAGACACCTGACAGTTGATTGCCTGTGCACCGTTTTTAACACACACGCCACCGCCAACGCTATTCAGGTAGGTAGCCATATTGTTGCGGATGATACAGTCCCGCACCACCGCCCCATTATCAGCAGAAATGCCGCCACAGTCACCGGCCGAACCATTCATTACAGTGAAGCCATCAAGCACTGCGCTTGGCCCTGTAATGTCAACGCCTCGAACCAAGCCCATTGCATCAATAACCGTCTTTCCCGCACCATTTAGACTCTTGATTGTAATGTTATTGGTAATCAGTATCGTTGAACCTAGGCAGTAGATCCCATCCATTACCATGATCAAGTCGCCATTGCCTGACGCATTTACCGCTGACTGAATTGTCAGAGCGGCTTCGCTCCAACTCCCATAGGGCGGACGGTCATTCCCATTTGTCCATACGAATCGCGCCACCGGATAGAATTCATAGGCTCCAACATCATACCAAGGCGTTTCGCCGTATCGTCGGGGTTGGGGGCGAGGGGTGCCGACGAGATCCACATTGTTTCCAGTCGTCTGTGCAGCGTTGACGCATGCAGAAGTAAAGCTCAGTCTGAAATCCAGAGCTTCGGCATTGACTACATCCGGCCTGTTCGTGAAGTTACCAGTTCCACCTAGATTGGGAATGGTACAGCAATACGATGCAGAACCACCTGACATGTTATCTGGAATGTTGTCATAAATAATAGAATCTGACACTGTCGAATCGTATGTTCCGCCCCCTTGATCGCTCGCCGTATTCAACATGATAGTACAATACGACAACGAAGCATTGGCAGCCCCACCAGCCACAAACGCTCTATTTGCATAAATAAGACTGTTGATGTACTGCCCGCCATACACACCGCCTGCATAAGCCTCCGCCTGGTTGCCAGCAATGATACATTGCTGTATTCTCGCCCCATCCATCGCCAGAATACCACCCGCCGAGCGGTCATTAATCGTTTCTCCAATAATTTGCCGGGTATGCCCATTAGTGATTGTAAAACCAATCAGTGTAGCATTGCTTCCCAGATAAACACCCCTTACAGCAGCATTGCCTATGGGACCAACGCCTTCGATAATCGTTTCTTTCGGGCCATTGGCACTGCGCACGGTGATGGCCTGCGTGATAGCGACCCGGTTAGTCAATAGTCCGCTAACCTTTGCCCCGTTTTGACGATAGATACCGTTGCTAACAATAACCGTGTCGCCATCCATGGTCTCGTTTACCGCCGCTTGGATTGTCAACTTAGCCTGTGTCCAACTCAGGCCATCGCTCATGTCACTGCCGCTACTGGCAGAGACATAATAGGTTCCTTTAAACAAGGCTTGAATCGAACGTGTCTGGTCCATGGTTAACGTTATCGGATTCTGATTCTGCTGGGAGATGGAGACATCACCAACCCACCCGCTGAATACAAATCCGGCATTCGGAACCGCAGTAACTGTCACACTACTCCCTAACACATACCAACCGTCGCCTAACCCATTGATTGTCCCTCGCCCCCCTCCGTCACACTGAAGGTATACATTCGTCTGCCACAACCATGTCAAGACCGCATTGTTTGTCACCACCATCGTGAAATCGGTTGATGTGCCTGATTCCGGTTCATGGCCAGTCAACGCCCAACCACTACAGACATACTGAGTTCCTGGACCACCCTCAACCGGTGATCCATCCAATACATTCGTCACAATGCTCCCCCCCTTGTACGTGTGCTCGCCTGTTGGCGGATTGGGCGATCCATAGGTAGATGTTACTTGCACCAAGAACCCATCCCCAGTTCCTTTGAAGTGAAGAATATATGGGGTATTTGTTGCCGTTGACACAATCGCAACCGCCGCCGTGAACACACCTCTTGATAATGGCAAGAACCGTACCGTAAAATTGCTCTCCATCCCCGCAGACACATTTTTCGGCATGGTTAATACATCAAAGGCGCATAAGCCCGTATTATTTGTTGTCACATCCATGATTGTTAGTATACCGACACCACTGTTCGTGATTGAAAAACTATTGGTTATTGCCATTCCAATCTGAACCATTCCATAGTCTGTTCCCTTTTCTAAATCAGCTTCCGCACCATTTGGAATCGTTGCACCATTTGCGCCTGCGACAAGAATTTCGCCAGGCCCCTGATATTCGTATGCACCCATATCTACAATTAGCTGGATAATGCGAGGGTTGCCATCTAGGTCCAGCGCACCAAACATCCATGCCTGGTTCGTGCCTGTGTTGATGCATGGCGAGTTGGGTTGCAAGCGATAATTGCCAGTTCCCATATCTATAAAACTGGGCTCACTCGTAATGTTGCCCGGGCCGCCAAGCTGAGGTGTTGCACAGCAATTGGAGGCAATGTTCACGTCATACCAGTTTCCGCCTGCGGGCGCGGAATTAAAATAGACGATTGAATTGACCAATGTTTGACACTTATACACTCCGCCGCCGTAAGTCGTCGCTTCGTTGCTAGAGACAGTGCAGTTGTACAGAGTACAGCCAGCAGCCCCTCCACCATTATTAGCCGAGTTCCCAGAGAGCATGCAGTTGTACAGCGTGCCACCAGATGGCCCACCACCATCACCCGTTGCCCAGTTGTCGGTGAACGTGCAGTTGTACAATGTGCTGAAATACGTCCCCCCGCCGTCATAGGGAGCAGCCCAGTTGCTGGAGAGTATGCAACTGTATAACGTACCACGAACCGCCCCTCCACCCCAATAAGCTGAGTTTCCAGAGAGCATGCAGTTGTACAGCGTGCTCTCGTATGCCCCGCCACCTGCTGTGGAAGCGTTGCCGGAGAACGTGCAGTTGTACAATGTGCCAAAAGCCGCCCCTCCGCCACGATCCGCCTCATTGCCAGAGAAAATGCAGTTGGAAACGATTGCGCCTGTGCTTAGCCATGCACCACCACCGTATCCATCATCTTCTGCTGATATGTTTCGTGTAGCCCCATTGGTGAGCGTAAATCCTTCTAGGATTGCGCCGTCAGACAGATAGACGCAACGCACGGCTCTATCACCTATCGGGCCAGTCCCCATGATACTCGTAACCGACGGACCATTCACGCTTCGAACTGCTATTGGTTTAGTAATTGCAACCCGATTGGTCAGACTTGTACCCGAGGGATAGTTTGGAACTCCACCGGTTGCGTAGACGCCATTGGTGACAAGAACAGTGTCACCATCCGTAGCGGCGTTAATTGCGGTTTGGATGTCGCGGGCAGAGTTGGTCCATGTGTTGTAGGGCGATGAGGGATTCGGGCTATTGGTCCAGACGTAAAGAATTGCAGCTTGGACCGGGACAAAGGACACAAAAAAAAGAACCAACAAAACTAACAAGCCAAGACGCAAATAATAATTCCACATAACCCCTCCTCGATGTGCTACAATACGAGCTCAATTCTATTATTCAGAACCCGCCCAGATACAAACAACCCACTGCCCCTTAATTGCTTCATACGAGAATAGAAGCAAAGCTTACTGTCGTCTATCGCCATCACCATTCAGCAACTACATTCTGCTCAATTCCTTGGCTTAAGCCAAGACCAATCATTGAAGGCAAATCTAGGCATCTATTTGTGCTACAATTACTGTAGCGAGCGAGGACATGTGGATTAGCGAAAAGCTGTTAAATAATCCTTTACCCATCAACCACGAGAGGCTACTTTTGACGCCTGAAAAGTTGTTGACGTTTAGTAGC
>CAZFSE010000097.1:0-8132 GCA_964521805.1 uncultured Verrucomicrobiota bacterium
AAAAAAAGTTCCAATGCTTGGAACATTTTTTGATGAGGTGAAGGACCTTAAGGGTCCCAAACGGCACAAGAATTTTAGTGCCTGAAAGGGCCAGAACGGCGATAAAAAACAAGAGGTTCAACAAAGAATTCTAAACAAAAATTAGATTGGGAGGGTGGTTTGTCTGGGGCGGCGGGGGCGAAACAAGCCAGCCTACCAAAGGGAGCTGGAAGCTCCCTGTACTATAGTAGCGGGAGCAGACTGCTCCCGGTCCTGGAAATGGCCAATCCCCTTGCGCCGTTTTGTGTCTTGTCATGCCGAGCCTCTGCGAACGCTCCGCGTCGCAGAGTGTCGAGGCATCTCCTGCCGCCCCTTCCACGCATCAGATCCCTCGACTGCGCTCGGGATGACAGGAGGGAACGTGGGCCATTGCCGCATTTATGACCTTCCTGCCAGGAGGCCGGGGGCGCGGCCAGCCTTATACACCCCGGCGCAAGGCAGGGGGATTGCTTCCGCAGGCCCGGCTTGCGGGGAGGGCTGGGCGCGGGTATAGTGGGCGGAATGAGTGTTTCCCCCTTCAAATTGGTATCTGGTTATCAACCCACAGGCGACCAGCCGGAGGCGATTGAGGCCTTGCTGTCGGGCTTGCAGGCGGGCCGTCGTTTTCAGGTGCTGGAGGGCGTCACGGGCTCGGGCAAGACGTTCACGGTGGCCAATGTGATTGCGCGGCACGGACGTCCGGCGCTGGTGGTCTCGCACAACAAGACGCTGGCGGCCCAGTTGTATGCAGAGCTGAAGGCCTTCTTTCCAGAAAATGCCGTGGAGTATTTTGTCAGCTATTACGATTACTACCAGCCGGAGGCATACATCCCGCAGACAGACACCTACATCGAGAAGGACTCGGCGATCAATGAGGAGATTGAGCGGATGCGGCTCTCGGCGACCAACTCGCTGATCAACCGGGAGGATGTGATCATCGTGGCCTCGGTCTCGTGCATTTACGCGCTGGGCTCGCCGGAGGATTACAAGCAGATGATGGTGAGCCTGCGCCGCGGGGAGGAGCTGGACCGGGATGCGGTGTTGCGCAAGCTGGTGGAAATCCAGTATGCGCGCAACGATTACGAGCCCCTGCCGGGCACCTTCCGCGTGCGCGGCGATACGCTGGATGTGTTCCCGTCGTACAACCACCAGCAGGGCTTGCGCATCGAATTTTTTGGCGAGCAGGTGGAGCGCATTCAGCGCATTGAACCGCTGACGGGACGTGTCGAAGCCAGCCTCGAGTCGGTCTCGATTTCTCCGGCGCGGCATTTCGTGATGCCGGAGGGTAAAATCGGGAAGGCGCTGGAGGCGATCCGGCAGGAGATGGAGGAGCGCGTCACGGAGCTGGAGGGGCAGAACAAACTGCTGGAGGCTCAGCGCCTGCGGATGCGGACGACGTATGATCTTGAGATGCTCCGGGAGACGGGCTTCTGCGGGGGCATCGAAAATTATTCGCGCCAGCTCTCCGGGCGCGCGCCCGGCGAACGGCCCGCCACCTTGATAGACTTCTTCCAGGGGGATTTCCTGACGGTGGTGGATGAGTCGCACGTGACGCTTCCCCAGGTGCGGGGCATGTACAATGGAGACCAGGCCCGCAAGCGGACGCTGGTGGAGCATGGCTTTCGCCTTCCCTCCGCGCTGGACAACCGTCCGATGCGTTTCGAGGAGTTTCTCTCCTGCACGGGGGCGATGCTGTTCACCTCCGCGACGCCGGGCCCGTATGAGCTGGAGCAGGCCGGCGGTTCGATTCCGCAGGTGATCCGGCCCACCGGCATTCTCGATCCGGTGGTGGAGGTCCGCCCTCTGAGCAATCAGGTGGATGACCTGATCGAGGAGATCCGCACGCGCGCCGAGCGCAAGGAGCGCGTCCTGGTCACCACGCTGACCAAGAAGACCTCCGAGGATCTTTCCGAGTATCTTCAAAATATTGGCATCCGTGTGAAGTATCTGCACTCGGACATTGACGCCCTGGAGCGGGTAGAGATTCTGCGCGGGCTTCGCAAAGCGGATTTCGACTGCCTGATCGGCATCAATCTGTTGCGCGAGGGGCTGGATTTGCCCGAGGTTTCGCTGGTGGCGGTGCTGGATGCCGACAAGGAGGGCTTCCTGCGCTCCGAGACGGCGCTGATCCAGACGGCGGGGCGCGCGGCGCGGCATCTGGGCGGGCGGGTGATTCTGTATGCGGACAAGGTCACCGATTCGATGCGCCGGATGCTGGATAAGACGCGCGCGCGCCGCGAGCGGCAGGAGGCGCACAATCAGAAACACGGCATCACGCCCCGGCAGATCCAAAAAAGCATCCAGGAAAGCATGTCGGTGGAAAAGGAAAGCCGGGAGATTGAGGAGAACGTCCTGCGCGAAACCGGGGTGGACTACAATGTGGCGGAGGTGATCGCCTCCCTGGAGAAGGAAATGCTGGAGGCCGCCGAGGCCCTTGAATTCGAGCGGGCCGCGCTGTTGCGCGACCAGGTGTTTGAGCTGAAGGCGACGCTCAAGGGGGCGGGCGCTTCCGCTCAAAAAGCTGGTGTCGAGATGCGGTATCCGATACAACAAAAGAGCGCGGGACGGCGCAGGGGCCGGGGGAAGAAGGCCCCGGAACCCGGGTCCTGAACAAGGGCGGGTGAGTCAAAGGAGAGGCAACGTGAATTTGACGGATATTATGATGAGCCAGGACGTGCAGGATTTGATTGCGCGCGCCCTGAAAGAGGATATTGGCGAAGCGGATGTGACCTCCGAGGCCATCGTGGGCGAGGCGGACCAGGCCCGGGCCTACCTGCTTTCACGGGGGGACTATGTGCTTTCCGGAGCGCCGGTGGCGGAGCGCGTATTCCTGGCGGTGGATGGCCGCCTGAAGGTCCAGATTCACAAGCCGGAGGAGGCGCTCCTGACCAATGGCGATTGCATCATGACCATCGAGGGGCCGGCGCGCGGCATCCTGGCCGCGGAGCGCACCGCGCTTAATTTTGTCCAGCGCATGACGGGCATCGCGACGCTGACGCACAAGCTAGTGGAGAAGGCCGCGCCCTACGGCGTGCAGATTTTGGACACCCGCAAGACCACGCCCACCCTGCGCATGCTGGAGAAGTATGCGGTCAGTTGCGGGGGCGGGGAGAACCATCGCATGGGGTTGTTTGACCGGGTGCTGATCAAGGACAACCATATCAGTTTCTGGAAACAGAAGAAGGATGGGACCCCGGCCGGCGCGGTGCAAGCCGCGCGGGAAAAGTTTCCTCATCTGCAGGTGGAGGTGGAAGTGGAGTCTGTGGAGGATCTCAAGGAGGCCCTGAAGGCCTCGCCGGACTGGGTGTTGCTGGACAACATGACCCCGGCCCGCCTGCGGGAATGCGTGCAGTTGTGCAAGGGCCGTTGCAAGGTCGAGGCCTCCGGTCGTGTCACGGCGGATACCGTGGTGGAAGTGGCGGAGACGGGGGTGGACGCAATTTCTGTCGGATTCCTGACCCATTCAGCGCCGGCCGCCGATCTTTCGCTGGAATTTATCACAGGAAGTTGAAGGCCCGTGGATGAAGGCGGAGGAAGAATTTGGGGAATTACAGGCGGAACTCTCCAAGCGCGGTTTGGGGCTGGGCCGTCCTCTGCTGGTGTATGAGGAGGCGGGGTCCACCAATGACCTGGCCAAGGAGCGCGCCACAGCGGGAGCTTCCGAGGGCTGGACGATTGTAGCGGGGCGGCAGACGCGCGGGCGCGGCCAGCAGGGAAGGGTCTGGCAGTCGGATTCAGCGGGCGGGCTGTATATGTCGGTTCTGTTGCGTCCGCGATGGCCGGCGCAGGAATCGGAGCGGCTGGCGATTCTGGGGGGGGTATCGGTGTTCTCCGCGCTGGAGATACTGGGCGTTCGCCGACTGAGCTTGAAATGGCCCAATGACGTGCTGGCGGGCGGAAAGAAGATTGCGGGCATCCTGGTGGAGCCGCGGGTGGGCCAGGGGCTTCTGGAGTTTGCGGTGATGGGCCTGGGCGTGAACGTGGGCCAGCAGGCTGGGGAATGGACGGGCGAGGTGAGCAAGACCGCGACGTCCTGCGCGCTCGAGGGGGTGAGCGTGACGCGTTCGATGGTGGCGTTGCGGGTGCTGGAGCAACTGGATGTGAACTACAAGGCGATTCGCCGGGGGCGCTATGAAACTCTGCTGAGTTTCTGGGCCGAAAAAGGCGGACGCCAGCCGGGGCGTGAACATGTCTGAGAGCCGTGCAAAGGAATATGTTCTGGTGGTGGATGTGGGCAATACCAGCACATCACTGGGGCTGTTTGCGGACGACCGCGTGACGGCGGTCTGCCGGATGGATACGGCCCTCGCCAGCCGGAAGAAAATGGGCGAGTCGTTGTTGCGGCGCTATGGGCGCCGGCGCATTCGGGGGGTGGCGCTGGCCTCAGTGGCACCGCGGATGAATGCGCTCTGGCAGGGTGTGCTGGAACGGCTGTGGCCCGGAATCCCCATCCTGTGGGCGCGGCATGACTTGGAGCTGGGGTTGCCAATCACGTATCCGCGCCCCGCGCAACTGGGTGCGGACCGGCTGGCCAATGTCTGCGGTGCGATGGCCCGCCACAAGCCGCCGATGATTGTGGCGGATTTTGGCACGGCGGTGACGTTCGATGTGGTCACCCGCCGGGACGGATTTATCGGTGGCGTGATCGCTCCGGGCCTCCCGCTGATGTTCAGCTACCTGGCGGAAAAGACGGAGCTATTGCCCGCCCTGCGCCCGGGCGCGCTGAAAAACCGGGTGGGCAAGAGCACCGAGGAGGCCATGCAGATGGGCGCGCAATGGGGGTATTGCGGCATGGTGCGCGAGATTCTCACACAACTTCAAAAAGCAAGCGGACTGAAAAAGGCGGCTTTGTGCGCGACCGGCGGTTATGCCGGCTGGGTCTTGAAAGGCCTGGACCTGGAGATGACGCTGGAGCCCGATTTGACGCTGTACGGACTGGGGCGAATGCTCCTCTTGAATTCTGCTGTGGCGAAACCGAAAGGCATGTTATGAAATCTCTGCATGAAGCCGGGCGCATCGAACAGCGCCTGGAAAAATTGAAGCAACAATCCCAAAAGGGCTTTGTGGCCTACCTCACGGCGGGCGATCCCTCGATGAAGTCCACCGTGGATGCGGTCTTGCGCTTGGAAGATGCGGGCGCGGACATCATCGAGCTGGGCGTGCCGTTTTCTGATCCGCTGGCGGATGGGCGAGTGAACCAGGAGTCGGCGGCGCGTGCGTTGAAGGGCGGGATGACCTTGCGCCGCCTGTTGGATGGCGTGGTGGACTTGCGAAAAAAATCCGACATCCCCCTGGTGCTGTACAGCTATATCAACCCTCTGCTGACGCCTGAATTTGGGCGCAACATGGCGCTGGCCCGCAAGGCGGGTGTGGATGGCATGCTGTTGTTGGACCTGCCGGCGGAGGAGGGTTCCGCCTACTACCGCACGCTGTACCAACAGCACCTGGACAACATCCAGCTGGTGACGCCCACCACACCGGATGAGCGCATCCGAAAAATTGTGAAATACGCCACGGGCTTTGTGTACTGCGTTTCGCGTGAGGGGGTCACCGGCATGCAGAAGAAGTTGGGCGGGACGGCGGTGGATGTGGTGCGGCGCACGAAGGCGCTGACCCCACTGCCCGTGGTGCTGGGGTTTGGCATCTCGACTCCGGAACATGCCCGTGCGGCGGCCCGCGCGGCCGATGCCGTGGTGGTGGGAAGCGCCATAGTGGACCGCTTTGCCCAGGAGCCGGATACCGCGGCGGGACGCGCCCGCGCGACAACCTGGGTCCGCCGCCTGATCCGGGCGGTCAAAAGCGTGTAAGCGGATTTGAATGGAAATCGAAAGGTGGGGTGCAAGCCATGAGCAATGAGTTCCAGCATTTTTTTGCGGTGATTTTGGCAGGCGGCAAGGGCGAGCGGTTCTGGCCGCTGAGCACCTCGCGGCATCCGAAGCAGGTGCTTGCGCTCGTGGGGGACAAGCCCTTGATCCAGCAGGCCGTGGACCGCCTCCAGGATTTTATCCCTGCTGACCGGGTGTACATCATCACCAGCGAAGACCTGGCGGAGGCCATTCGCCGGGCGGCGCCGGAGCTTCCGCCGGAGAATGTGGTGGGTGAGCCGGTGGGGCGCGACACCGCCGCCGCCATCGCGCTGGGCGCAGTGCTGATCCAGGCGCGCGATCCTGAAGGCGTGTTCTGTGTGCTCACGGCGGACCACGTGATGGGGAACCTGGAGGTGTTCACCAGCACATTGAGAGAGGGCTTGGCGCTGGCCGCCCGGCAGGAGGTGCTGGTGACCATTGGAATCCCGCCGACCGAACCGAGCTCCGCCTATGGGTATATCGAGGCGGGTACGAGCCTGGGGGCGGGCGGGCCGGTGGAGTTTCTGCGGGCCCAGCGGTTTGTCGAGAAACCGGCGCGTGAAACGGCGGAGGCCTACCTGAAGGGCGGGCGGCACTACTGGAATTCCGGCATGTTTCTCTGGTCGGTGCGGACCTTCTGCGCCGGGCTGGAAAAGCACTGCCCGCCGCTGGCTGAGATGATGCGGAGGCTGGCGGCGGTGGGAGGCGGCGAGGCCTTTGCAACGGCGGTGGGCCGCGAATACGCCCAGCTCAAAAAGATTTCCATTGATTACGCGCTGATGGAAAAGGCGGACAACATCGTAATGGCCGTGGGGCAGTTTGCCTGGGATGATGTGGGATCGTGGCCGGCGCTGGAGAATCATCTGCCGAAAGATACGAGCGGAAACGCCCTGCGCGGCGATTGCGAGGCGCTGGACTCTTCCGGCAATATCGTGCTCTCCGAAGGCCGGCTGACGGCGCTGATTGGCGTGAAGGATCTGGTCGTGGTGCAGGCGGAGGGAGTGACCCTGGTATGCCCCAAGGACCGGGCGCAAGACGTCAAGAAGATGGTCGAGCGCCTGCGCGCGGATGGCCGCCGAGAGCAGGTGCTTTGACATGCCGCGCATTTTGGGAGTGGATTATGGGGACCGCCGCCTGGGTTTTGCCATCAGCGATGAATGTGGCATGATCGCCTTTCCCCGTTGCGTGGAAACCGTGCACAGCGTGGAGCAGGCGCTGGCCGCCACGGAGAAGATTTTTCGCGAAACCCAGCCCGCAAAAATTGTGGTGGGCTATCCCGTCAACATGAATGGAACGCTGGGTCCGCGCGCCGCGCTGACGGACGCGTTCATGGAGAAGCTGGCGGCCCGTGTGCCGGTGCCTGTTGAAAAGTGGGACGAGCGGCTGAGCACCAAGTCCGCTGAGGCGGTGCTGATCGAGGCCGGGACCTCCCGGGAAAATCGCAAGAAGGTGGTGGACAAGCTGGCCGCGCAAATTCTGTTGCAGAACTATCTGGATGCCCATGCCCAGCCGCAGGAAGAGGACTGGAGCAATGACCCAGCGCTATAAAATGACGGTGGCCTATGACGGCGCCGCGTATTCCGGCTGGCAGGTCCAGCCCGCCCACCGCACCATTCAGGGGGAGCTGGAGCGGGTGCTGTTCGCCCTGACCCAGGAACAGGTGCGTGTGCAATGCAGTGGCCGCACCGATGCGGGGGTTCATGCCCGCGCGCAGGTGGCGCATTTCGATCTGGAGGGTCCGGTGATTT
Organism: uncultured Verrucomicrobiota bacterium; assembly: GCA_964521805.1. GTDB lineage: Bacteria > Verrucomicrobiota > Kiritimatiellia > CAIQIC01 > GWF2-57-35 > CAZFSE01. Next base: position 7,613 of record CAZFSE010000097.1, read on the forward strand.
GCCGGAAGCTGGTGCATGGCCTGAACGCTCTGCTGGCCGAGGACATCCGCGTGTATTCCGTGGAGAAGGCGCCGGACTCCTTCCATGCCCGCTACGGGGCAAAGGGCAAGGAGTACCGCTATTTTATCTACAACGGGCCCATCATGCCTCCGTCCCTGCGCCAGGTCCGCGCGCTCGTGCGTGCGCGGCTGGATGTGGCCGCCATGAACCGCGCGGCGAAGTGTCTGGTGGGGAAGAACGATTTTGCCGCCTTCTCGGCCAATCCCAACCGTGAAATAGACGGGACCGTGCGGCATCTGCGGGAGCTGAAGGTCATGCGCCGTGGCCGCGAGGTCGTGCTGGTGGCGCAGGGCGACGGCTTCCTTTACAAGATGGTGCGCAGTCTGGCCGGCTTCCTGATTCGCGTGGGGACCGGCGAGTTGGAGCCTTCTGTGGCGGACGCCATCCTGGAGTCCAAGACGCGCACCGCCCGGGTGCCCACCGCCGCCCCCCAGGGCCTATTCCTCTGGAGGGTGTGGTA
>CAZFSE010000097.1:8232-16364 GCA_964521805.1 uncultured Verrucomicrobiota bacterium
GGTGTCCTACCCCTGCGTTTTCTTCAGGGCCTGGTCCAGATCCGCCTGGATGTCTTCAATGTCTTCCAGACCGATGGAGAGGCGGATGTAGTCAGCTGAAACCCCTGTCTCCTTCTGCTCTTCGAGGGTCAATTGCTGGTGCGTGGTGGAGGCGGGATGTATCACCAGGCTCTTGGCGTCGCCGATGTTGGCCAGGTGCGACAACAGTTGAACGGAGTTGATGAACTTCTTGCCGGCCTCCAGTCCGCCCTTGATGCCGAAGCCGACCAGTCCGCCAAAGCCCTTCTTCAGATACTTCGTGGCGTTGGCGTGGCTGGGGTCGCTTTCCAAACCGGGATAGGTGACCCAGCTCACAAGCGGATGCTGTTGGAGGTAGCGGGCCACGGCCAGCGCATTTTGCGAATGCCGCTGTTGGCGGAGGGGAAGCGTTTCCAAGCCTTGGATCAATTGGAAGGCGTTAAAGGGGCTCATGGCGGCGCCGATATCGCGCAGGAGGGTCACGCGCACCTTCAAAATAAAGGCCACATTGCCCAGGCCCGGCACGTTGCTCAGCGCATCCCAATAGACCAGCCCGTGGTAGCTGGGATCCGGCTCGGTAAACTCGGGAAACTTGCCATTGTTCCATTTGAACTTTCCGGAATCCACGATCACGCCACCCAGCGAGGTTCCGTGCCCTCCGATGTATTTGGTGGCCGAGCTGGTGATGATATCCGCGCCAAAATCGAATGGGCGCACCAAGCCCACGCCTACCGTGTTGTCCACGACCAGCGGGGTGCCCGCCGTATGGGCGATCTTCGCCAGCGCCTCGAAATCGGGCACGTCCAGCTTGGGATTTCCGATCGTCTCCGCGTATATCGCACGTGTCTTGGGTGTGATGGCTTTTTGAAAGGCGGCGGGGTCGCGCGAATCCACAAACCGCACCGTGCGTCCGAGCTTGGGAAACGTGTAATGAAAAAGTTGGTAGGTGCCGCCGTAGAGATTGTTGCCTGCGACAATTTCATCTCCGAGGCGCGTAATGGCCAGCAGGGCATACGCGATGGCGGACTGCCCCGAGGCTACGCCCAGCGCGCCGGTTCCGCCTTCAATCGCGGCGACGCGTTTCTCGAAGACATCGGTGGTGGGGTTCATCAAGCGGGTGTAGATGTTGCCAAATTCTTTCAGGGCAAACAAATTGGCGGCGTGCTCGGTGCTCTTGAAGACGTAGGAGGTGGTCTGATAAATCGGGACCGCCCGGGCGCCGGTGGTGGGATCGGGTTGTTGTCCGGCATGGAGCGACAACGTGTTTAGTCCTTGGTTTGTCATGCTTGGTTTCCTTTTTATTGTTGTGCTGAAGAGATGGGCGGGGCTGGCTAAATCACAAAATCCGCGGCTTCCTTGCTGGCGATATCTTTTTGCTTGTCCACAATAGCCTGAAGGTTCACGGCCGACAAGGCTCCGGCCACTTGTTGGTTCAGATCTTTCCAGATGGATTGCATGGCGCAGTCCGGGCTCCGGTCACATTTCTCCGGACAGTCCGAACATTCCACCAGAGCGGAGGACCCCTCCACGGCATCCAGAATATCCTTCATGGTGATCTCAGAAGCCTCCCTGGCCAGCGCGAATCCACCATGCGCCCCGCGGGTGACACGGACCAGCCCGGCGGATTTGAGCGGATGAACCACTTGCCAGAGATATTTCTCCGATATTTGCTGGCGTCGCGCAACATCTTTGAGGGAGATGGTCGAGCCGTGGCCATGAAGGGCCACGTCCAGCATGAACCGCATTCCGTAGCGGCCTTTGGTGGAAATTCTCATATTAAACGCCCTCAAAGAGAACCGTGGAGAGATAACGCTCCCCGGCATCTGGAAGGATGACGACGATGGTTTTCCCGGCGAACTCTGGCAAGTGGGCGAGGCGGGCGGCCACGGCGGCCGCCGCTCCGCAGGAGATGCCTACCAGCAGTCCTTCTTCCTTGGCCAGCCGTTTGGCAAAGGCCACGGCCGTGGCGCCGTCCACCTGCTCAACTCGGTCCACCATGCCTAAATCCAGCGTATCCGGAATGAAGCCCGCGCCAATGCCTTGAATTTTGTGCGGCCCCGGCTTGAGTTCCTGTCCCGCCAGCTTCTGCGAAATCACCGGGCTCTCGCTGGGTTCCACCGCGACGGAGATAAGGGCCTTTCCCTTTGTCTTCTTTATGTAGCGGGACACGCCTGAAATCGTACCTCCGGTTCCGACGCCGGCCACGAGCACATCCACGGCGCCATCCGTATCATTCCAGATTTCAGGCCCGGTTGTCTTTTCGTGAATGGCCGGGTTGGCCGGGTTTTTAAACTGCTGGGGAAGGAAGAATTTCTTGGGATCGGACTGGGCTATTTCCTCTGCTCGGCGGATGGCACCCTTCATGCCTTCGCTTCCGGGGGTCAGAATCAGATTGGCACCAAACGCCGAGAGCACCCGCCGCCGTTCCATGCTCATGGTGTCGGGCATAGTGAGGGTGAGCTTGTACCCGCGAGCGGCGGCCACATAGGCCAGTGCAATGCCGGTGTTTCCACTGGTGGGTTCAACAATTTCAACGCCGGGTTTGAGCATTCCCCGTTCCTCGGCATCCCAGATCATGGCGGCCCCAATGCGGCATTTCACCGAGTAGGCAGGATTTCGGCCTTCCACCTTGGCCAGAACGGTGGCAGATGCGCCATCGAGAACACGCTTCAGCTTTATAAGAGGCGTTTTTCCAATGGATTGCGAGTTGTCCTCATAAATCCTGCTCATAATCTTATTCTCCTTGATAAATGCTACCGCACAACTGGTAAATATACTGAATTATTACTATAGGGAATAAGATATATCTGTTTTTTTAAAAGTCAAAAAGTTCTGAGGCAAAGGTGGGGAGTCCGTTTTAAGGTGCGGCCATGAAGCCCTTGGCCAGCAATTCCTTGGTTTTGGCGTCGCGCTCCTCCTTGCTAGGGCTTCCCAGCACCACGGCAATTATCCGGCGGTCATTTCGCAGGGCGGTGGCGACGATGGAGAAACCCGCGGCGCGAAAATAACCGGTCTTGAAGCCGTCGCATCCTTCAAACGATCCGAGAAGCCGGTTATGGGTCTGCATGCCAAAGGTGTCGTTGCGAAAGCCCCTTTGGCGAATGGAGGTGTACTTAAAAATGGAGGGATGCTTGGCCAGCTCGCGTGCGAGAATGGCCAGGTCGCGGGCGGTGGTCACATCCGGTTTCTGTCCTGCCCCCGGGGGAAGTCCATGCACAGACTGGAAGACGGTGCTGTTCATGCCCAGTTCCTTGGCCTTCTGATTCATCAACTCCACAAAGGCGTCTTTCGTGCCTGCGATATGAATGGCCAGTGCGGTGGCGGCATCATTGGCGGATTGTATCATCAGTGCATACAGCAATTCATCCACCGAGAACACTTCGTTTTCCTTCAGATAGACCTGCGATCCGCCCATCTTTGCGGCCTCGGCGGTGACGGTCACAGGATCCTCCAGCTTGAGTACGCCCTGGTCAACTTTTTCCAGAATCAGAAGAATATCCATGAGTTTGAGCACGCTGGCAGGGTAGGCCCGGGTGTCTGCGTTGTTCTCAAAAACCACGGTTCCGCTTGCCGCATCCACGACGATGGCGCCGACATAAGGGGATTTAGAAATGGGAGCGAGGCCCTGGGCACCCGCCGTCAGCGCCATCGCAATGCCTGTCCCTATTGCCAGCACAGATGAAACAACCTTCATTCGCGTTCACTCCTTTTCTTATTGCTTGGAAACGGAAACCAGCATCACGAAGTCCCCGCGTAATTCAAGAGAAATCCACCCTCCACTCTTTTTAAGAACCGGTCCATATCTATCCTATGCTTATTAGGAGGGGAGGTATGCCGGCGAAAACACGCCCCATATCGTCGCGTTTTTAAGAAAATGACAACGTCCCATGGCGAATAATACTAGGTTGCAAAAATATCGCATCTATTTACAGAAGAATGAATAACAAAAATTAGAGATTATTTTATGTGTAGACAAAAGAAAACCACGCAATAAAAAAGCGACCTAATTCTATACTGGTTAGTTCACTTTTTCGTTTCACAGAAAAAATTGGAACGCCATCTGCTCTATTGATTCTGCACAAGGAGCGGGTGATTTATGAAGCACACAACGATGGCAGAGCGGGCTACAAGGAAACCAGTCTTTCTTCTGGCCTTTTTGATGGGACTTTTGGGAGCCCTGTTCATGGCTGAGGCCGCTGACTCCTCCCTTCGTCTGCCGAAGAAGGGTGCCACGGACTATCTCGCGAAGGTGCAGGATCAGCATCATTCCTTGCTGTATGTGTACAACGATTTTATTTCCGCGGGCAATCATTTCATCGAACGCGGCCAGATGTGCAATCCGGGAGATGAGCCCTCTGTTCCTTCCATGAACGAGAACTGGAAAAAAAAACCCTATGCCGGCTCCAGTTGCATCCGCTGTGAATTCAAGGCCAGGAAATCCAACTGGGGCGGCTGGTTCTTCATGAATGGGGCTTTCCTGCCAAAGGATTCCTGTGCAACGCTGAACTGGGGCGAAACCCCCGGTGCCGGTGTGAACCTGCAGGGCGCCACCAAGCTCACCTTTTGGGCGCGCGGCGAGAAGGGCGGGGAGAAGGTCAAGTTTTTCTGCTTTGGCCTTGGCCGGGATTCCTTTTCCGGCAAGGCCCGCAAGCCGCATCCCGATTCCGCCCCGCAGGCGGCCACAGGATATGTGCGTTTGAACAAGGACTGGACGCAGTACACGCTGGATGTCAAGGACCTGAATCTCACCAACGTCCTGCTGGGCTTTGCCTGGCAAACGAAAGCCGGTGTGAATGAAGGCAAGGACATTGTTTTTTATCTGGATGAAATTGCCTATGACAAGCCCCGGCTGAACGAGCCGAGGCTGATGGTCAGTTACGAGACGATCCCGAGTGATGATGATGTTGACCTGGTCCTGCGCAACACGGCGTACACCTATGACAATGCGCTGGCGGCGCTGGCCTTCCTGGGCGCCGGCGATGTGCGCCGCGCCCGGCTGATCGCGGACGCGCTGGTGTATGCGCAGAAAAACGACCGCCACTACACGGATGGACGCCTGCGCAATGCGTACCAAGGCGGCGATTTGGCCCTGCCTCCGGGTTGGGCGCCTGGCGGACGGACCCGCACTGCCCGTATCCCGGGCTGGTGGGACTCCCACAAGCGAAGCTGGCTGGAAGACCGCGTCGCCACCGGTTCCTATGCCGGCAACATGGCGTGGGCCATGCTTGCCCTGATCTCCTGCTATGAGGTTACCGGGTGCGAGGATTATCTGGCTTCCGCCGAGCGCATGGGCGACTGGATTGAAAAACATTGCCGCGACCAGCGCGGCGCGGGCGGATATACCGCCGGATATGAAGGCTGGGAGCCCAATCCGGACAAGCTGTGCTATAAATCCACCGAGCACAATATTGATCTCTTTGCCGTATTCCAGCGCCTGCACCTGATTACCGGCGAGCCCTGCTGGCAGGAGCGCGCCCGCCATGCCCAGCGGTTTGTCACCGCCCTGTGGGACTCTGAGGACGGCAAATTCTGGACCGGAACAGGCGATGACGGCATCACCATTTACAAGGAAGTGATTCCCATTGATGCCCAGACCTGGGCGCTCATGGCCTTCCGCAACCGGAACCAGCCGTTATCCAGGGGCTTGGAGTTTGCGGAAGCCCACCTGCGGTCGGGCCGCGGGTTTGACTTCAACCAGGATGCAGACGGCGTTTGGTTCGAGGGCACCGCGCAAATGGCGGCGGCCTATGCGTTCACCGGCCAGGACGGCAAGCGCGAGGAGATCCTGGACTTTCTGCAAACCGCACAGAGCCCCTGCGGTGCCCTGCCCTCCGCGGATCGCGAAGTCATCACCACCGGCTTTCATCTTAAGGATGGCGACGCCTGGTTGTACTACAAGAGGCTTCATGTTGGCGCCACCGCCTGGATGGCCCTGGCAGAGCGCTCCCTCAATCCCTTCTGGATGGCCAGCGACCTGGATGATTCCTTGGCCATGCTGAACCTCAAAAGCTCGCATCGGTGACCGGCCCATCACTTCTGTCCGAATGTGGCTCGACTCCGGGAGGAAATACGTGTAGATTGTTGCGCAGGAAGGAAGAGATCTCTGCTTTCATTGTGCCCGGCGTCAGAGGAGTGACATGATGGCCAGCCCGCAAGCTTCAGACGGCGTGAGAGTTTTTCGTTTTCAGGTCCCTGGCGAGGCCCAGTCGCTCTCCCTGATTCGCATGCTGACCATCCACCTGGCTGAATTGGCCGGCTTTCACGAGGAGGATGCTGGAAAGATTGAAATTGCCGTGGATGAAGCCTGTACCAATGTGATCGAGCACGCCTTTGAGGCCCTTGTGCCCAAACCGCCCATTTATCTGGAGGTGGAGTTGTCGGGCCGGGGTCTTCAGATGGACATTCTCGACCAGGGGCGGTCCTTTGATTTTGATGCGTATGTGCCGCCGGTGTTTCCGGACCATTGGACGGAAGAGAGCGATCAGGGGGTGGGCCTTTACCTGATTCGCCGGTGCATGGATGAAGCCGTGTACACCCAGCAGTCGGATGGCCGGAACCGCCTCCGGTTGGTCAAGCGGTTGTAGGGCGGTGCCCCAGGAAAGGATGGCGAGTACGATGAAAAAGTATCTGCTGGCGTTTGCGCTGATGGTCTTTGCGGCGGGATGCGATGATGAAAAGTTCAACCACGATCCCCCCGCGGGCATGGGATGCATCATCGTCAACAACAACACCTCGCACGACATTCGGCCCTACATCAACGGCCTTCCCACCAACACGGTCTCCGATTACGACTGGGAGGCGTATGATCTCAAGCCGGGACTTTACCGCGTGGTGCTGGACGACAAGGAGAGCTCTCGGAATTTTCGGGATGATATTGACGTGATGGAAAACAAGCGGACCATTCTGGATGTCACCACGGATCCGGTGCGTCCGAACCGGTTCGATGTGTATGTGTATTTTGATTGATTCCGGGCCGCCTTCATCGTGGAGGACCGCATGGGCTCCAAGACCATTCATATTCGCTATTTTTCGCTATTGGGGGAAAAGCGGGGCAGTCAGCAGGAAACCCTGAAAACCGAGGCAAGAAACGCCGAGGAATTGTTTGCGGAGCTCCGCCGGAAGCAGGGGATGACGTTCACCACCCATATCGTCAAAGTCGCGATCAACAACCAGTTTGCGGAATGGCATACCCCTCTCCAGGAGGGGGATACGGTCGCCTTTCTCCCTCCGTTTTCCGGAGGCTGAACTCGTTGGGCTCCCTCTCTTTTTTCCTCTGCGGGAAGATTGATCTTGGATCGTACAAAGACTATCTTCCCTGCCTTTTGACGTGAGATAAAAGGACCGGCTGAATATGAAAATTGCCATTAGCGGAGCAAGTGGATTGATTGGAAATGCCTTGGGCCATGCCCTGGCCGCATCGGGCCATGAACCCATTCGCATCCTTCGGACCTCGGGAGAGGTTCCGGAGAGGTGCATTCGGTGGAACGACATCACTGGAACGCTGGACCGCCGGCAGATGGAGGGCCTCTCGGCGGTCGTTCATCTGGCGGGTGAACCGATTGCCGGGCGCTGGACGAAGGACAAGAAGAACCGCATTCGCGACAGCCGGGTGGTGGGCGCCCGGTTGCTGACAGAGGCTCTGGCCGGGCTTCCCCATCCGCCCAAGGTCCTGCTGGCCGCCTCTGCCATCGGCTACTATGGCGATCGCGCCGACGAATTGCTCACCGAAGCCAGCGGCCCCGGAGAGGGCTTTCTGGCCGAGGTTTGCACGGAATGGGAGGCGGCCACGGAGATGGCCGCCGCCGCGGGCATCCGCGTGGTCCGGCTGAGGTTCGGATTTGTGCTCAGCGGAAATGGAGGAGGGCTTCCCCGCATGATGAAACTCTTCCGCCTGGGCTTGGGCGGGCGCATGGGCCGCGGGTTCCAGTACATGAGCTGGATCTCTCTCGTGGATGCGGTCCGGGCCCTGCAAGTTATTCTCGAACACAAGGAATTTTCCGGACCCGTCAATGTGGTGGCCCCCCAGGCCGTGACCAACCGTGAATTCACGAAGACCCTGGGCCGCGTTCTTTCCCGCCCGGCCTTTCTTCCCGTTCCCGCGTTTATGGTGGAGG
>CAZFSE010000098.1:0-16320 GCA_964521805.1 uncultured Verrucomicrobiota bacterium
GAGAATGGACTCATGCAAGCACTGCTGGATCAGTTTTTGGACTATATCGCGCTCGAACGCGGCTTGAGCGAAAACACCCGGCTGGCCTATGCCTCCGATTTGCGGCATTTCTTCGCCTTCCTGGACAAACGGAAAATCACCTCCGCCAACGATGTCACCCGCAAGCACATCCTCGATTGCCTGCTTCAGGCCGGCGACCAGGGCCTCAGCACCAATTCCATCTCCCGCCGCCTCGTCTCCATCAAAATCTTCTTCCGCTATCTCCAGCAGGAAGCCCTGATCAGCTCCAATGTCACCGATGCCATGGACTCACCCCGGCTCTGGAAGGTCCTCCCCTCCTTCCTGTCCACCCACGAGGTCGAGAAACTGCTGGCCGCCCCCGACGAAACCAAGCGCTTTGGCCTGCGCGACAAGGCCCTGATTGAAACCCTCTATGGCTCCGGCCTCCGCGTCTCCGAGGCCTCGAATCTCCTGCTCGACAACCTGCACTTCGATGCCGGCTATCTCCGTTGCATCGGCAAAGGCAACAAGGAGCGCGTCGTCCCCTTTGGCGAATCCGCGCGCGCCAGCCTCCAGCGCTATCTCACCGAATCGCGCCCCAGCCTCATCAAGGGCCAGGATCCCCGCGCCGTCTTCCTCAACTGGCGGGGCAAACCCCTGGGCCGAAAAGGAATCTGGTGTTTGATCCGGCAGTATGCTAGAAAAGCCGGCATCAGCAAAAAGTTGACGCCGCACACGTTGCGGCATTCGTTTGCCAGCCATTTGCTGGCCAATGGAGCGCCCTTGAGGATTATTCAGGAAATGCTGGGACACGCCGACATCACCACCACGCAAATCTACACCCACGTGGATCAGGCCCGCCTCAAATCGGTCCACGAACAATTCCACCCACGCGCATGAGATGGTTTGGAACACCCCTGGAAAAGGCCCTCGGATACCGCTTCCGAAAGAAGCCGCTTTTGCAGACCGCCCTCACCCACCCCTCCTACCGTTACGAAAATGAGGACGTTGAAGAGGACAACCAGCGCCTGGAATTCCTGGGTGATGCCGCCCTTGGCCTCGTCGCCGCCGCCCACCTCTACGAGAAATACGAGCAATCCCAGGAGGGCGAGCTCACCCAGTTGCGAAGCCGCCTCGCCAATACCCGCACCCTCGCCCGCATCGCCCAGTCCATCGCCCTGGGCGACTACCTGCGCCTCGGTCACGGCGAAGCCAAGACCGGCGGCCAGCACCGCCTCTCCACCCTGAGCGACGCCCTCGAATCTGTCATCGGCGCCGCCTACCTCGATGGCGGCCTGCGCGCCGTCGAAAAAATCTTTCGAACCCTGTTCGAACCTTTTCTGGAAAAGACCTCCCCCGACCTGGGGCCCGACAACCCCAAGGGCGCGCTCCAGGAGCTGTGCCAGAAGCGCTGGAAAACAAGCCCCTCCTACCACCTGCTCAAGGAGGAAGGCCCGCCCCATTTGCGCACCTTCATGGTCGAAGTGATCATCCAAGGCGCCGTTCAGGGGCACGGCACCGGCCACAATAAACGCACCGCCGAAACTGCCGCCGCCCACGAAGCCCTGCTCACCCTCGCCGCACACGACTCCTGAAAAAAGTTCCAACCCTTGGAACTTTTTTTTCGTTTTTTTCCAATCCTTGGAACTTTTTCCCAGCCACAGCCTGTCCCCGCGGAATCGGCCCATGGGTGGTCGCTTTTTGCCCTGGCAGTGTTCTACTGCCGATACGTCCGGAGCCGGTATTGAACGTTGGGAAGATGGTTATTGACGGTAAAGTTCGTGGCCGTGGCGGTGGGCGGGGTTAGGATGGTAATCATGGACCACTCGCCAAACATGTCCGTGCTCTCTTCCAAATACTGAAGAACCCGTTCACCGCCCTGCCAGTAGAGCCTCAGGTAAGGCCCCTCGTTCTCGATACGGGAGATGCGCAGACAACTGCCAGCCTGATTGGGATCGGTGTCCGCCCACCACTCATCGTTATCGCCAAACCCGTCGCCATCCGTGTCCGGATTCAACGGGTTCGACCCCATGTCAAACTCGTTTTCAATGTGGCCGGTTCCTGTTTCCATGTACGAGGGAAGACCGTCGTTGTCTTCATCCACGAACTCATCACATCCGATGTCGGAGGTGGCTCCCACGCGTGATTCCGCATCCATGTCCAGCAGGAACGGATCGTCGACCGCACTGCCGGCATTGATTGTCGGAGAATTCGCCCGCTGATGATAGTTGGCATACAGAATCGGCGCGTTGGTGATGTTGCCAGTCCCCGGCCTGAGTTCAGCAGGCGTACAGCAATAATCGGCCACCACCCTGGAGGTGTCTGAAGTCGAGATGGAGCCCACGAGAATCGTATTGGAGAGGCTTAATCCGCTTGCGGCACTCACGTTAATCCCCCCGAAAAGGGTACAGGAAGAAATCGTGCCCGTACTGGAGGTTAATCCCATAGACATGCTCGAATATCCGTCAACCAGCGATTCTTTCAGGACCAACTGCGAGGAAAGGACATTAATACAGTTGAAGTCGTTGGAGATGAAGGCCACCCGCGACAACGTCCCTGTCGAACGAAACGATATGCTCACCCCTTCGGGCCTGTTCCCGAGAAAAAGCGAGCGCCAGCCGCTGGTGGAGCTGTACAGCGGCTCATCGGCCGGCGTATTGATGTCAACAAAGGCGGCATCATAGCAGTGCACGCCACCACCGGAGTACGCGGCGACATTCCGGATGAACGAGGATTGACTGATCTCCATCATGCAACGGTCTAATTGAATGCCGCCACCGCCCCGCCCCGCTGTATTGTTGAGAAACCGGCAATCATGGATGGTGCCGTCGCCGCGAGCGGCGATGGCGCCACCATCCGTCATCGCCGTGTTGCCGGTCAAGGTGCAGTTCACAAACAAGAAGGCACACGCGGGAGAGGCATACAACATGCCGCCATCCGTGGCCTGGTTGCCCTCCGCGAACCCATTATGGAAATTGATGTGCGATTCATCGCCCAAATACACCGCACCACCAAAGTAATTGGAGGCCTGGTTGTGTCTGAAGACGACATTCGTATACAGGCCATCAAGGCCTGGCCCATTGGTGAGTATGAGCCCCGAGCGGTAGGCCGCGATGGCGCCACCCTGCCCATTGGTGTACACGACGGAAAAGCCCGACCGATTGCCAATGAATTGCCCCCCATAGATATGCACGGCCGAGTTGGTGAGATACAACCCTCCACCACTGTTGCCCGCCTCATTGCCCGGCTCAAGACCATCCCCAAAACTAACAGCCGACCAATTGGCCTGGCAGTTGGCCAGATAGAATCCGCCACCGTCCAGGGCCGCATGATTATTCAATACGATGAGCCGGTTGGTATCCGAAGAGACTCTTGAATCCCACAAAAATGCGGCTCCGCCACTGGTTGTGACCGCGTTGTCGCGAAATAGCGCACCCCGCAAATTGATCTCTGAAGTCCATGCTTGCAGTCCGCCGCCATACCAAGCCGTGTTGTGATTGAACATCACATCGGCGGACGTCGCGCGCCCAACATGCGCCGTGGAGTCAAGCAAGGATAGGCCCCCGCCCCAGAACGCCATGTTGTTGGAGATATACAGGCCGTCGCCCAGGACCAGCTCACTACTGATGGCCGCGATGCCGCCGCCGGCGGATAGCGTATCCGTGCCGGCGGCAATGTTGTCGAGGATATCGCCCTGTGAAATTTGCAGGTAGGCCTGTTCCAGGAAAATGCCGCCCCCATAGCCGTTGCTGACAATGTTATGAACGATGTCGCTATCTTCATGCAAGATGTCGAGCATCCCCTTGACGTGCACCCCGCCCCCGCGCCAGAGCGCAATGTTATCATAGATGCGAGACCGCCCGGTCAGAATGGCCTGCGAAAGCTCATCCACGAACAACCCTCCGCCATAGATCGCCTGATTGGAAAATATGGACGAATCGTTGAATTCAACCCACGACTGATTCATCACACAACCCCCGCCATACCCCAGGGTAAACCCGTTGGCGATCCCATGGAAAAAGCTCACTTGATCCACATGCGAACTGCTGATATTGAACCAGATCACCGAGGATTGATTGCTGGACGTCAGGCCGGTGAAGCCGCCAGGACGGGAGACGAGCCCCTCGTCATAGCCCCCCTCCAAGGTCAGGTCCTTATTCCAGACGGCGACCGCCTCGCAAAAGACCCCGGTGGAAATCAAAATCCGATCTCCGCTCACAGCGGCATCCACCGCCGCCTGAATGGTGGCATAGGAAGAGCCTCCATCAATTTTGACCGTGCCGGAAAAAGAGGAAGAAACAAAGGACAGGAAAAAAACACCGACGACAAGGGACATGCGCCGCATTTTCATAGGCCTCCCGTATTGGTGTCCGCTATATAGAGCCTTTTACAAAACGTTTCAAGCAAAGACGGAGCAGATATCATGAGGACTCGGGTGTTGAGCAACTCTTGGATTGCCGGATGAGCGCGTTGGAATATACTCCCCATCGGTTGACCTCCTGTCCTTGTTTGAGGTTGGAAATGCTTTCAGTCTTTCTTGGATTCATGAGGTGGGATTTGGCTATTATGCAGGTATTTTTTCTTGGATTCATTGTTGTCGTCGTTGTTTTGACGGCGATTATTTTTAGTTCCCGCGAGTTGTCACAACGGATGCAGGCAACGTCGTCTACTCCATCAATGATTGTCCGATCCAGCGCCAAGAGCTGACAGACCTACTCACGCGGCTAGCAGAATTGAACAAACGACAAACGATTCTTCTCGAACCTTCGCCACAAACGACAGCGAGATCCATCATGGATATCGTCACGGAATTGAAGTCCTTTGGACTGACGAATACGTGGGTGTACTATCGAGAATATGACCATCCTAATAATTGCTCGACGCGTAACCGCTTACGTGCTAGTGTTTGCAACATGAACATCATCATTCCCATTCTGTTCCTTGGCGCGATATTCACTTCATCCTGTGCCACAACCCCACAGCCGGAGACGGCCGGGCGTTATGAGAAAGAGGTCTACGCCTGGCTGTGCGCCGCGCAGAGTGACGGCGGCTACATCGCGCCGGAAGGGCGCGACTTCGAGAGCGTGTATGCGAACAGCGTCGCCGCGATGGCGTTCACGCTCAAGGGCGATACCGAGCGCGCGGAGCGGTTCTTCGACTTTCTCCACAAGCTCATGCCGAAGGAGTTTGTCGGACCCAGCGTCCGCCACCGCGGGTTTGTCCAGTTTCACAAGACCGACGGAACGCCGCTGATGGATTCCATCCGCTGGGAAGGCGACAACTCGTGGGTGCTTCTCGCGCTGACCTACTACAAGGAGAAGACCGGAAACACGAAATACGACGACATGGCGCGCGCGATCGCCGACTGGCTCGCGGATCTGCAGGACCGGCCGGGCGCGGAGATCAGTGAAGAGAACGATTACGGCCTCTGGTACGGCTTCGACGGTTACGGGAGCAATTTCGTGCACTCCAAGAACACGGAAGGTTGTGTCGACGCGTGGGCGGCGCTCGCGGCATACCCGGACAAGGCGGAGGTGCGGGAGAATCTTCGGAAGTACCTCCTGTCGAAGTGCGACGCGGAGCAGAAATACCTGACCCTGGTGGTCGGCAACTGGCGAGGGGACAATAGCGAACTGGACGCATGGGCCTGCATGTCCGGCTTCGCGCCCGACCTGCTGTCCATGGACCATGTCACGAACTTCCTGGTTCATGTCGTCTCGGAGACCAGTGGGCAGGAGATGGACGGGTTTGCCTTCATGCTCGACGACGTCAGGGATGGCCGGCTGGAAGTCGCGCCGACGCTGGAAATCGCCGCGGCCTACGGTGTGTTGGGCGACGCAAAGAGCCGTGACCGCTGGCTGGCGGAAATCGAGAAGACGATCCTGGACAGCGAACTTTACCCAGGCACGAAGGGCTTCTCCTTCATCGCCAATAAGACGCGCTGGCCGAACGATCCGGCCGACCTGCGCCGCATTTCCCCGCACGCATCCGCGTGGTATGTACTCGCGTGCGAGGGCTTCAATCCTTTCAAGCCGTCCGCGCCGCGGGATTCCGTTTTACGAAGTGTGACGGCAACACGCTGAAACCACCGGAAGCCCGACCGGGAAGACTCCTGTACGTTTGCCGAAAGAAAAGGGCATGAAGCGTGACGTCATGAAAGACACTCAACATCTGCAATTCACGAGACGCATCCCGACCCTGGCGGAGTTCCGGGAGCTCAGGATCAACGCATCGTCCGCCACTTTCGTCGGTCTTTTCTCAGCCTTCGGGCGGGACAAGTTCTACGAGAAATTCGGCTCTGTCGTTCGACAAAGAGATGGCTGGGCCGGTCGTCGGCCGAGACAGGCACCTTTCATCCTCTTCACTGCCGGGCCTGGAGGCGAAAATA
This sequence comes from uncultured Verrucomicrobiota bacterium, assembly GCA_964521805.1. Lineage (GTDB taxonomy): Bacteria > Verrucomicrobiota > Kiritimatiellia > CAIQIC01 > GWF2-57-35 > CAZFSE01. Next base: position 6,389 of record CAZFSE010000098.1, read on the forward strand.
GGATGAGTCCACCGATGAAACATCCGTTGTATGGGTGTACAGCCCACTGCCGGAAAGATTGGTGACAGCGTTGCTCCATCCCGGTTGAACGAGCGAGGAGGATTGTCCGATCGAATAGACGCGCCCCGTCACCATCTGCCACTGAAGGCCCATCCGGCCCGGCTGTCCAACGTCCCGGACGGCCGCCGACAAGACATCCGACGCATTCGTTGGGCAGGTGCCAGCCAATAGCTCGTCTCCATCCGACAAGCCATCGCCATCGCGGTCCGCGGCAAACAGCGCGCCAGCCAGCGCATACCATCCCAGCGCCACCTGGCGCCGTCCTGCCAGATTCAGATGAAAGTCACCGCCCCCTGGATCGACAGCGAAGGAACTGACCATGCGCTGATTGGTCACGCCACCCGACACATAGGTTTGCTGGACGCCGGCCGTAGTCCACGCCTCCAGGTCAGCCACATCCAGCAACCACTTGCTGTTCGCGAGGCAATATTGACGCACCGCCTGGTTGAACGCATTGCGGTTGTCATTTTCCGAGCCTGCGGTCTCGGTGGTCAGCGGGATGGTCATATACACAAACAAGGTTTGCGGGAACCGCCCTTCCAAACCGCTCAGGGTGGCGCAATACTGGACGGGATCGGCATAGGGATCTATCCAGCAAAACTTGTCCATCACAACATTCACCTTGGGAAAGCGCCATCCGGACTGAATGACCGAATTGCTGAAACAGGTGATCTTGTTGCTCCAGTCCGGGTTTCCCCGCTGGCATTCGTAGAGAATGCCGTTGGAGGTTGTGGAGGGCAGGCTGGAGGCCCGGTACGTGCTGGAGCCCTCACTGCCCTCTGTCTCAACCGCTCCATGGTAGTCGCCATCGCCGTTCTGCCCATCATACCCATAGATCACCAGGGGATACCGGGCCGGATTGCCTTCATGCAAAACGTTCATGCCGGTGATGATATTTCCACCCACGGAGGCATGCGTGAAGAACCAGCGCAAGCAGGAAAGTTTCGCCGTCACATCCGCCGGCAAATTGGTGGCCGCCGCGGCCTCCGCATGGCCGATCAGGCCTCCATCCGCCCGCGCGCACTCCGCGCCACACAGCAACAGAAGAAGCAGGGGCAACATCAACCGCGTTGTCTTCATACAGGCCTCACAGGGAGCAAACACATCATTCGCTTTCTCCGAACAGGGTCAGGTTCAAGATCGCGGGGGCGATGCCGCGGGCGTGCCCGGTGATGACCAGCCGGAACCACTGGGCCACAACCGGTTCAAAGACCTGGTAATCCACAAGCAGATCCTCCTGGCTCCGCGTGCGGTCCAGCGCCGTGCGCCAGGCCTGGCCATCATCGGACACCTCCAGGCGGTATTGCACGGGGCCGGGCAGGATGTCGTTGTCATAATCCAAGCCCGGCTCCGCCCAGTGGATGCGGCAGGCCCCCATGCGAAAACGGCTCCAGAGGTCGCAAACCAGCCAGGGCTGGGCATCGTCCGGCGCCGCCTGCCAGAAGGTGCGCAGGGAATCGTGCAAGGCATAGGAGGGCTCGCGGCCCGGCACATAACTGGAGGCCTGCGCAATGCGATTGACGCCCAGGGGCAACAGGCCGGCCTCATTGCCCAGTTCCGGGTGCTCCCGCACGCCGGGCGCCCACTGGGGCGTGTCCGACGCCCCCAGCACAAACAGATTCCCCTCGGCATCAAACCCCGCCGGATCCAAGCCGCACCGGCGTTCAAAATTGTGGAGGTTGCGGACGAGGCAGGTATAAAAAGCCCAGAGGGTGTCGCGAGGCCCCCGCACCAGGCATCCATGCCCCACCCCATTCACCAGCCCCTCGGGATCGCGCAGGATCGGGTTGCGCGGCTGGTACCGGAAGGGGCCCAGCGGCGACTCCGAAACATACGCGCCCATGCCGTAGTTGCGCCATTCCGTGCCTGGCGCGGCGTAGGTCAGGAAATACCGCCGCCCGTGCTTGAGCATCCAGGCGCCCTCGACAAAACTGCTGTTGCGATCCTCATTGCATTCGCCAAAGCGCTCCCAAACGTGCGAGGGATCAAACTCGAAAAGGACCTTGGGCACCGTCTGCATCCGGTTGGGGTGCTCCGGATCGAGGAGCGCGCCCTTGATGCCGCCCTTGCCCAGCCCCCAGTAGCCATACAGCGCTCCGTCCTCATCGGCAAAGAGCATGGGGTCATTCCAATACAGCGCCCCCGCCAGCGCGCCGCCCTCCGGCAACTGCATCGGGCCCAGGCACTCAAACGGGCCCAACGGGCTGTCGCTCATCCAGAGCCCGGCGCCACAGGCCGTCAGCAGGAATTTTCCGCGGAAGGGGACGACGGTCGGGGCATATCCCACATCGTCCAGCGGCGTAACCGGGCGGTGTTGCCAATGAATGAAATCCTCCGTGACGTAGGCCATGCCGCAGGAGGGATACAGAATCCATTTTCCGTCATGATACAGCACCGAGGGATCCGCGGTCTCCCGGAAATCCGCGCGCCAGGGATGCATCCATCCGCCGGTGCGGGCCTTGTCGCGGCACTGCCGCCCCCGGGGATAATGGGGCAAGGGAATGGGATTACAGCAGGTCTGTTCCAGTTCCCTCCGCGTAATGGATTTGCTCATGCCGCTGGACTCTACTTCTTCTGCGGGGTGTGTGACAAGCGAAAGGCTACAAAGGAGAGGATAAGGGTGCCCAGCGAAATGAACAGGACGATCTTGACCACCGTTTTTGTGAGGGGATCATGGGGCGTCATCATCCGTTCGCGCAAGGGCCGCGTTTGCTGAAGACCCGGCGGATTCGCATAATGCGCAAAATCAGCGGGCGGCACCGACATGATGCGGCGCACCTCGGCATTCTTGTTGAGGCGGGCCTCCTCCATGCGCGCCCGGAGAACTTCAGGATCCACGGCCAGCAAATGATCGCGCACATGGGTGGCCTCGCTGGCCGAGAGGCCGCCATCCGAATTCATGGCCGCGCGCCCCACCCCTCCGCCCAGCACGGCCAGAGCCATCAGCAGGCATGGAACTCTGCGCATCAGCCACCCTCTTTCCAATTCCGGGTGACGGGCGTCGCAAGGGTGCGCGGCAGATAGAAGTCGGTGGGGATCGCCTCCGCGCTTTCGCTCCCAAGCCGGATATCCCAATTCATCCGGATATTTCCGCCAAAAACAATCCCCTCGTCACGCCCAACCAGCGCGCCATTGATGGTCAGCCCCTGCGGGGTATACCCCGTAATGGCGTGGTTGTTGTACACCACCGCATCAATATTGCTGACCGTCGAGTTGTTGCCCCCGGCGAATTGATTGAAGTTGGTGTGCGAGACACTGGACTCATAATACCGGCGATTGGTCACGGTATTCCCCGCATTGCCGAGCTTGGCGCCCCCATCCAGCGCGGTGTAGTCGCCATTAAAGCGATACCCGTTGTTGGGGTTGCGATCCGAATCATACCCGATGGAGGCATCGGAGGCATCCGTGTCATACGGCTTTGTAAAGGTCGACGGCTGGAGGTAGTAAGTCACATTGTCCCGCCAATTCTGAACCGTGTAGTTGCCGATGATCACATTGCCCTTGGCCGCCAGCCCCAGGAAATCCCGGGTTGCATTGAGCTCGGCCGTGCGCCCCGGATCAGCGTCCGGCTTTTCCCAGCGGGGGGGATCCAGATAGTAAATATCATCGGCGACATGCACATTGCGCCCGGCATAGATCGTGCCCTGGCCCGACACATAGCCCTTGATGATCACATCGCCCTGCACCACCACCGGGCCATCCAGAATCAGGGGATTGGCGCGGGTTCCACTGAGCATGATCGTGCCATCATCCCCGGTCCCCGGGGTGTTATCAGGCCCCAAGCCACGGTACACGTTGGAGATGATCACGTGTCCTCCCTGCGAGATCGTGCCATTGTCGTATTGCGCCAGATACTCATATTCCCGCAAATCTCCCAGGTACGGCATTTCCAGAATGTCCTGCAGGGCATGGGCCACCGAAACGCCGGGATATCCCATCGCCCAATCCTCCGAATAACCGGCATGCGGCGGATTGCCCGGACGGCCCCGGCGCGGGGCGCCCCCATAGTATTGCAACAGGGTTTGAAACAGCCAGGAGCCCTCGACATTCCCCGGCGCCCCCAAAGCCGGGTTTACGCCCGCATACACATCCCCATTGATGGTGGGCCCGGACCGCAGGCTGAAATTCCCATTGGCCCGGACATCCCCGTTGGCATAGATCGGGGTGCCCCAGAACCATCCAAAGTTGTTGATGAAATAGGCGTAATCAAAGACACGCGACTGGGCCAGGCCGTACTGCACCACCTCGGTGACGCTCCGCTCCGCATCCCCAACACGAGCCCGGGCGGTAAGTATCAATTCGCGGGATAAAAGATTCACAAACCGGGTATCCACCACGTTCACCCAGATTTGTGTTCCGCCCCCTCCGCCTTGCGGATAGGCATAGACATACCCATCCCGGCCAATGGAGCCGGACCCAGGGCTGTCAAACCAATCCAAACGGCGCCAGCGGAAATCCGTCCCCCCAAAATACGGGGAGTTGTAGAAGGCCCGGAAGGTGGCGTCAATGTCGGCCTTGGCCAATTCCAGCGCGGATTGCGCGGCGAGCAGGGCCCGGTCCGAAGCCCACAGGGCCCGCATCGAGACCAGGTGGTTGCGCGTCATGGTGAACAACGCTCCGCAGATAATCATGATGATCACCATGAAGGACAGAACAACCAGCAACACCATCCCGGACGTCGAATTCGCCAACCCATTCCCTTGCGGATTTTTGTTCATGGCATGCTCCTTCATGGATTGCACAAAAAGGTCTGGATGATTTGGCGGTTGGTATAACTGCGCCCGCCGGTCTGCAACGTGACTTCGATTCGCGCATGGACGGTGCGCCCGCTGGAGGACAAGGCCACGACCTCCGTCCGGAACCCCGGCTTGTACAAGGGAACGGTCAGGAAGGGGCCGTCCACCCGGAGCCGCCTTTCGGCATCCGTATCCAGGGTGTAGGCATAATCGTCGCCGGGATCCGCGGTGGGCCAGTCGCCGGGGTCCACGCGAAAGAGCAGGCGATCCAGCGATCCTCCACCCGGGGTGATCGCAAAGGAACGTGAGGAGGCCTGCCGCAGGCCATTGCGGCCATCCAGTCCGCGCAACACACGTTCGCGGGCCATTCGCGATTGAAAGGTCAACTGCATCATGGCCGATCCGTCCCGCCAAATCCTCAGCGATTGAACAAGCAGGATCATCATCACCCCCAAGACAATGACGCCAACGGAACAGGCCATCAACACCTCGACCATGGTAAATCCCTGCTTGTGATGACAGCCTTTGTTCATCTGTTATCTCCGGACCGGCGACCGCCGCAACGACAGCAACTCGCGGGAGGCAATGGGCTGGCCGCCAAACGCCAGGGGCATCCAGTCCACCGCCACCAGAATCGTGCATGCATTGGATTCAACCAAAACTCCGGTTCGCAAGGTGCCTCCATAAGGGAAAAGCGGGCTGGTGGAAGGGACCTGCTCCACCTGGGGATTGGGCGAAAAGTCCCTCAACGTTTGGTAGGGCTGGTTGAAGACGCTCCAGATCCGGTCCATCGCCAGCGTCTGCGCTTCGTTGTGTTGCCGGGCTGTGACAACCAGGTCAATGAACTTGAGCATGGCCACATAGACCCCCAGCAATAACAGGGTGGAAAGAAAGGAAGCAATCATCACCTCCACCAAGGTGAAGCCCGCCACTCCTCTCTCAAAACCCCTGACCACAATACGCCCCCTCGTCCGTTAAACGTGAATGAAATTCTGGGAAATGGATACCCTATCAACCAAAACATATCAAGTGTTATGCAGGATGAAATCATTCCTTATTTCTTGCAATCGTTCTCACTCAACAGCGCTTTGTACGTTTGTGCATCGTGGGAATTAGAGAAGAAAGACACAGCATCCTGGATGGTTGGTTCCGTTTCCAGGAAGCCCCGGGTCAGTTTGGCGGCACCGGCAGCACATCCATCGAGCCGGCGGCATTCTTCCCCCCTAAAACGGCAACTCAACCTCTTTGATGCGCGACAACAATTCCTGGAACTTCGGATGCCCCCTCACCGCCTCCAAATCCGGATCCTTTTTCATGCTGTAAGCATCGTCGTAGCCCAGTTGTATGGCTTTTTCCAAGGCTTGGAAGGAGGCTTCGGATTTCCCGGTCAGCGCATAACTGCAGGCCAGATTATACCAGACCACGGGATCGGAAGGACATAGCTGGATGAGCTCCAAATCCACCTCCAAGCCGTCTTGAAAATGGCCCGCCTTGGTATACAGATCGCCCAGCGCCACCAGCACCGGCCCATGCCCTGGACATCGCCTGCGGACGGATTCCAGAAAAAGCATCTCCACCCGGTCGGACCGGCGAAGGCTTCGTTTCTTTTGCGTCGTCATGCCACAGCCCCTCACCCCGGACGCGCGAAGTCGCTGGAACGGACCGCCCGGGAGGCGGGCTTTCCAGGAACACCTTGAACCGGAGACCCCACATACAACTGGCGAGGGCGGTAAATCTTCTGATCAGGATCTTGCTTCAACTCCAGCCAGTGCGCGATCCAGCCCGGCAGGCGGCCCAGGGCAAACAACACCGTGTACATCGCCGTGGGAAAACCCATGGCCCGGTAGATAATGCCCGTATAAAAGTCCACGTTGGGGTAGAGATTGCGCTCCTGGAAATACGGATCCGCCAGCGCCTTCTCCTCCAGCTTGATGGCGATCTCCAGCAGGGGGTCCTGCGCGTTCATCTTGTTGAGAATGGTCGTGCAGATGCTCTTGGCAATCTTCGCGCGCGGATCATAGGACTTGTAAATCCGGTGGCCAAAGCCCATCAGCCGGAAAGCGTCCTTCTTGTCCTTGGCTTTTTCGATCGCCTTCTCGGCGGTGAGGCCTTCCTTCTGAATCTGCTGGAGCATCTCGATGACCGCCTGGTTGGCGCCGCCGTGCAGGGGCCCCCACAAGGCGCAGATGCCGGCGGAAATGGCCGCATACAGATTGGCCTTGGTGCTCCCCACCTGCCGGACCGTCGCCGTCGAGGCATTCTGCTCATGGTCGGCATGAATAATCAGCAACTGGTTCATCGCCTTGACCAGGTATGGCTCCAGCTTGAAATCCGAAACCGGCGAAGAAAACATCATGTTGAGGAAGTTTTCGCAGTAGGAAAGCCTGTTGCTGGGATAGACGAACGGCTCGCCAATGGATTTCTTATAGGAAAAGGCGGCAATGGTGCGCATTTTGGACAGCAGGCGCGTCGCGGTCATGTCCAGTTCTTCGCGATCGGCCGACTCCTCGATCTCCGGGTAAAACGCGGAAAGGGAGATCACCATGGCCGAGAGCACCACCATGGGGTGAGCGCCCTCCGGGTAGCCCCGGAAGAAGGTGCTCATATCCTCATGAATCATGGAATGACGGTTCAACAGCTTGGAAAACCGGTCGCGCTGGTCCTTGTTGGGCAGGCTCCCGTGCAACAGCAGGTAGGCCACCTCAATGAAGGTGCAATGCTCCACCAGGTACTCAATGGGATAACCCCGGTGCGACAGCTCGCCCTTTTCGCCATCCACAAAGGTAATTGCGCTTTCGCAGACCGCCGTATTGGCAAACCCCGGATCAAACGCGATCACCCCCGCATCCTTGCGCAGATTGCGGATGTCCACCGCACGGTTGCCCATGACGTCCTGATAGACAGGCAGGGAGACCTTCTTGCCCCCCACGTCCAATTCAGCCGGTTGTTCCTTGGGTTGTAGAATCATCGCGTTTCCTCCTGAACCCTGGGTGATACCCTGGATGGACCCTTCAAAAGGCCGCCGTCCTCAAGAAAAGGAAAGACAGGCGGCCCGCCACAGCCGACAGGCTGAATGAATCAAGCCTTGACGATCTTGCCAGCCTTGATGCAACCCGTACAAACCTTGCGCGAACGCACTCCCCCATCGACCAATACACGGATTTTCTGGAGGTTGGGCAGAAAACGACGCTGGGTGATTCCCGTCGTGTGCAACCCGATCCCACCCTTTTTCTTTTCCAAGCCGTGCCGGATGATCCGGTTGCCCGCCCGAACGCCTTTTCCACAAATTTCACATACTCGTGCCATAACTTCTCCCTCAAAAGTCCCGGCAATATAGGTGACACCCCCCAGTGACGCAAGAGAAAAAACCAGAACAGGAAAAACAATCTGGTCCAGGACCTTTACTGCTCACAGCGCGCGGCCAGGGCAACCGCGGAGGAATGGATGCTTTCCAGGATCAAATCAAGCCCCTTCCGGCTTTCTCCCTTCCTCCAGCGGACCAGCTCAAGACTTCCCGTTAAAAGCTGGGCGATTTCTCCGTACAGCTCCGTTTGCCCCAACCCACAGGCGCGCAATCGCTTCTCACCCGCGCCAAGGACAGGGATGACGGCTTTAAAAGGCCGGCTCATCTCCTTGATTTGCTCGGCGGGAGGCGATGAGACGTCTATCCGGGCCAGGGCGGAAAGCTCGGGGCAAATGGCCTTGAGGCTTTCCAAGACCTCCTGCTTGGCCCGATGGGCCCGCCACCCCAGAAAGCCATACAGCAGGGCGCTCACCAAGGCCGCGCCCACAACAAGGATCACCCAGTTTTTCCGAGTCAGTTGCATCGTCATTGGCCGGCAGAATAATCTCCCGGAGGCGCCCTTTCAACCACGAAGCGCAGTGACGGTCCCTCCGGTCCCGGCACCTCCCAACCTCGCGCCACACGGTGCCCCGCCACCCACACCACTTCTCCCCGGCACTCCAGCAGAGGAATTCCCGCCCTTCGCTCCGCCGGAACCTTGGCATCGGTAAACAGGTCCTGCACCTTCTGGGATCCCGCCAGGCCCAGCGGACGAATTCGATCTCCAGGACGCCAGGAACGAAGCAAGACGGCCGAGCGCCCCACCGCCGCCGCGGACAGCGCCACCTCAGCGGGCAGAAGGCCGATGCCCAGGGACCTTGTGCGCTCAAATCCCGTTTTTTTCTCCACCGCCACGCTGAGTCCAGCCTCCGGAACCCAGGTGACACCGGGAATCTTGAGCCTTGCGCAAAACGAAGCGGCCCGGCCCGGCGACTGCCCTTGCTCCAGCATGAACCGTTCCCGGGCGCGCCGCACTCGCCAGCCGCCCGCCAGCGGAATGCTCCCTCCGCTCCGCGCCGTTTCCGCCAGCCGCTCGATTCGTTCGAGGGCCTGAAAATCCAAGGCCAGCGGGTCCACGCCCGCTCCCGCCAGCCAGAGCCGGATCAGCCGCCGCCGGCACGCCAGGGGCAGGCCCTCCCAGCCCACCAGATTGAACGCGGCAGGCTCGCCGCCCGCCAGGCGCGGCCCCAGATGCTCCCTGGCCAGCTCGTCGAGCCAGGCATTCTCCGCATGGAGCACGTCGGCCATGCGCACCAGCGCCTGCCGGATGCCAGGATTCAACTGCTCCTCCAAAAGGGGAAGCACGACATGCCGCACCCGGTTGCGCAAGACGTCCAGCCGGGCGTTGCTGGCATCCTCCCGCCAGGCCAGCCCATGCCGCCGCAAAAAAGCGCACGCCCCGGCATGGGTCACATCCCGCAAGGGGCGCGCCAGACGGAACGCCCCCAGCCGGCTGGCATGGGCGATGCCGCCCAGGCCCTGCGCCCCGGCGCCGCGCGCCAGTTTCAGCAGGACGGTCTCCGCCTGGTCATCGGCGGTATGCGCGGTGGCGATCACCTCCGCGCCCGCCGCCGCTCCGGCTCGCTGGAAAAAATCATACCGGGCCTTGCGGGCCGCCATCTCGATCGAAATCCCCTCCCGGCGGGCCAGCGCGCTCACCTCCGCGCTCTCCACAATCGCCTCGCAACCCAGCTTCCAGGCCAGGGCGCACACAAAGTGCTCATCCTCCTCCGACTCCCGCCCGCGCAACCCATGGTTCAGATGCGCCAGCACCAGCCGGAAGGAGTATCGCT